>NZ_JALLKV010000003.1:0-236426 GCF_023093815.1 Pseudomonas sp. PNPG3
ATCACCGTAACCGGTGTCCGGAAATACTTGACCAGAACATGCCCGCTCCCACAGGAACATTGCAGGACTTGGCTTTGCTACAAAACCTGTGGGAGCGGGCGTGCCCGCGAATAGGCCCTTGAAGATAAAAACAAAAATGGAATAAATAAATGAAAAAATATGATTTCTAGATATATGCGGGGGCTGTTAATGTCACCTCCAACAGAACACAAGGAAGCGCTGCAATGCTGGTCGTCTCAATCGGTGGTAGCCCCAGTACCCGTTCACGCTCCGGCGTGCTGTTGGAGCGTTCTCGCCAGTGGCTGCAGGACCGTGGCGTCGAGGTAGTGACGTTCCAGGTGCGCGACTTTCCCGCCGAAGACCTGCTGCACGCCCGTTTCGACAGCCCGCAGGTGCAGCACTTCCAGCAGCTGGTCGCCCAGGCCGATGGCCTGATCGTCGCCACGCCGGTGTACAAGGCCTCGTTCGCCGGAGCCCTGAAAACCTTGCTCGACCTGCTGCCCGAACGCGCCCTGGCACACAAGATCGTGTTGCCTATCGCCACCGGCGGCAGCATCGCCCACATGCTGGCGGTGGATTACGCACTGAAACCCGTGCTGTCGGCACTCAAGGCGCAAGAGACCCTGCAAGGGATCTTCGCCGACGACAGCCAGGTCGCCTACGCAGAAGGCTCCAGGCCCGCGCAGCTGGTAGCGGCGCTGGAAGAACGCCTGCAGGACGCGCTGGAAACCTTCCACGTTGCACTAGCCCGCCGGCCGCGCCCCGTGGCGCCCGGCGTATTGAACGAACGCCTGATCAGCGCTCGCTGGAGCATCTGACCGGCCCAACCCGCTTCACCACCTTACTCGCCCGACAACGAGGCAAGCAGGTGCAACCCGAACCCACTCGCACAGGAGAGCGCCATGCGCACAGTCTTCTTGCGTCGCGGTCTGGTCGCCCTGTTTGCGGCGGCTGTGTCCTTCGGCGCCATCACCCAAGCCCAGGCCGAGAGCCTGCGTATCGGTTACCAGAAATACGGCACCCTGGTGCTGCTCAAAGCCAAGGGCACGCTGGAAAAGCGCCTGGCCGAGCAGGGCGTGCAGGTGCAATGGACCGAGTTCCCCGGCGGCCCGCAACTGCTTGAGGGGCTGAACGTCGGCTCCATCGATTTTGGCGTCACCGGTGAAACCCCGCCGGTGTTCGCCCAGGCCGCCGGTGCCGACCTGCTGTACGTCGCCTACGAGCCGCCAGCACCGCACAGCGAGGCGATCCTGGTGCCGAATGGCTCGCCGATCCAGTCGGTCAAAGACCTCAAGGGCAAGAAAGTCGCTCTCAACAAAGGCTCCAACGTTCACTACCTGCTGGTTCGCGCCCTGGAAGACGCCGGCCTGAAATACAGCGACATCCAGCCGGTGTACCTGCCCCCGGCCGACGCCCGCGCCGCCTTCGAGCGCGGCAGCGTGGACGCCTGGGTGATTTGGGACCCGTACCAGGCTGCCGCCGAGAAACAGCTTCAGGCTCATGCCCTGCGCGATGGCAAGGGCCTGGTCGACAACCATCAGTTCTACCTGGCCACTCGCAACTACGCGACCCAGCACCCGGCGGTGATCAACACCCTGATCGAAGAAGTGCGTGCCGTAGGTGAATGGTCCCAGGCCAACCCGCAGGAAGTGACCGACCAGGTCGCGCCGCTGCTCGGCCTGCCCGCCGATATCACCCTGACTTCGGTCAAGCGCCAAGGCTACGGTGCCGCGCCGCTCACCCCGGAAGTGGTGGCCGCGCAACAGAAGATCGCCGACACGTTCCAGGCACTGAAGCTGATTCCCAAGCCGCTGAGCATCAAGGACGTGATCTGGACTCCCCCGGCCAAGGTCGCCAGTGCGCCTTGATTGATTCGCCTGCGCCGGGGCGCCGCCCTGGCTGAGCCCCCCTTGAGGAGACAACTCCAATGAGCCTTGACATCTTCTGGTTTCTTCCTACCCACGGTGACGGCAAGTACCTGGGCACCTCCGATGGCGCCCGCGCAGTCGACCATGGCTACCTGCAGCAGATCGCCCAGGCGGCCGACCGGCTCGGCTTTGGTGGCGTGCTGATACCTACCGGGCGCTCCTGCGAGGACTCCTGGCTGGTCGCGGCATCGCTGATCCCGGTGACCCAGCGGCTGAAGTTCCTGGTCGCCCTGCGCCCCGGGATCATTTCGCCGACCGTGGCGGCACGCCAGGCAGCAACCCTTGATCGCCTGTCCAATGGCCGCGCGCTGTTCAACCTGGTGACCGGTGGCGACCCGGACGAGTTGGCCGGTGACGGCCTGCACCTGAACCATCAGGAACGTTATGAAGCCTCTGTAGAGTTCACCCGTATCTGGCGCAAGGTGCTGGAAGGCGAGGTGGTCGACTACGACGGCAAGCACATCCAGGTGAAGGGCGCCAAGCTGCTCTACCCGCCGATCCAGCAACCACGCCCGCCACTGTATTTCGGTGGTTCCTCCGAAGCCGCACAGGACCTGGCCGCCGAGCAGGTCGAGCTGTACCTGACCTGGGGCGAGCCGCCGAGTGCGGTCGCTGAAAAAATCGCCCAGGTGCGTGAGAAAGCCGCTGCTCAGGGCCGCGAAGTGCGCTTCGGCATCCGCCTGCACGTGATCGTGCGGGAAACCAACGAAGAAGCCTGGGCCGCTGCCGACAAGCTCATCTCGCACCTGGACGACGACACCATCGCTCGTGCACAGGCCTCGCTGGCGCGCTTCGACTCGGTCGGCCAGCAACGCATGGCCGCCCTGCACAACGGCAACCGTGACAAATTGGAGGTCAGCCCCAACCTGTGGGCCGGGGTCGGCCTGGTGCGTGGCGGTGCCGGTACCGCGCTGGTGGGGGATGGCCCGACCGTCGCGGCACGCGTCAAGGAATACGCCGAGCTGGGCATCGATACCTTCATCTTCTCCGGCTACCCGCACCTGGAAGAGTCGTACCGGGTGGCCGAGTTGCTGTTCCCGCACCTGGATGTGCAACGCCCGGAGCAAGCCAAGGCCGGCGGCTATGTGAGCCCGTTTGGCGAAATGGTGGCCAACGACATCCTGCCCAAGTCCGTTGCGCAGAGCTGAGGGCCAGGCCATGAGTCGTGCAACTTCCAACAACCTTGGCCAGCGCCTGGCGCCATGGGCGCTGCCGGTACTGCTGCTGGCTGCCTGGCAACTGGCGGTCAGCGCCGGCTGGCTGTCGACGCGCATCCTGCCCGCGCCCAGCGCCGTGGTCAGCGCCGGCGTCGAGCTGGTGCGCAGCGGCGAGATCTGGACCCACCTGGCCATCAGTGGCTGGCGTGCCGGGCTGGGCTTCGTCATCGGTGGCAGCATCGGCCTGGTGCTGGGTTTCATCACCGGCCTGTCGAACTGGAGCGAACGCCTGTTCGACAGCTCGGTGCAGATGATTCGCAACGTGCCGCACCTGGCGCTGATCCCGCTGGTGATCCTGTGGTTCGGTATCGACGAGTCGGCAAAGATCTTCCTGGTGGCGCTGGGCACGCTGTTCCCGATCTACCTGAACACCTATCACGGCATCCGCAACGTCGACCTTGCGCTGGTGGAAATGGCGCGTAGCTATGGCTTGTCCGGCTTCAGCCTGTTCCGCCAGGTGATCCTGCCCGGAGCATTGCCTTCGATCCTGGTAGGCGTGCGCTTTGCCCTGGGCTTCATGTGGCTGACCCTGATCGTTGCCGAAACCATTTCGGCCAATGCCGGCATCGGTTACCTGGCGATGAACGCCCGTGAGTTCCTGCAGACCGACGTGGTAGTGCTGGCCATCGTCCTGTATGCCGTGCTCGGCAAGCTTGCCGACCTCGCAGCCCGGGGCCTGGAGCGTGTGTGGCTGCGCTGGCACCCGGCCTATCAAGTGGCGAAGAAGGAGGGCGCATGACCGTACTCAAGGAACAGCCGCCACGCCTGCTGCGTGGCATCCCGCTGGCTTCCAGCGGCCTGCGCAAGACCTTTGGCCAGCGCGAAGTGCTGAAGGGGATCGAGCTGCATATTCCTGCCGGCCAGTTCGTCGCCATCGTCGGCCGTAGTGGCTGCGGCAAGAGCACCTTGCTGCGCCTGCTGGCCGGTCTCGACCAGCCCACTGCAGGCCAGTTGCTGGCCGGTGCGGCGCCGCTGGAGCAGGCCCGCGAAGAAACCCGCCTGATGTTCCAGGACGCGCGCCTGCTGCCATGGAAGAAGGTGATCGACAACGTTGGCCTGGGCCTGTCTGGCGACTGGCGCCCGCGTGCGCTGGAAGCGTTGGAGTCGGTTGGCCTGGCCGATCGCGCCAATGAATGGCCGGCGGCTCTGTCGGGTGGCCAGAAGCAGCGTGTGGCCCTGGCCCGGGCGCTGATTCACCAGCCGCGCCTGCTGCTGCTGGACGAGCCGCTCGGTGCGCTGGATGCATTGACCCGTATCGAGATGCAGCAACTGATCGAACGCCTGTGGCGTCAGCACGGCTTCACCGTGTTGCTGGTTACCCACGATGTCAGCGAGGCAGTCGCCGTGGCTGACCGGGTGATCCTGATCGAGGACGGCGAAGTCGGGCTCGACCTCACTGTCGACCTGGCACGGCCTCGGGCGCGTGGTTCGCACCGCCTGGCCGCGCTGGAAAGCGAAGTGCTCAACCGTGTTCTGTCGGCCCCGGGCGCTGCGCCCGAGCCGGATCCTGTAGCCCCTTTGCCCACGCAACTGCGTTGGGCGCACTGACTCACTTACCAGACTGAAGCCATAGAGAAGGAATCAAATCATGACCATCAAAGCCATCAACGTTCGCAACCAGTTCAAAGGCACCGTGAAGGAAATCCTGGAAGGCCCGGTACTGTCGGAAATCGACGTGCAGACTGCCTCGGGCATCGTCACTTCGGTCATCACCACCCGCTCTGTGCGTGAGCTGGAGCTGCAGGTGGGCAGTGAAGTGATTGCCTTCGTGAAATCGACTGAAGTGTCCATCGCCAAGCTGTGATGGGTGTTGGCCATGGGGCTGCTGTGCAGCCCTTCGCGGGCACGCCCGCTCCCACAGGTACTGCGCAGGTTTCATGTTTTGCGCGGCCCCAATGATCTCAGCTGGAACGCTTCGCCAGAAATGGCGGTAGATACAACCCCAGATACGCCTCGAACACTCGCTTGCCTTCCTCGGCCATGCGCGGGGTGATCGCCTCATGCAGCTGCACCGACCGCGCATACACCCGGTCACTCAATTCCATGGCCAGGGCAAACACGTCCACATCCGCCGGCATCACCGGCAGATGAAAATGCTGGCCGAACAACTTGTGCATCAAGTCGCCCAGTTCCATGTCGTGCTGCCGGTCGGCCTGCACCACTTCGCTCAGGCCATGCTGGGCCAGGATCAGTTGCCGCGCCGCCGCGTCCTCGTTATAGATATCCAGCATGCGCTGCTCGATCAGCCGTGACAGTTCGTGCCAGGTGTTGAACGCACTGCTGTCGATCGGCGCGCTCAGCGCTTCCCGGAAGGCCCGGTGCACATCGGCCGTCAACGCCTCCAGCAGCGCCGGCACGCTGGCGAAGAAGTGGTACACCGACGACGGTGGTATCTGTGCGCGCTCGGCCACGCTGTAGATCGACAGGCTCGCCACTCCCAGCTCGGCCAGTAACTCGCGTGCAGCAGCCAGGATCGCCTCGATCCTGGCCTGGCTGCTGGCGCGCGGCTTGCGCGGGGTGGCAGTGCGGGTCATCAGTTGCTGATCGCCAGGATGCTGGCCTGGTAGGCGCCGACGAACAGGTCGAAGTCGCCGACTTCCTGCTGTTCCAGGCGCGACTGCTCGGCCAGCGAGTCGCGGGCGAGGGTTTCGAAGGCCTGCTGGCGTTCGACCGGCAGTGGCTGCTCGCGGAAGGTTTCGGCGTGAATACGACTCTGGCGCAGGGCGAACTTGACGAAGCTTTCGTTATGCTCGGTCATGCGCGCCAGCACTTGGGCCGACGGGGTCAGCGAGGCGTCGTCGACCTTGGCCTGCTGGGCATCCAGGGCATTGCCGTGCTCTGCACCGCCTTGCGCCTGGTCGAGCAGATCGGCCAGTGGCCGGATACGCTCGATCAGCTCGCTGGCCCAGGTCTTCAGGCCGATCGGCTGGCCATTGCGGCGCAGTTCCAGGCCCGGGCGCCGGCCTTCCTTGACCACGGTCAGGAAGTTGTTGGTGCACTGGCCGCATTCGCCGTTGTCCAGTTGCGGGCTGTCTTCCAGCGCGCAGAACAGCAGGAACGCGTCGAGGAAGCGCGCCTCGGTCAGGTCGATGCCCACCGGCAGGAACGGGTTGATGTCCAGGCAACGCACTTCCACGTACTGCACGCCGCGCGAGGTCAGGGCCTGGATCGGCCGCTCGCCGGTGTAGGTGACGCGCTTGGGGCGAATGTTCGAGTAGTACTCGTTTTCGATCTGCAGGATGTTGGTGTTCAGCTGTACCCACTCGCCATCCACGTGCGTGCCGACTTCGACGTAAGGAGGGTAGGGCGTGCCCACCGCCTTGCGCAGGCTGTCGGTGTAGCTGGCCAGGTTGTTGTAGCACGGCGTGAGGCCGGCCTGGGCGTTGCTCTGGTAGCCCAGGTCGCTCATGCGCAGGCTGGTGGCGTAGGGCAGATACAAGGTTTCGGCATCCAGCTCTTCGAGCTGGTGCGGGCGGCCACGCAGGAAGCCTTTGTCCAGGGCCGGCGAGGCGCCGAACAAGTAAATCAGCAGCCAGCTGTAGCGGCGGAAATTACGGATCAGCGCGATATAGGCCGACGACTGGTAGTCGCGGTCGCTTTCTCTGCCGCCTTCTGCGGAGCGCAGCAACGGCCACAGCGCTTCGGGCAGCGAGAAGTTGTAATGGATACCGGCGATGCACTGCATGGTGCGGCCGTAGCGCAGGGCCAGGCCCTTGCGGTAGACATGCTTGAGCTTACCGATGTTCGAGCTGCCGTACTCGGCGATCGGGATGTCCTCCTCGGCCGGCAGCGTGCAAGGCATCGACGGGCTCCACAGGTATTCGTCGCCCAGCTTGCTGTAGACGAAACGGTGGGTCTCTTCGAGGCTTTCCAGCACCTTGGCCGGGTCGGGAAGGGCCGGGGTGATGAACTCCAGCAGCGACTCGGAATAATCGGTGGTGATCTGCTCGTTGGTCAGCGCCGATCCCAGAGCTTGCGGATGCGGGGTCTGGGCCAGGCGACCTTCGTCGGTCACGCGCAGACATTCGCGCTCAATACCGTGCAGGCACTGCTTGAGCAGGGGAAGATTGGCGCCGAGCAGGCTCAGGCGGCGGTTGAGGAGGTCGCTCAAGATGTATTCCTTCACGCGTCAGTCGCCCCAATATGGGGGTAGAGATAACGGTCTACAAGGGTAGGAAGAAAGGAACTGGCGTTGTCGCCTGGTTAACGCGGATCCAGCAGTGCCAGCGCACTGCTGAAAATACCGCAGATAATGCTTGGTGAGCTAGAGAACCGCGAAGGTTCCTTGCGCTTTCGCCACCAGCTTGTCGCCCTGAACTACGTCGGCGTCGACCACCAGGGTACGCCGCCCGGCGTGCAGCACGCGGGCGGTGCACAGCACCTCGCCGTCACTGACGGCGCGCATGTAGTTGATCTTGCACTCGATGGTGACGCTTTGCTGGTCGAAGCCATGGCTGGCCGAGCAGGCCAGGCCCATGGCGATGTCCACCAGGCTGAAGATCGCCCCGCCGTGCAGCTTCTGGCCACGGTTGCGCAAGTGTGGCTCGAGCGCCAGGGCTACCTCGGCAACACCTGTTTCCAGGCGTTGCAGGCGGCAGCCGAGGAGCTGGCTGAAGGCGCTTTCGACGTATTCGCGTGGAACGTCCATCACTTCTTCTTCAGCTGCTTGGCGTTGGCGAACAGGGCTGCCATGGCGTTGTTGGCCGGTGCAGCGGTGGCGGTTTCGCGCTGGCGCGGCGCCTGCTGCTGGCGGTTGCCGCCATTGCCACGGTTACCGCCGCGGTTGCCATCGACCTTCTCGCCAGGGGTGTCGCTCATGCGCATGGACAGGCCGACACGCTTGCGCGGGATGTCCACTTCCATGACCTTGACCTTGACCACGTCGCCGGCCTTGACCGCTTCACGCGGGTCCTTGATGAACTTCTCCGACAGCGCCGAAATGTGCACCAGGCCGTCCTGGTGCACGCCGATGTCGACGAAGGCGCCGAAGTTGGTGACGTTGGTCACCACGCCTTCGAGGATCATGCCCGGTTCCAGGTCCTTGAGGTCTTCGACGCCGTCCTGGAAGGTGGCGGTCTTGAATTCGGGGCGTGGGTCGCGGCCAGGCTTGTCCAGTTCTTGCAGGATGTCGGTGACGGTCGGCAGGCCGAAGGTTTCATCGGTAAATTTCTTCGGGTCCAGACGCTTGAGGAAGCTGCTGTCACCGATCAGCGAGCGGATGTCACGGCCGGTATCGGCGGCAATCCGTTGCACCAGCGGGTAGGCCTCGGGGTGCACCGCAGAGGCATCCAGCGGGTTGTCGCCGTTCATCACACGCAGGAAGCCGGCGGCTTGTTCAAAGGTTTTCTCACCCAGGCGGCTGACCTTTTTCAGTGCCGCGCGAGTGGCGAACGGGCCGTTGGCATCGCGGTGGGCGACGATGTTCTGCGCCAGGGTAGCGTTAAGGCCGGAGATGCGCGTCAGCAGGGCCACCGAGGCGGTGTTGACGTCCACGCCCACGGCGTTCACGCAGTCCTCGACCACGGCGTCCAGGCCGCGCGCCAGTTTCAGTTGAGACACGTCATGCTGGTACTGGCCGACACCGATGGATTTCGGGTCGATCTTCACCAGCTCGGCCAGCGGGTCCTGCAGGCGGCGGGCAATCGACACGGCGCCACGGATCGACACGTCCAGGTCCGGGAATTCGCGGGCGGCCAGTTCCGATGCGGAATACACCGAAGCGCCGGCCTCGGAAACCATGATCTTGGTGATCTTCAGCGCTGGGTACTTCTTGACCAGCTCCGCCACCAGCTTGTCGCTTTCGCGGCTGGCGGTGCCGTTACCGATGGCGATCAGCTCCACCGAGTGCTTGGCGCACAGCGCAGCCATGATCGAAATGGTGCGGTCCCAATCGTTCTTCGGCGCGTGCGGGTAGACCGTGGTGTGGTCCAGCAACTTGCCTGTGGCATCGACCACAGCGATCTTGCAGCCGGTACGCAGGCCCGGGTCGAAGCCCAGGGTGGCGCGCGGGCCGGCCGGGGCGGCCAGCAGCAGGTCGTGCAGGTTGTGGGCGAACACATTGATCGCCTCGCCTTCGGCGTTGTCGCGCAGCTCGCCGAACAGGTCGGTTTCCAGGTGGGTGTACAGCTTGACCTTCCAGGTCCAGCGCACCACTTCGCCCAGCCACTTGTCGGCCGGGCGGTTGCGGTTCTCGATGCCGACGTGGTTGCCGATCATCAGTTCGCACGGGTGCAGGGTGCCGGGCAGTTCTTCGCCGACTTTCAGCGAGGCGCTCAGCACGCCTTCGTTACGCCCGCGGAAAATTGCCAGGGCGCGGTGCGACGGGGCGTTGCGCAGCAGTTCGTCATGGGCGAAGTAGTCGCGGAACTTGGCGCCTTCCTCTTCCTTGCCAGGCACGACGCGGGCGCTGAGCACCGACTCCTGCTTGAGGAAGCTGCGCAGCTTGTCGAGCAGGGCGGCGTCTTCGGCGAAGCGCTCCATGAGGATGTACTTGGCGCCTTCCAGCGCGGCCTTGACGTCGGCCACGCCCTTGTCGGCGTTGACGAAGCGTGCGGCTTCGCTTTCCGGGGCGAGGTCTGGGTTGTTGAACAGGCAGTCGGCCAGCTCGCCGAGGCCGGCTTCCAGGGCGATCTGGCCCTTGGTGCGGCGCTTCTGCTTGTACGGCAGGTACAGGTCTTCGAGGCGGGTCTTGGTATCGGCCAGCTTGATCTCGCGGGCCAGTTCCGGGGTCAGCTTGCCCTGCTCCTCGATGCTGGCCAGGATGCTGGCACGGCGCTCGTCGAGTTCGCGCAGGTAGCGCAGGCGCTCTTCCAGATGGCGCAGCTGGGTGTCGTCCAGGCTACCGGTCACTTCCTTGCGGTAGCGGGCGATGAAGGGCACGGTCGAGCCTTCGTCCAACAGGCCCACGGCCGCCTCGACCTGCTGGGGGCGTACGCCCAGTTCCTCGGCGATACGGCTGTTGATGCTGTCCATGTAAACCACCTGACATTTGTGAATACGGGGGTCGCCTGTGGGCCTGTCGCCCGGCGGCGCTGGATGAAAGCCGCGCATTATACCCATCGCAAACGGCTTGCGGTGATGGCGCCCGGCCAGCCGGAACTGGCGCCGGGGGAAAAATCTGCTAACAATGCTCACGCAACGTGCAGCAATGGCTACGCCATAATGCGCGGCGATATCAGAGGAGTTATTCATGACCGGCACGCCAAACACCGCTGAAGGTGACAAGATTCTCATCGTCGACGACGACCCGGGGCTGAGCAGCCTGCTGGAACGTTTCTTCACCAGCAAGGGCTACCGTGCCCGTGCGGTGCCCAACACCGAGCAGATGGACCGCCTGCTGCAGCGTGAGGTGTTCAACCTGGTGGTGCTCGACCTGATGCTGCCCGGCGAGGATGGCCTGTCGGCGTGCAAGCGCCTGCGCCAGCAGAACAACCAGATCCCGATCATCATGCTCACCGCCAAGGGTGACGAGCTCAGCCGTATCAAGGGCTTGGAGCTGGGCGCAGACGACTACCTGGGCAAGCCGTTCAACCCGGACGAGCTGATGGCCCGGGTCAAGGCCGTGCTGCGCCGCCAGGCACCGAGCGTGCCGGGTGCGCCTGGTAGCGAAGACGAGTCGGTCACCTTCGGCGACTACGAGCTGTCGCTGGCCACTCGCGAACTCAAGCGTGGCGACGAAGTGCACATGCTCACCACCGGCGAGTTCGCCGTGCTCAAGGCGCTGGTGATGCACGCACGCGAGCCGCTGACCCGCGACAAGCTGATGAACCTGGCGCGTGGCCGCGAATGGGATGCGCTGGAACGCTCCATCGACGTGCAGATTTCGCGTCTGCGCCGCATGATCGAGCCGGACCCGTCCAAGCCGCGTTATATCCAGACCGTGTGGGGCGTGGGCTACGTGTTCGTGCCGGACGGAAACGCCGGTAAATGATGCCGCGCCGTCGATGAAAACACCGCTCTGGTTTCCGCAAAGTTTCTTCGCCCGCACCCTGTGGCTGGTGTTGATCGTCGTCCTGTTCTCCAAGGCGTTGACCCTGGTCTACCTGTTGATGAACGAGGACGTGCTGGTCGACCGTCAGTACAGCCACGGTGTTGCGCTGACCCTGCGCGCTTATTGGGCGGCCGACGAAGAAAACCGCGACAAGATCGCCGAAGCGGCAGGCCTTATCCGGGTCACCGGCTCGGGCGTGCCCGAGGGTGAGCAGCACTGGCCCTACAGCGAAATCTACCAACGGCAGATGCAGGCCGAGTTGGGTGAAGACACCGAGGTACGGCTGCGCATTCATGCGCCGCCGGCGTTGTGGGTCAATGCGCCAAGCCTGGGGCCGGGCTGGTTGAAGGTACCGCTGTACCCGCACCCGCTGCGTGGGCAGAAGATCTGGAACGTGCTGGGTTGGTTCCTGGCCATCGGCCTGTTGTCCACAGCTTCGGCCTGGATCTTCGTGCGCCAGCTGAACCAGCCGCTCAAGCGCCTGGTGTTCGCCGCCCGGCAGCTGGGCCAGGGGCGCAGCGTGCGCCTGCCGATCAGCGATACGCCCAGCGAGATGACCGAGGTGTACAAGGCCTTCAACCAGATGGCCGAGGATGTCGAGCAGGCCGGGCGCGAGCGCGAGCTGATGCTGGCCGGGGTTTCCCACGACCTGCGTACACCGCTGACGCGCCTGCGCCTGTCGTTGTCGTTGCTGGACAGCGACAGCGAACTGAGTGACGACATGGTCCGCGATATCGAGGACATGGACGCGATCCTCGACCAGTTCCTGGCCTTTATCCGCGATGGGCGTGACGAGCCGGTTGAGGAGGTCGACCTGGCCGACCTGGTGCGCGAAGTGGTGGCGCCGTACAACCAGCCGGAAGAACGGGTGCGGTTGTGCCTGGAGCCGATCCCACCGTTCCCGCTGCGCCGGGTTTCGCTCAAGCGCATGCTGGGCAACCTGATCGGCAACGCCCTGCACCACGCCGGCAAAGGGGTCGAGGTGGCCGCCTATGTGTCGGGCGACGAGAGTGCGCCGTATGTGGTGCTGAGCGTGCTGGACCGCGGGACGGGGATCGACGAGTCGGAGCTGGAGACCATCTTCAACCCGTTCATTCGTGGTGACCGGGCCCGGGGGGGCAAGGGCACCGGGCTGGGGCTGGCGATCGTCAAGCGGATCGCGGCGCAGCATGGTGGGAATGTGGAGTTGCGCAATCGCTCTGGTGGCGGGATCGAGGCGCGGGTACGGTTGCCTTTGGGGCTGTTGCTACCGCGCAATGCCGTGTGATTGCCGGGGCCGCTTTGCGGCCCTTTCGCGACACAGGGCCGCTCCTACAGAGGATCGCGTAATCCTGTAGGAGCGGCCTTGTGTCGCGATGGGCTGCGCAGCAGCCCCAAAATCTCAGCCCTTACCCTTGGTCCGAGTCTGATTAGGCCCACCATTCTTCTCCAGATGCTCGATGATCATGGCGGCCACGTTCTTGCCGGTGGTCACTTCGATGCCTTCCAGCCCCGGCGATGAGTTCACTTCCATCACCAGCGGCCCGTGGTTGGAGCGCAGGATATCCACACCCGCCACACTCAAGCCCATTACCTTGGCCGCGCGAATGGCGGTCATGCGTTCTTCCGGGGTGATCTTGATCAGGCTGGCCACTCCACCGCGGTGCAGGTTGGAGCGGAATTCGCCTGGCTTGGCCTGGCGCTTCATCGACGCAATGACCTTGTCGCCGACCACGAAGCAGCGGATATCCGCGCCACCCGCTTCCTTGATGTATTCCTGCACCATGATGTTCTGCTTCAACCCCATGAACGCCTCGATCACCGATTCGGCGGCCTTGGTGGTTTCGCACAGCACCACGCCGATGCCCTGTGTACCTTCCAGTACCTTGATCACCAGCGGGGCGCCGTTGACCATCTGGATCAGGTCGGGGATGTCGTCCGGCGAGTGGGCGAAACCGGTAATCGGCAGGCCGATGCCGCGCCGCGACAGCAATTGCAGTGAACGCAGCTTGTCGCGGGAGCGGGCTATCGCTACCGACTCGTTGAGCGGATACACACCCATCATCTCGAACTGGCGCAGCACTGCGCAGCCATAGAAGGTCACCGATGCACCGATGCGCGGGATCACCGCGTCGAAGCCTTCCAGCGGCTTGCCGCGGTAGTGGATCTGCGGTTTGTGGCTGGCAATGTTCATGTAGGCCCGCAGGGTGTCGATCACCACCATTTCGTGGCCCCGCTGGGTACCGGCTTCGACCAGGCGGCGGGTGGAATACAGACGCGGATTGCGCGACAGCACAGCGATCTTCATGCAGCACCTGTGGCAGTAGAAAGGGTGGCCGGGAAGGCCGGTTTGTCTTGTACGTATTTGAGGCCAGGGTTGACCACCAGTTGACCATGGATCAGGGCCTTGGAACCCAGCAACAGGCGATAACGCATGTTCTTGCGGCAGGCCAGGGTGAACTCCACTTCCCACACACCATCGCCCAGGGCCAGTGACGTGCGGATGACATAGCGGGTCTGGGCCTGGCCGTTGGAGCTCTTGATGGTTTTCATGGTCACCAGCGGTGCCTCGCAGCGGCGGTGGCGCAACTGCACCACCGAGCCAAGATGTGCGGTAAAGCGGACCCAGGGCTGGCCGTCGCGCTCGAACGGTTCCACCTCGGTGGCGTGCAGGCTGGAGGTGCTGGCACCAGTGTCGATCTTGGCGCGCAGCCCGGCCACGCCGAGGTCGGGCAGGGCGACCCACTCGCGCAGGCCGATCACAGTCAAATGGTCAAATGTCTTCACGAAACGCACCCTGCGGATGAGGTGGTGAACTGTAAGCACGGCGGGGATTTTTTGCATCCGATCGTTACGGTAGTACAGTTCGATGAAACACAGCGTTCGAGGTAACGGGATGGCACAAAAAGCCGAAGACGACGACAAGGTCCGCCTGGACAAATGGCTGTGGGCGGCACGCTTCTACAAGACTCGCGCGCTGGCCAAGGCGGCGATCGAGAGCGGCAAGGTGCATTGCCGGGGTGAGCGCTGCAAGCCGGGCAAGGAGCCGCGGGTGGGTGACGAGTTCGTGCTGCGCACCGGGTTTGACGAGCGCACCGTGGTGGTGAAGGCTCTGTCGGTGGTGCGGCGTGGGGCGCCAGAGGCGCAGACGTTGTACGAAGAGACCGAGGACAGCGTGCGCCGGCGTGAACAGGCGGCGGAACTGCGCAAGGCCGGGGCGATGGGCGTGACCACCGATGGGCGGCCGACCAAGAAGCAGCGGCGGCAGATTCATCAGTTGCATGGGAGCTTCGAATAGCCGGGGCCGCTTTGCGGCCCTTTCGCGACACAAGGCCGCTCCCACAAGCAGGGCGTTGCCTGAATGCCTTGTGCGGTACTTGTGGGAGCGGCCTTGTGTCGCGATGGGCTACGCAGTAGCCCCAAGGATCTAGCGGGTCACCGCCAAGCGCCCGACCAGCGGTAACTTGGCCGTGATCGCGAACACTGGCGCCGTCCAGCGCATCAGCACCGCACTTCCCTTGGCCGCCAGCGGCGTGTAGCAGCTCCAGCCCAACGCCAGCACCGCCATCAGCAGCCCGCCGATGTAGTCATCCTGCCCCCAGTGGGCACCGGCCACCAGGCGCGGCAACATGAACAAAACCGCCAACCCCCAGACCACCAGGTACTGCACCAGGCGGCGGCTGAACACGCTCATGAACAGCGCCCAGACCAGCAGCACCGAGGCATGATCGCCCGGGAAACTCTTGCTGGAACGGTCCTTGAGCTCCCAGACCGCCTCCAGGTTCGGATAGTAGTCGCTGAGGTGCACCACCTCGTCGAACATCATCGAAGGGCTCTTGTGCTGCCAGCCGGCTGCATCCACCCACTTGGAAAACAGCGCGCGAATCACCACTAAGAGGATTAGCGTGACCAGGAAGCCGAAAAAGGCCTGGCGCACCTGGGTTGCCTTGAACACCCAGTCGCCACGGATAAGCACTGCCAGAAGGATCAGGCCGACGACGATGTCGAATGGGCGCAGGCTACCGACGGTCCAGATGTAGCGCCAGGTGGTGTTGTCGGCCAGCGGCGCATTCAGGCTGTGGAATAGCCACTCGTCGAAAGTCAGGCACAAGATCTGGCCAATGGGCCATAACCAGAAACACAGTAGAGCGATAGGAAGCAGCGTACAGGCTGCCAATGGCCCCCAGGACCACCTTGCTTGGAACAGTGGTCGATTGTCCATAAAATACCTCTATTGCAAACAGGAATCGGAGCGCCTTGTGAGCGCTCTGTCACGGGTTCTCGCATGTTTTCCGACAACCCTTGTAACCATTTTGTCATCATTTTTCAGATAGCCAAAACCTATGAGCGACTTGCCTGATACCGATTTCACCCAACGTTTCATCTTCGACGAGCGCGATGTGCGCGGCGAGTGGGTGTCTCTCGATGACAGCTACGCCGCGGTGCTGGCGCGTCATGAGTACCCACAGCCGGTGCAGGCACTGCTGGGCGAGCTGATGGCCGCCACCGCCTTGCTGGTGGGGGCGCTGAAGTTCGACGGCCTGCTGATTCTGCAGGCGCGTTCCGCAGGGCCGATCCCGCTGTTGATGGTCGAATGTTCGGGTGACCGGGACATCCGTGGCATGGCCCGCTACGAAGCGGACCAGATCCCGGCGAATGCGACCCTGTCGCAGCTGATGCCTGACGGCCACCTGACCCTGACCATTGATCCAGTCAAGGGCCAGCGCTACCAGGGCACTGTCGACCTCGACGGCGCCACCCTGTCGGAGTGCTTCACCAACTACTTCGTCCAGTCGCAACAGCTCAACACGCGCTTCTGGCTCAACGCCGAAGGCGGCAAGGCCCGTGGCCTGCTGCTGCAGCAACTGCCGCGCGATCGCCAGCCGGACGATGAAGAGCGTGAAGAAAGCTGGCAGCATGTTGTGGCATTGGCCACCACGCTCAAGGCCGATGAGTGGGCGCTGGACAACGAAACCCTGTTGCACCGCCTGTACCACGAAGATGCCGTGCGCTTGTTCGATATCCAGCCGCTGCGCTTCAACTGCAGCTGCTCTCGCGAACGTTCCGGCAATGCGCTGGTCAGTTTGGGCGAGCACGATGCCAAGGCACTGGTGGAAGAGTGTGGCGGTCAGGTTGAGATCGATTGCCAGTTCTGCAACGAGCGCTATTTCTTCGACGCCAGCGATGTGGCGCAACTGTTTGCTGGTGGCGGCACTGACGTAGCCTCAGAAACTCGTCACTGAAACGTTTAACTACAGGATAATCTCCTGTCGAATTGCGCAAAAGCGCAGTTCTGACAGGAGGGGCCTACTTTTTTTGGGCGTTTCTGGCATAATCCGGCCACTTTTTTCGCTGTAGTAGTTTTTTCAAGACAACTACAAAACGTTTGGAGCACTCGGCCTCGGGCCGGATGGGGTATCTCATGACGCAAGCCAAAAACACCGTGTACACCGACCTGAGCGTCGATGAGCTGGTAAAAGAAGCGCTGCAACGCGGTGAAGGCGTACTAGCCGATACTGGCGCACTGGTCGTGGAGACTGGTCACCGTACAGGCCGTTCGCCGGCTGACCGTTTCATCGTCGAAGAACCTTCCACCCAGGATGCCATTGCCTGGGGCCCGATCAACCGCAAGTTCCCGGCCGACAAGTTCGATGCCCTGTGGGACCGCGTCGAGGCGTTCAACAACGCCCAGGATCACTTCGTTTCCTACGTTCACGTAGGGGCGGCCGCCGAGCACTACCTGCCGGTGAAGATGACCACCCAGACTGCCTGGCAGAACCTGTTCGGTCGTTGCCTGTTCATCAACCCGGAGCAGTACAACCCGGCTGGTCGTGGCGAGTGGCAGGTCCTCAACGTCGCCAACTTCGTGTGCGAGCCTGAGCGTGACGGCACCAACTCCGATGGTTGCGTGATCATCAACTTCGCTCAGAAGAAGGTTCTGATCGCTGGCATGCGCTACGCCGGCGAAATGAAGAAAGCCATGTTCTCGGTACAGAACTTCCTGCTGCCGGCTGCCGACGTACTGCCGATGCACTGCGCCGCCAACATCGGCGAAGCAGGCGATGTAACCCTGTTCTTCGGCCTGTCCGGCACCGGCAAGACCACCCTGTCGGCCGACGAAAGCCGTTACCTGATCGGTGACGACGAGCACGGCTGGGGCGAGGGCGTGGTCTTCAACATCGAAGGCGGCTGCTACGCCAAGTGCATCGACTTGTCCGAGAAGAACGAGCCGGTCATCTGGAAAGCCATCAAGCATGGCGCCGTGCTGGAAAACGTCGTTCTCGACGCCAACAAGCACGCCGACTACACCGATGTCAGCCTGACCCAGAACAGCCGTGCGGCCTACCCGCTGGAGCACGTTGCCAAGCGTTCCGAAGCGAACCTGGGCGGCGAGCCGAACGCAGTCATCTTCCTGACCTGCGACCTGACTGGTGTACTGCCGCCGGTTTCGATCCTGAACAACGAGCAGGCGGCCTACCACTTCCTGTCCGGCTACACCGCGCTGGTCGGTTCCACCGAAATGGGTTCGGGCAGCGGCATCAAGTCGACCTTCTCCACCTGCTTCGGCGCCCCGTTCTTCCCGCGCCCGGCTGGCGAATACGCCGAGCTGCTGATCAAGCGTATCAAGGGCTTCGACTCGAAGGTCTACCTGGTCAACACCGGCTGGACCGGCGGTGGCTACGGCGTTGGCAAGCGCTTCAGCATCCCGACCACCCGTGCCGTGATCGCTGCGATCCAGAGCGGCGCGCTGATCGGTGCCGAAACCGAGCACCTGGACATCATCAACCTGGACGTGCCTAAGGCCGTTCCAGGCGTTGATACCGTGCTGCTCAACCCGCGCACCAACTGGGCTGACAAGGCTGCCTACGACGAGGCTGCCAAAGGCCTGGCCAAGCTGTTCATCGAAAACTTCAAGAAGTTCGAAGTTTCCGACGCCATCAAGGCCGCTGGCCCGCAGCTGTAAGCTGAGCTTGCCGGTAACGAAAAGGCCGCCCCAATGGGCGGCCTTTTCGTTTTCTACTGCCTGTACCGGCCTCTTCGCGGCTAAAGCCGCTCCTACAGGTACTGCACTGCATTCAACGTTGGTGGTGTAGCCGCGAAGAGGCCGGCACAAGCAGCGGGAAACCGGTTTTTCTGTTTCACTGTCAGCATTCATTGCGAAGACAAGAGCCAGCCAGATGACCGAATCCCCACAGCGCACTGCCTTCTCCCACTTCCACCCCATCCTCACTCGCCCCCAGGACAATGACCTGAATGGCCACGTCGCCGGTGCCACCGTGCATGGCTTTTTCGAAACCTCCATTCAAGCGTTCCTCGTCGAACAGGCCGAACTGGACCTGCGTGACGGCGAGCTGGCGGCCTTCGTGGTCAGTTCGGCGGCGGATTTCTACGCACTGCCCGGCTTCCCGGATGTGCTGGAAGTGGGGCTGGGGGTGATGCGCCTGGCGGGCAGCACGGTGGAGTACCGCCTGGCCCTGTTCCGCCCAGGGGAGCCGGAGGCGTGTGCGGCAGGCACGGTGGTGCAGGTGTTCATCGAACGCGCCAGTGGCCGGCCGGTGGCATTGCCAGAGACGCTGCAGGTGATCCTGTCTGGTGTACTGCTGGAACAGCAGGCATAAAAAAGCCCCGCTGGCAGGGGCGGGGCTTTTGTTGCCGGGGCAGGGCCCTCAGGCGTTAGTCGCGCCAGTGGCGCTTGTGCTTGCGATGGCCGTAATGATGGCCACGGTCCCAGTGGCGACGGTCGTCGTCATAACCACGACGGTAGCGGCGGCCATCGTGGTAATCGTCTCTGTCGGCCTCCTTACCCATGTAGTTACCCAGTGCGCCACCGGCACCACCGCCGGCTGCCGCGCCAATGTAGCTACCGGTAGTGCCGCCCACGGAGCGGCCGACCACGTTACCGCCTGCTGCGCCCAGCGCGCCGCCGATTGCGGCTTCCCCACGCTGATGCTTGTCGGCACCCAAGGCACCGCCAGCCGCGCCGCCCAGGCCGGCACCAATGGCGCCGCCGGTGCTACCACCGATGGAGTTGCCCACCACGGAGCCCAGTACCCCACCCAATGCGCCGCCAATGCCGGCCTCGGTGGTGCCGCCTGCCATGGCAACGCCGCTGAGCAAGCTGAAAGACAACAACAGTATCGAGGAGTACTTCTTCATCAAGAGAGCCTCATTAGGATGACGGGGCGATTTTTGAGCCTTACAGGCGCGGCTGGCAACGGAAATCCGACGAGTAACACGAGTTGTACACAATTCTCTAACTTACTGTATTTACTGTGAAACTTTATCGTTTTTTCGCTGTCTGAGACCTTTATGACGAAGCCCTGAACCTTGATGGAACAGGGCTTTTTTCGTTTTTGGCGGCACGGCTTCCGGCCTCTTCGCGGGTGAACCCGCTCCTACAGGGATACCACCGCTCTCAGACCTTGAGTTACCTCTGTGGGAGCGGTTTTACCCGCGAAAAGCCAACACCATTCCTACAGGATGCGCCCGTCGTCCCGCGCCCGCTCCAGTTTGATGGCAATGAACTTCGACGTCGGCGTATGGCTGCCATCGCCAATGCTTTCCAGAGGCACCAGCGGGTTCACCTCCGGGTAGTACGCCGCCGCCTGCCCGGCCGGGATGTCGAAGGCCAGCAGGGTAAAGCCATGCACGCGGCGTACATGCTCATCCCCCCACAACGACACGATGTCGACCTGCTGCCCAGGCTGGAAGCCCAGGCGGATGATGTCGGCTTCGTTGGCGAACAGCACCTCGCGCTGGCCACGCACGCCACGGTAGCGGTCGTCCAGGCCGTAGATGGTGGTGTTGTACTGATCGTGCGAGCGCATCGATTGCATGATCAAGTCTGGCACCTGGCCGCTGGCGCGTACACGCTCGTCGAGCAGCGTGTCGGGCAGCAGGTTGGCCTTGAAGTTCGCGCGGCCGGTGCTGGTATTCCATTCGCGGCTGGCGGCGCTGTTGCCCAGGTAGAAACCGCCCGGCTCGCGCAGGCGCTGGTTGAAGCCGCTGAAGCCGGCGATGGTGTCGCCGATCAGCTCGCGGATACGGTCGTAGTCAGCCACCAGCCAGTGCCAGTCCACGGGCTTCTTGCCCAGGGTGGCGGCGGCGATACCGGCGATGACCGCCGGCTCCGAGCGCATCTGCGTCGACAGCGGCTTCAGCTGGCCATTGGAGGCGTGGACCATGCTGAACGAGTCCTCTACCGTTACCGCCTGTGGCCCTTCTGCCTGCAGGTCGATGTCGGTGCGCCCCAGGCACGGCAGGATCAGAGCCTGCTTGCCGTGCACCAGGTGGCTGCGGTTGAGCTTGGTGCTGATGTGCACGGTCAGCTCGCAGTTGCGCAGTGCCTGGGCGGTGCGCTCGGTGTCTGGCGTTGCCTGGGCGAAGTTGCCGCCCAGGCCGATAAATACCTTGGCCCGGCCGTCGAGCATGGCGTGGATCGCCTCGACGGTGTTGTGGCCGTTGTGCCGGGGCACGGGGAAGCCGAAGCGCTGCTCGATGGCGTCCAGCAGGGCCACCGGCGGGCGCTCGTTGATGCCCATGGTTCGGTCACCCTGCACGTTGCTGTGACCACGCACCGGGCACAGGCCGGCACCTGGCACGCCGATATTGCCGCGCAGCATTTGCAGGTTGACGATTTCCTGAATGGTCGGCACCGAGTGGCGGTGCTGGGTAATGCCCATCGCCCAGCACATGATCACCCGCTTGCCACGGCAGTACATGCGCGCGGCCAGTTCGATATCGGCCAGCGCCAGGCCGGACTGGGTCTGGATGTGCTCCCACGGGGTGGCATCCACTACCGCCAGGTAGTCGTCGACGCCATGGCCATGTTCGGCGATAAAGGCGTGGTCGAAGACTGCCGGTTCGCCGTTGGCCTGGGCTTCGCGTTCCCATTGCAGGACGAACTTGGCCATGCCGCGCAGCAGCGCCATGTCGCCGCCCAAGGCCGGGCGGAAGAATGCGGTGTTGGTCGGCCGGTCGCTGTTGGTCAGCATTTCCAACGGGTTCTGCGGGTGCTGGAAGCGCTCCAGGCCACGTTCCTTGAGCGGGTTGATGCACACCACCTGGGCGCCGCGTTTTACCGCATCGCGCAGCGGGTCAAGCATGCGCGGGTGGTTGGTACCGGGGTTCTGGCCCCAGACGAAAATCGCATCGGCGTGTTCGAAGTCATCGAAGGTGACGGTGCCCTTGCCGACCCCGACGCTTTGCCCCAGGGCCACGCCGCTGGCCTCGTGGCACATGTTCGAGCAGTCGGGGAAGTTGTTGGTGCCGTAGGCCCGCACGAACAGCTGGTACAGGTACGCTGCTTCGTTGCTGGCGCGCCCCGAAGTGTAGAACTCGGCCTGGTCAGGGCTGGCCAGCTTGTTCAACTCGCGAGCGATCAGGGTGAAGGCGGCTTCCCAGCTGATCGGCTGGTAGCGGTCGCTGGACGCGTCATAGACCATCGGCTCGGTCAGGCGCCCCTGGTACTCCAGCCAGTAGTCGCTCTGCTGCAGCAGCGAAGTGACGCTGTAGCGGGCGAAAAAGGCGGCATCGACGCGGCGCTTGGTCGCCTCCCAGTTCACTGCCTTGGCACCGTTCTCGCAGAACTTGACCATGCCGCTTTCCGGCGAGTCGCCCCATGCGCAGCCGGGGCAGTCGAAACCGCCGTTCTGGTTGGTCTTGAGCAGCGCGCGAATGTTCTTCAGCGCGTTATCGCTGCCAACCCAGGCCTTGGCCACGCTGCGCAGCGCGCCCCAACCACCGGCGGGGCCGTGGTAGGGCTTGTAACGAGGTGGAGAGGCTGGGGCGTTGTCCGGGAGGTGTTGGTACGAGGTCACGACTGTTACGACTCCGCCGCTGGGCTGTAGACCCGCGGTGCGCTGTGCTTGGGCAGATGGATAAGGTTGAGGTTGTGCTTGCGCGCCCATTGCAGGGCAAGGCCGGTGGGCGCCGACAGGCTGACCAGGGTCTGGATACCGGCCCGCAGCACCTTCTGGATCAGCTCCAGGCTGCAGCGGCTGGTGACGATGGCCAGGCCACCCTGGCTGTCGATGTCTTGGCGAAGCAAGGCGCCGATCAGCTTGTCGAGGGCGTTGTGTCGGCCGATGTCTTCACGGCCTAGCAGCAGCTCGCCATGGCGGTCCATGAACAGCGCCGCATGCACCGCGCCGCAGTGTTGGCCGAGGGGCTGGAAGGCATCGATGCGCTCACGCAGGCCGACCAACCATTGCGCGGGTGGCAAAGGTGCGCCAGGCAGCTTGGCCAGCTCTGGCAGTGCCTGCTCCAGCGCTTCGACCCCGCACAGGCCGCAACCACTGGTGCCGGCCATTTGGCGGCGCTGGTTTTTCAGGTTCCAGAACGCACGGCTGGAAATCTCCAGGTCGGCGTACATTGCCGAGCCGCTGCCGGAGAGTTTCAGGTCGTAGATTTCCGTTGTGCCTTCGACTATGCCGCTGCCGACACTGAAGCCGACGGCGAAGTCTTCCAGGTCGGTGGGGCTGACCAGCATCACCGCCTGGTTCAGGC
Organism: Pseudomonas sp. PNPG3; assembly: GCF_023093815.1. Taxonomy (NCBI): domain Bacteria; kingdom Pseudomonadati; phylum Pseudomonadota; class Gammaproteobacteria; order Pseudomonadales; family Pseudomonadaceae; genus Pseudomonas; species Pseudomonas sp. PNPG3. Next base: position 22,623 of record NZ_JALLKV010000003.1, read on the forward strand.
CGTTGTAGGCAATGGCCAGGGCCACTTCTTCGGCCAGGGGCGTGCTGTCGCGTCTGGCATCGTTGAGCTGGACGTAATCGTAGGTGTTGCTGGCGGCGGGCATGGTCAAGGGCGATGAGGCCGCGCAGACCGGAGGCTTGCTGTTCATCGGGGCTGACTGTTCATCGGACTATCGGCAACTTTCAGATAGCACAAGCCTAGGCGTGCGGGCCGGCGGCGTCTAATCGCTAGGGTCTATGCCTTGATAGACCGCGTCGATTGGTCGCATGGGGCGCCAGGGGAAAAGCTGGCCTAGACTGCTGTGTCCGAGGTTTCGTCAACAAGGAGAGCGTTATGAGCTTGTTCAGTTTCGTCAAGGAAGCGGGCGAGAAGTTGATCGACCTGCTGACCCCCGGCAATGCCAATGCCGAAGAGCAACTGAAGAAACACGTGGAAAGTGTCGGCCTGGGCAACCCGAATATCACGGCCACTGTAGAGGGAGACACGATCATCCTCAAGGGTGAGGTGGCCAGCCAGGAGGAGAAGGAGAAGATCATCCTGGCGGCGGGTAACGTCGAAGGCGTTGCCAGTGTCGACGACCAGATCACCGTGACCGGGCCGGTGGCCCAGGCCGCGCGGTTCGTGACGGTGGAGAAGGGGGATACGTTGAGCGCGATTTCGAAGAAGGTGTATGGCGACCCCAACAAGTACCAGAAGATCTTCGAGGCCAACAAACCGATGCTCAAGCACCCGGACAAGATCTATCCGGGGCAGGTGCTGCGTATTCCTGACTGATCTCTGCAGCCTGTACCGGCCTCTTCGCGGGTAAACCCGCTCCCACAGGGATCGCACACAGTTCAGACCTGTGGTGATCCTGTGGGAGCGGGTTTACCCGCGAAAGGGCCTTCACAAGCCTACCAATAATTCCCGGTAATCCTCGACCGCCGCAAACTCTTCGGTATCGCGCGGCCCGGCCTGGCTATCCGGCTGGCGCACCGCCAGCAGATGCCCCACGCCAAACCGTCGCGCACTGCGCAGAATCGCCAAGGTGTCATCAATGAACAGGCTGCGCTCCGGTTCAAAGCCGATGTCCGCCTGCAATGCATCCCAGAACTGCGGGCTTTCCTTCGGGTAGCCGTAGTCATGCGAGCTGATCAGCCGTTCGAAGTAAGGCGCCAGCTCCACCCGCTCCAGCTTCAGTGACAGCGAATCCCGGTGCGCATTGGTGATCATCACCACGCGCTTGCCCGCGTCGCGGATCGCGGCAAGGAAAGTGTCGGCATCCGGGCGCAGGGCGATCAGGTCGGCGATTTCCTGTTTCAGCTCACGGATCGGCAGCCGCAGTTCGCGGCTCCAGAAGTCCAGGCAATACCAGTTAAGCGTGCCGGCATTGCGTTCGAACAGCGGCTGCAGTTCCATTTCCGCCATGGCCCGGCTCACCCCGTGCAGCTCGGCATAGCGCTGGGGCAGGTGGTCCAGCCAGAAGCGGTTGTCGTAATGCAGGTCGAGCAGGGTGCCATCCATGTCCAGCAGGACGGTATCGATGGCGGACCAGGGAAGAACAGGCATGGGAAACTCTCGATCAGTCGGCAAGCCACGGTATAGTAACCCGTTCACGCCAAGGAGCCGCCCCATGCGCCAGAAACCCACCGTCCTCAGCCGCGAAATCGTCGCCAGCAGCCGCCTGTTTCGCGTCGAAGCCGTGCAATTGCGCTTCAGCAATGGCAACGAGCGTACCTACGAGCGCCTGGTGGGCCGAGGTAATGGTTACGGCGCGGTGATGATCGTGGCCATGCTCGATGCCGAGCACGCGGTGCTGGTGGAGGAATACTGCGGCGGCACCGACGAATACGAGCTGTCGTTGCCCAAAGGCCTGATCGAGCCGGGCGAGGACGTGCTGGCGGCAGCCGACCGGGAGCTCAAGGAGGAAGCCGGCTATGGCGCTCGCCAGCTGGAGCACCTTACCGAGCTGTCGCTGTCGCCGGGCTACATGAGCCAGAAGATCCAGGTGGTGCTGGCCAGCGACCTCTACGAGGAGCGCCTGGAGGGCGATGAGCCGGAGCCGATGCGGGTCGACAAGGTTAACCTGCGCGAGCTCTCGGCCCTGGCCATGCACCCACAGTTCACCGAGGGGCGTGCCTTGGCGGCGCTGTACCTGGCGCGTGACCTGCTGATTCAGCGGGGGCTGCTGGAAGCATGAACGACCTGCAACTGATGCACGAAGTGGTCAAGCTGGCCCTGTTGGCGGGCGAGGCGATCTTGCCGTTCTGGCGCGCCGATGTGGCAGTGACCAACAAGGCCGACGATTCGCCGGTCACCGCCGCCGACCTGGCGGCGCACCGGGTGATTGCCGATGGCCTGCTGGCGCTGGCGCCGCAGATCCCGGTGCTGTCCGAAGAGGACTGCAACATTCCGCTGGCCGAGCGTCAGGGCTGGAGCCGCTGGTGGCTGGTCGACCCGCTGGATGGCACCAAGGAATTCATCGCCGGCAGCGAGGAGTTCACGGTCAACATCGCCCTGGTCGAAAACGGCGAGGTGGTGTTCGGCGTGGTATCCATGCCGACCAACGGGCGCTGCTACTTCGGTGGGCGTGGGTTGGGCGCCTGGCGTGCGGAAGCGGGTGAGGCTCCGCAGCCGATCCAGGTTCGCGACGCGCCGCCGGCAGGTGGGCGTTTCACCGTGGTTGCCAGCCGTCGCCATTCCAGCCCGGAACAGGAAGCGCTGTTGGCCGGGTTGGGGGCTGCGTTGGGGGAACTGGAGCTGGCCAATATCGGCAGTTCGCTGAAGTTCTGCCTGTTGGCCGAGGGCAGCGCTGATTGCTATCCCCGCCTGGCACCGACCTCGCAGTGGGATACCGCGGCGGCGCAGGGGGTGGTGGAAGGGGCTGGTGGGGAGGTAATCGGGCTGGATGGCTTGCCGTTCCGGTACCCGGCGCGGGAGTCGTTGCTCAACCCGCATTTCCTGGCGTTGCCGGCAAATGCTGCTTGGCGCGAAGCTTTCCTGAGCCTGATCTGATCGCCGCTTCGGCACGATCTTGTGGGAGCGGCCTTGTGTCGCGAAAGGGCCGCAGCGCGGCCCCAGTGTTCATAGTTCGCCGCCTATTTTTCTGGGGCCGCTTTGCGGCCCTTTCGCGACACAAGGCCGCTCCCACAGAGATCGTGCCAGCCTGTTACCAAGTGGTCCGTGTCAGCGGTGCAGCACGTACTGGCCGCTGAATTTCACCGCAGGCTCGTCACTACCGGCATTGCTCACCGTGGTCTCCAGCGTCAACCGTGCCCGCCCGCGCCGCTGGTACATGGTCAGGAACCGCTCCCAGGTCTTCTCATCCGGCGCCGCACAGCGCGCCACCGCCGCCCCGGTAACCGGCAGCGGATAACTGATCTGCCCTTCCTGGATGACGATATGCCCGTCATCGATACCCGACTCGCGCAGGCGCAGGTGCAGCCAGCCCCAGCCCACCAGCACTGCGGCGCAGTACAGGCTACCGCCGAACATGGTGCTCTTGTGGTTGACGTTGGCCGCCAGCGGCAATTGCAGGCGCAGGGTGTGCTGCTGCCAATCGAGCACTTCCAGGCCCATTTCGCGGGTCAGGGGGATGTCGCCGTGCAGGACGGTCTGCAGGTACTGGCTATCGGTGTTCATTAACGGTTGTCCTCTTGATCGTCATGCCCGCCGCTACCGCCATCGAAGCTCAAGCCATGCTTGCGCAGCTTGTCGTGCAAGGTTTTGCGGGGGATACCCAGCGCCTCGGCCAGGCTGCGCATGGAGCTGTGTGGCTGGGCCAGTTCGGCAGCGATCAGCGAGCGTTCGAACTGCTCGACCTGTTCGCTGAGGTTGCCGCTCGGCATCGGTGCCGAAGGCATTGCCGCCGGCGGCGCCTGGCCGTCCAGAGCCAGTTCCAGGCCAAGGGCGAAACGCTCGGCGGCGTTCTGCAGCTCGCGTACGTTACCGGGCCAGTCGTGACGCAGCAGCATGGCGCGCTGGGCCGGCTGCAGGGAGTGTGGCGGCAGACCATGGCGCTCGCTGGCGGCGTCGGCGAAGTGCTGGAAAAGCACCAGGATGTCATCGCCGCGTTCGCGCAGCGGTGGAATACGCAGCGGCGCCACGTTCAGGCGGTAATACAAATCGGCGCGGAACCGCCCTTGGTCAGCGGACTGGCGCAGGTCCTCCTTGGTCGCGGCGATGATGCGGATGTCCAGCGGGATCAGCTGGTTGCCACCCAAGCGCTCGACCACCCGTTCCTGAAGCATGCGCAGCAGTTTCACCTGCACATCCAGGCTCATGCTCTCGATTTCGTCGAGGAACAGCGTGCCGCCGTTGGCGAACTCGAACTTGCCGATGCGGCGTTTCTGCGCGCCGGTGAACGCCCCGGGCTCATGGCCGAACAGCTCGCTTTCGACCACCGACTCGGCCAGTGCGCCGGCGTTGATCGCCACGAACGGCCCGTCGCGGCGGCTGGACAGGTCGTGCAGGGCGCGGGCCACCACCTCTTTGCCGGCACCGGTCTCACCCAGGATCAGCACGTCGGCGCGAGTGCCGGCCAAGGCGCCGATCTGCTCGCGCAAGCGCTGCATGGACGGCGACTGGCCCACCAGGCGGGTGGCCAGTTGCTGGCGGTCGCTCAGGGCCAGGCGCAAGCTGCGGTTGTCCAGCACCAGGCGGCGCAGGGCCAGGGCGCGGCGCACGCTGTCCAGCAGGGCGTCGCTGGCAAAGGGTTTTTCCAGGAAGTCATAAGCCCCGGCGCGCATTGCCTGCACCGCCAGCGGCACATCACCGTGGCCGGTGATCAGCAATACCGGCAGCTCGTTGTCACGGCCGTGCAGTTGTTCCAGCAGCTGCAGGCCATCGATACCCGGCATGCGGATGTCGCTGACCACCACGCCGGGCCAGTCGGCCTCGATGCGTTCGGCCAGGCCCTGGGCGTCGGCCAGGGCGACCACCTTGAGCCCGGCCAGGTCCAGGGTCTGGCTCAGGGCCTGGCGAAGGTGCGGGTCATCATCGACCAGGATGACCTGGGCTCGGCTGTCGATCAGTGTCTCGGTGGTCATGCCGAGGGGTCCTCCGAATTGGGCAAAGTAGCGCCAGGCGCGGCCACTCGCAGCTGCAGGGTCAGCAGTGCGCCACCTTCCGGGTGGTTGGCCAGCAGCAGTTCACCGCCCAGGGCACGCATCAGGCTTTCGCAGATGGCCAGGCCCAGGCCCAGGCCCTGGGTGCGGGTCTTGGTGGTGAAGAACGGCTCCTTGGCGTGCTCCAGGGCCTGGCGGCTGAAGCCGGGGCCGTTGTCGCGAATGTACAGGTAGACGCAGTCATCGCGCTGTTCGGCACTTAGCCACAGGCGGCGCGGGTTGGCTTTTTCGGTCAGGGCGTCGAGGGCATTGGCCAGCAGGTTGCCGAGCACCTGGCGCAGGCGGGTCTCGCCGGCCTGTACCCACAAGGTGGCTTCCGGCAGGTCGCGGATCAGCTCCACGGCCATCGCCCGGCGGCGCTTGGCCAGCAGCGCCAGGGCGTCGTCCAGGGCCGGCTGCAAGGCCACGCTCTCCGGGGCATGGCGGTCACGGCGGGCGAAGGCGCGCAGGTGGGCGATGATCGAGGCCATGCGCCCGGTCAGCTCGCCAATCAGCTTGAGGTTGCCGCGGGCTTCTTCGGTTCGCTGGTGGTCGAGCAGGATCTCGGCGTTTTCCGCGTAGCTGCGGATGGCGGCCAGCGGCTGGTTGAGTTCGTGGCTGATGCTGGCCGACATGGTGCCGAGCACCGACAGCTTGCCGGCCTGTACCAGTTCGTCCTGGGCGCGCACCGCCTCCTGTTGGGCGTTCTCACGCTCCAGTACGGCGCTCTTGAGCCGGGTGTTCAGGCCTTCGAGGTCGGCGGTGCGCTCGGCCACGCGTTTTTCCAGTTCCTGGCGGCCGCGTGCCTCGAAGTCGATGCGGTCGATGTAGTGACGGCGCCGCTGCATCACCAGGCCGGCCAGCAGTATCAGCACCAGCAGGGTGCCCGCGCCGATGGCCATGACGGTTTGCACCGAACGGTCGACCAGCATGCGCGGGGCGAGGATGCTGACCTGCCAGCCGGTTTCCTTGATGTCGCGGGTCTGGCTGATCCAGGCGTCCGGGTTGAGCACCAGCGGCTGCGGGGCTTGGGTCGGGTAGGGCTGGATGGCGATGATCGCCTGACGCTCGGCCTCGGTCAGCGCGCGGGTCGCGCGGAAGCGCCAGTCGGGCCGCGAGGTCAGGATGACCACGCCATTGTGGTCGGTCAGCAACAGCTGCTCTGGGGTGCGGCCCCACAGGGTTTCGGTGTGGTCGAGGTCGACCTTGACCACCAGTACGCCAACGATGCGTTCACGGTCTCGCACGGCGGCGGCGAAGAAGTAACCGCGCTTTGCCGATGTGGTGCCCTGGCCAAAGAAGCGCCCCAGGCGGCCGGCCATGGCTTCGTTGAAGTAGGGGCGGAAGGCGAAGTTGCGGCCGACGAAGCTGTCGCGCTTGTCCCAGTTGGAGGCAGCCAGGGTATTGCCGCTGACGTCCATCAGGTACATCACCTCGGCGCCGGTCTGCTGGACGATGTCCTTGAGCAGGCGGTTGGCATTGGTCACTGCCTCCAGGCGGAGCGGGTCGGCCAGCACACCGCGCAGCGCCGGCAGGTCGCCGAGTATCTGCGGCAAGGTTTCGTAGCGGTGCAGGGTACCGAGCAGGTTGGCGACGTACAGGTCGAGGGTCTGTCGGTTCTGCGAGGCCAGTTCTTCCTGATAGTAACGTTCGGCCAGGTGATGCAGGGGCCACAACAACGGAACCAGGCACACGGCCAACAGGGCCAGGCTGCGCCAGCGGGGACGGCGTGGGGGCGTGGGTTTTGCAATCATCAGGTAAATGCGCCAGAAAGGTCTGCCGCAATTATGCGCTAGTTAAGGCAGCAGTTCCGCCTCTGCCAGCGGCAGGCCGAGCTTGTCCTTGTCCGAGAGCACGGGTGGCTGCTGCAACCCCCAGTCTATGGCCAGCGTCGGGTCATCCCAGCGGATGCAGCGGTCGGCGCCCGGGTTGTAGTAGTCGGTGGTCTTGTAGAGGAACTCGGCCGACTCGCTCATCACCGCAAAGCCATGGGCGAAGCCGGGGGGAATCCATAACTGGCGATGATTGTCGGCCGACAGCTGCACCGCGACCCATTGGCCGAAGGTTGGCGAGCTCTTGCGCACGTCCACGGCAATATCACGGATTTCCCCCTGCACCACGCGCACCAGCTTGCCTTGGGTGTTTTCCACCTGGTAGTGCAGGCCACGCAGCACACCCTTGATGGAGCGCGAGTGGTTGTCCTGGACGAACTGGACATTCACGCCGGTTTGCCGGGCGAACTCACGGGCGTTGAATGCCTCGAAGAAAAAACCACGGCTATCACCGAAAACCTTCGGCTCGATGATCAGTACTTCAGGGATCGCGGTAGGGATGATGTTCATGGCGGTTCGCTGGCCCGTTCTGCTCATGTATTGACCCTAGCCGGTCTGGCCGTTTTTTCCGCCTCGGGCTTCAACGGCGTTCACAAGGGCTGGCTATGGTAGATGTCGTGCCGTTTTGCTTCTCGGTCAAGGTTGGGGGTTTATCGATTGTTATCGATTTAATTCCCTTGCATTCTCATGATTTTCCCGATTATCGGGCTTCAAATATCGATATATATCGGTTATAAATTGACAAACGCCCCAGCACAGTCCGGCTCAGGGCCATCACAGAGGTCAATCATGAAAACCCTCAACTCCACTCCCCGTGCCGATGGTTTCCACATGCCCGCCGAGTGGGCCCCGCAAACCCAGGTGTGGATGGTCTGGCCGGAGCGCCCGGACAACTGGCGCCTTGGCGGCAAGCCGGCGCAGGCTGCCCATGTGACCCTGGCCAAGGCCATTGCCCGCTTCGAGCCGGTAACCGTCGCGGTTTCCGCTGGCCAGTACGAAAATGCCCGCCGCCAGCTCGACCAGCCGAACATTCGCGTGGTCGAGATCAGCAATGACGATGCCTGGGTGCGTGACACCGGCCCGACCTTCGTCATCAACGACCAGGGTGAAGTGCGTGGTGTGGACTGGGGCTTCAATGCCTGGGGCGGCTTCGACGGCGGCCTTTACGCACCGTGGAACCGTGACGAGGAGCTGGCGGCCAAGGTCCTGGAAATGGAGCGCTGCCAGCGCTACCACACCGAAAGCTTCGTGCTCGAGGGCGGCTCGATCCACGTGGACGGCGAAGGCACGGTGATTACTACCGAAGAATGCCTGCTCAATCGCAACCGCAACCCGCACCTGAACCGCGAGCAGATCGAAGCGGTGCTGCGCGATCATCTGGCGGTGGACACCGTGGTCTGGTTGCCGGATGGCCTGTACAACGACGAGACCGATGGCCATGTCGACAACTTCTGCTGTTACGTGCGCCCGGGCGAAGTGTTACTGGCCTGGACCGATGATTCCAACGACCCCAACTATGCACGCTGCCATGCCGCCATGGAGGTGCTGAAGAACACCCGCGATGCCAAGGGCCGCGAGTTCATCGTGCACAAAATGCCGATCCCGGGCCCGCTGTTCGCTACTGCCGAAGAGTGTGCCGGGGTCGATCAGGTGGCAGGCAGCCAGGAGCGTGACCCATCGGTGCGCCTGGCAGGCTCGTACGTGAACTTCCTGATCGTCAACGGCGGCATCATCGCGCCTAGCTTCGACGACCCGGCAGATGCCGAGGCCAGAGCGATCCTGGCGAAGATTTTCCCCGACCACGAGGTGGTGATGATCCCTGGTCGTGAGCTGCTGTTGGGTGGTGGCAACATCCACTGCCTGACCCAGCAGCAACCGGCACCGGTAAAGCGTTGAGCGCACGGTGAATCAAGAGGCCCGTCATGACGGGCCTTTTTTATTCGCGAGGGCCGTCCGCAGGCTGGTGCTGGCATAGGTTTTGTATTGTTTTCAGTGAGATAGCTCGGCCATGCCGCGCTCTCGGACCTGTAACAATCCTTACGTAGATTAGCCGCTCACGGGCCAGGGAGTACGTGTAGAAATGAACGCAGCAAGTGAGTCGGCTTTGCGCCCATCGGCAGTGAATCACCAATCGCTCAGGCTTGTGGCGAAGTGGTTGAAACACCATGGAAGCATCAGGGTCAGGACGACCGACCCACGACGTCTGCTTGCCGGACGATACCCCCAAGGGCTGATCAGCGAAGCAGAAATGCAGGCGCTGATGGCGGTGTGGCACTGATCGATTGCTTAAACCTGTGCTGGCCCCTTCGCGGCTAAAGCCGCTCCCACAGGTACCCCACTGGGCTCGATACATGTTGGGTACCTGTGGGAGCGGCTTTAGCCGCGAAGAGGCCGGCACAGGCAATAAAGATCAGAAGCTGTAGCTACCAGTCACCACCAGGCTACGCGGCTCACCCACCTCGATCTGCGCCGCACTGGTCGCCGAGCTGTAGTAGGTCTTGTCGGCGATATTGCTCAGCGCCGCCCGCACATCCCAGTCATGCGTGCGGTACCCCGCCAGTGCATCCCAGCGGCCATACCCCGGCAGCACCGTGGTGTTCTGGTTGTCCGCATAACGCTCGCCTACCAACGTCAGGCCGGTTTCGGCGTACCAGCCCAGTTCCGGTTTCCAGGTCACGAACAGGCTACCGTTGCGCTTGGCCACGTCATTGATGCGGTTGCCTTCCTGGCCGTTGTTGTCCTTGACGATGGTCGCGTCCTGCAGGCCGATGCCACCGCGCACGTACCAGTTGCCAACGATGTTGCCGGTGGCGGTCAGCTCGATACCGCGCGAACGCTGCATGCCGCTGAGCAAGATGTTTTCCGGGACAAGCGGGTCGCGGGTGCGGCGGTTGTACAGCTCCAGCTCGTAGATGGCCAGGGTGGTGGTCAGGCGCTGGTCGAGCCAGTCGCTCTTCACGCCGATTTCCTTCTGACGGGTTTCTTCCGGCTTGGCGTCGTTACCGTTGCCTTTTGCGCCTGGGGTGATGCCGATCAGCCCGCCGCCAACCGGCGAGAAGGTCTTGCTCCACGAGGCGTAGAACGAATGGTCGCGCCACGGTGTATAGACCACACCCAAGCGTGGGCTGGTGCTGTTGCTGTCCTGTGTTTCGCGCACGCCATCCTTGTTGGTGGTCTGCACGTCGAACTGGTCGAAGCGTACACCGGCAAGAACCTGCCACTGATCGTTCAGGCGGATCTGGTCTTGCAGATAAAGGCCGCGGCTATCGACCACGGTATGGTTGTCACTAAACAACGTCATTGGGCCATTGAGCTGCTGGTTGCGGCCGGGCTTGCCCAGGCCCTGCAATTTCTGGTCGACCGCTTTGTACAGCACCGGGTCGCGCTTCTGGTTGCCGAACTCCAGGCCCAGCAACAGCTTGTGCTCCAGGCCCAAGGTGTCGAAGTCGCCCTCGGCCTCCAGGGTGTTGAACAGGTTTCTGGTGTTCAGGTCCTGCTGCCAGCGCTGGCGGGTCAAGGTGTCGGTGCTGGCGTCGTAGCCCGTGACGTAGGTGTTGTCGAACTCACTGTCGAGCTTGAACAGGCCCAGGGTATGGCGCAACTGCCAGGTTTCGTTCAACTGGTAGTTAAGGCGCGAGCGCAGCGACTGGGCGCGGTCGTCGATGTAGTCGCGCTGGGTGTCGCCATAGGTGGTGCTACGGCCGACATCGGCCGGGCGGCCGTTGACCCCGGGGATGCCTCGGTCCGGGGTGCGGTTGTAGCGGCTGTATTCGTATTGCACCAGCCAGTTCAGGTCGGAGGTGACCTGCCAACTGATCGACGGGGCGAACAGCTGGCGGCTGCCGTCGATGCCGTCGCGGAAGCTGTTGTTGTCCTGGTTGCCCATGTTCAGGCGCAGGCTGACGGTGTCGCTGGGGTCGGCACTGAGGTCGGCATACAGGCTGCGCAGGTCTTCGCTGCCGGCCTGCGCCTCGATGCTCGAACGGCGGCCGTGCTCCGGCGCCTTGCTCACCCGGTTGACGATACCGCCCTGGCTGCCACGGCCATAAAGCACCGCTGCCGGCCCCTTGAGCACTTCGACCCGCTCGATGTTATGCAGGTCGCGGATGTACTGGCTGTCGTCGCGAATGCCGTCCAGGTAGAAGTCGTTGCTGGCTTCGAAGCCGCGGATGCGCACGCTGTCGAAGCGGGTGTCGGCACCGCTGCTGACGTTGGGGATGCCTTCCAGCGCCTTGCCCAGGGTGTTGCTGCCGTAATCCAGCACGTTGACGGTCTTCACCGTGTCGATGGCCTGCGGCACATAGCGTACTGGCGTCGAGGTGCGGGTCGCGGTGCTTACCTCCTTGACCCGCGGGTTGTCCTCTTCGCGTTCACTGTCGGCGGTTACCGACAGTTCCGGCAGGGTGGTGGTGGCGGCACTGGCCAGGCCGGCGCCGAACAGCAGCGACAGGCCAAGCGTCAGGGGTGAAAGACGGCAGGGTACAAGCATGAGCACATCCGGAGCGAGCAGGTGAAAAAGAGGTGCGGATGGTAATGCTTGTTATTTGCTATTGCTTGAGTATTTGTAAAGGCTTGTCATTACATCTGTGTCAGTTTGTTACGGTCTCTGCCGCCCCGCGTTTCCGTGTAGGAGCAGCCTTGCGCTGCGAAGGCGCCCTGACAGGAAAATTGTCCGTTCGATCAAAAGGCTATTTCCCACACAAGATAAATTGTCCGCTGATAGCGCAAACCTGCATGGAAATGCACCAGACCCATAGGCAATTTTGGTTATATCAACCTGCATTTCACGACTTTTTGACATTTGTAATCGCACACGGCTAGGATTCGGCCAACGCCTGCTGGCCATGATCTTGGCCATGCTGCTGCCAGAGGCCGCCGTGTGATTACCGGCAGGCCTTCCAGTCTGGATCCGCATAGCGTCGAACCTACGAAGGGGCGTTGGTTCCTGGCGTCATATTGCAGAGCGTTTTTGATTAACAAATAAGGAAAACAACATGTTGAAAACCAGGATCAGCCTGGTCGCCCTGGCGATGATCGCCGCGACCCAGGCACAGGCCAATGATCAGGCCGACAGCAAAGGCTTCATCGAGGACAGCCACGCCAACGTCCTGCTGCGCAACGCCTACATCAATCGTGACAAGAAGCACGGCACCGACGACCAGATCGAATGGGGCCAGGGCGTCATCGCCAACTTCTCCTCCGGCTTCACCCAGGGCACCGTCGGTGTCGGCGTCGATGCATTCGGCCTGTACGCCGTGCGTCTGGACGGCGGCAAGGGCCACAACGGTGGCGCCGGTGTCGACTTCTTCAAGCCTTCGGACTTCAAGGACGAGAACGGCAACGCCAACTCGCCGCACAACCTGGCCCGTGGTGGCGCTGCAGTGAAGTTCCGCATCTCCAACACCGTGCTCAAGTACGGTGACCAGATGCCGGCACTGCCAGTGCTGCAGTACGACGACGCCCGTCTGCTGCCAGAAAGCTTCACCGGTACCCTGATCACCTCCAAAGAGATTCAGGGCCTGGAACTGAACGCCGGCCGCTTCACCCAGGAAGCGCGCAAGAGCGCCGAGCGCCGTGACGGTGGTGGCCTGAAGTCGATCAACGTCCTTGGTGGTAGCTACAAGTTCACCGACAACTTCACCGCTTCGCTGTACACCGCCGACAACGAAGACGTGATGAAGAAGCACTACCTGGGCCTGAACTACGTCTTCCCGATTGCCAACGACCAGTCCCTGACCCTGGACTTCAACGGCTACAAGTCGGACATCGACAACAAGTTCGTGAAATCCGCTGGGCTGAACGGCGACTCCAACACTATCTGGAGCCTGGCAGCCACCTACGCCTACGGTGCCCACTCGTTCACCATCGCCCACCAGCGCAGCACCGGCAGCACCGGCTACAACTACGGCTGGTACCAGAACGAGGGTGGCGTGGGTGACGGTGGTTCGACCATCTACCTGGCCAACTCGTACTGGTCCGACTTCAACGCCGAAGACGAGCGCTCCTGGCAGCTGGGCTACGGCCTGGACTTCGGTGCCTACGGCATCCCGGGCCTGACCTACAAGCTGGCCTACGTGGTGGGTGACAACATCAACACCCGCAACGTCGACAACCCGCAGGGCTTCGGTGAAGGTAAAGAGCGCGAGATCTTCAACCAGATCCGTTACGTGGTGCAGGACGGCCCGGCCAAGGACCTGTCGATCAAGCTGCGTAGCTCGTTCGTGCGTACCAACAACGCCGTGCAGCAGAACGGTTACAACGACGACGGCAACGAAGTCCGCGTATTCGTCGAGTACCCGATCAGCATCTTCTGATCCTGATCTGATGGCCTAGGGGCTGCTTTGCAGCCCATCGCGACACAAGGCCGCTCCCACACGATTCTGTAGGAGCGGCCTTGTGTCGCGAAAGGGCCGCAAAGCGGCCCCCGGCTTTCACGCCGTCTCCACCACTTCCCTGCGCCGCACCCCAGCAACCTTCACCTCTCCCTCCCCAGTCTCCGGCGCAAAGCTGTCACTACGCGCCATCCGCCACATCCGCGCATAAAACTCGCTTTCAATCGAGCCACTGAGCAATTCGCCCGGCTTGAGGAACGTGTGCAGGTCCGAGAACAGCCCGATTTCGCTAGGGCTGATACGCCGCGCCAGGTGCTTGGGCTTGAGCTCCGAAGGGTGTTCCAGGCCCGCGGCAGCCAACATTTCGGCCAACGTATGCAGCGTGTTGCGGTGGAAGCTGGCCACCCGCTCGGCCTTGTCCGGCACCACCAGGGCGCGCTGGCGCAGCGGGTCTTGCGTGGCCACCCCGGTCGGGCATTTGTTGGTATGGCAGCTCTGCGACTGGATGCAGCCAATGGCGAACATGAAGCCGCGCGCGGAGTTGACCCAGTCCGCCCCGATGGCCAGCACGCTGGCGATGTCGAAGGCGCTGACGATCTTGCCTGCCGCGCCAATGCGGATACTGGCGCGCAGGTTCAGGCCGACCAGGGTGTTGTGCACGAACATCAGGCCCTCGCGCATCGGCACGCCCATGTTGTCGCTGAACTCGCGTGGCGCCGCACCGGTGCCGCCCTCCTTGCCATCGACGACGATGAAGTCCGGAGTGATGCCAGTGGCCAGCATGGCCTTGGCAATGCCCATGAACTCCCAAGGGTGGCCCAGGCAGAATTTGAACCCCACCGGCTTGCCGCCCGACAGCTCGCGCAGGCTGGCCACGAACTGCAGCAACTCGACTGGCGTGCGGAAGGCACTGTGCGCCGCTGGCGAGATGCAATCTTCGCCCACGCGCACGCCACGGGTTGCGGCAATTTCGGGGCTGACCTTGTGCCCCGGCAGGATGCCACCGTGGCCCGGCTTGGCGCCCTGGCTGAGCTTGATCTCGATCATCTTCACCTGCGGCGAGCGCGCCTGCTCGGCGAATCGCTGCGGGTCGAAGCGGCCGTCCTCGGTGCGGCAGCCGAAGTAGCCACTGCCGATTTCCCAGATCAGGTCACCGCCATGTTCGCGGTGGTACGGGCTGATGCTGCCTTCGCCGGTGTCATGGGCAAAACGGCCCATGCGTGCACCGCGGTTCAGGGCAGCGATGGCGTTGGCGCTGAGGGCGCCGAAGCTCATGGCCGAGATGTTGAAGATAGATGCCGAATAGGGCAGGCGGCATTGCGGCCCGCCAATGGCGATGCGGAACGATGCCGGGTCTGGCGTGGCCACTGGCAGCATGGAATGGCTGATGAACTCGAAGCCGGGCTTGTAGGCATCGTTGAGGGTGCCGAAGGCCTTCTCGGCGCTTTCGTTCTTGGCCCGGGCGTAGACCAGCGAACGCTGCGAGCGGGAGAACGGCAGCTTGTCGTCGTCGCCCTCGATCAGGTACTGGCGGATTTCCGGGCGGATGGTTTCGATCAGGTAGCGGATGTTGCCCAGGATCGGGTAGTTGCGGCGCACGGCGTGGTGGCTTTGCCGCAGGTCGTTCAGGCCGACCAGGCTGAGCAGCGTGGTAATCAGTGTCAACGGCCACAACCAGGCATGCTGGGGTAGCAGCGGCAGGCTGGCGAAGGTGAACAGCAGGCAGAGGGCGAGGCAGGCGTAGCGGCTGGGTAGAGAGTGTTTCATGGGTCCATCGCAGGCAGGATGACCGGGCATAGGATAGGCAAAGGCGGGGAGGGGAAAACCTGGGTAATCGGTAAAAGACTGTTACCTGATCGCGTATTTCCAGGCTCATGCGCTCCTACAGGGGGGCGCGTAAAGGCTGATTGGGTAGCAACACGCTGACCCGCAACCCACCCCCCTCGCGGTTCGCCAACAGCAACTCGCCCCCATGGCTGGCAGCAATCCGCTGGGCGATGCTCAACCCCAGCCCATACCCCCCGGACGCCTGATTGCGCGACCCGTCACCGCGCACGAACGGGTCGATGATGGTCGCCAGCAGGCCCGGCGCAATCCCCGGGCCGCGGTCATCGATATGGATGAACACCCCCGTGGTCGCCTGCTCCAGCGTGACCGAAACCTCCTTGGCATAACGCAACGCATTGACCAGCAGGTTCTGCAGGCAGCGCTGCAGCAGCAGGGCATCGGCCTGCAGGCTGCCCGCCTGGCCATGCACCGGCAGTGGCTCTTCGGCAGTGGCCAGCTCCGCGCACTGGCGCACCACCAGCCGGTCCAGGTCTACCTGTTGCAAGTTCTGCTGCTCCCCCGCGCGCAGGTAATCGAGCACCTGGCCGATCATGTTGTCCATCTGCGCGATGTTCTGCCGCAGGCGTTGCCGGTTTTCGTCGTCCGGCAAGCGCTCCAGGCGCAGGCGCATGCGCGTCAGCGGGGTGCGCAGGTCGTGGGACACGGCGGCCAGAAAGTAGGCCTTGTCGTTGACCATCGCGATCAGCCGCTGCTGCATGGCGTTGAAGGCTTGGGCCGCCTGGCGCACTTCCTCCGGGCCATCCAGCGCCAAGGGCGGCTGCTCGAGGTTGCTACCCAGGCCGCGCGCGGCATCGGCCAGGCGCCGAAGCGGGCGCAGGCACAGGCGCACGGCTATCAGGCACACCAGCAATACCGCGACGATGCGCAGCGCGTACACCCGCAACAGGTAATCGCTGATCAGCACCCAGGCCGACTCGCCGCTCCAGCCTTGCAGTTCCTGGCCCTCGATGGTCAGCCAGTGCCCATCGGCCAACGGCACCGCAAACTGCAGATGCGCCTGGGCCGTGCGCAGGCCGAACAGGCTGCGCCAGACGATCGGCTGGCCCTGTTCGTCGGTCAACTGCACCTTCATCAGGCGCACGTCCTGGGCATGCCCCAACTCGTACTCGAGGGCCTGGTGCAGCAACAGCTCGACACGCCTGCGCCCGCGGCGCTCGTCCTGCACCGGCGTGGGCAGGGCTTCGCTGCACCGCAGTTGGTA
This sequence comes from Pseudomonas sp. PNPG3, assembly GCF_023093815.1. Classification (NCBI taxonomy): domain Bacteria; kingdom Pseudomonadati; phylum Pseudomonadota; class Gammaproteobacteria; order Pseudomonadales; family Pseudomonadaceae; genus Pseudomonas; species Pseudomonas sp. PNPG3. The sequence continues at coordinate 38,920 of NZ_JALLKV010000003.1, forward strand.
ATGGGCTGGCGCCTGCAGTGCACCGGCACGGCAGTCGGCCTGGGCGATCAACGGAGCGCTGCGTGCGGCAATCAGCCGGACAGGGGCCTCGAGAACCTGGGCAAAACGCACATCGAACCAGATGCTGCTGGACATCAACTGGATCAGCACGGTGCCGCTGACCATTATCAGCAGCAACTGGCCGAACAACGTGCGTGGCCACAGCCGGCGCAGCCAGCGCATGTCAGGCATCGGCCCCGTTGGCGGCGATGCTCAGCAAATAGCCTTCGTTGCGGATGGTGAGAATTTGCGCGGCACCCGCCGGCGCGTGGCGCAGGTGCTGGCGCAGGCGGCTGACGCACATGTCCACCGAACGGTCGTCGGGCAGGTGGTCGCGGCCGAACGCACTGCGCGTCAGCTGGTCGCGGGACACCACGCGGTTGTTGGCTTCCAGCAGCTCGCGTAGTACGCGGTAGTCGGAGCGGGGCAGGGTCAGGGTCTCGCCATCGGGGCGGGTGAGCAGGCGTTTCACGTGTTCCAGGCGGAAGCCGGCGAACAGCTGGGCATCTTCTACCGGCTCTACGGCGGGCGCATCCAGGCGTTGCGGACGACGCAGCACGGCCTTGATCCGGGCGATCAGCTCGCGTGGCTCGAAGGGCTTGGCCAGGTAGTCATCGGCACCCACCTCCAGACCGATGATGCGGTCCAGCGTGCTGCCCTTGGCCGACAGCATGATCACCGCCAGCCCCGGCGTGGCTTGAAGCTGGCGGCACAGGCTCAGGCCATCTTCGCCCGGCAGCATCAGGTCCAGCACCACCAGCTCAACCTTGTGCCGGGCCAGATGCTCGCGCATCTGCTCGCCGTCAGCCGCTGCCAGCACGTTATAGCCGGCATCTGTCAGGTAATCACATAGAAGTTCGCGGATCTCGTCGTCATCGTCGACAACAAGCAAAGTTGTGCTCATGCAGAAAAACACCTGTTCGGTTAGGGCTGGTAGCGCTCGTTACGTTCGATTACATCCCCGTACAAGCCGGGTCTGGAGCCCGGGGGGCCGATCCCTAGAATCCTAACAAAAAATCATCTGCAAATACGAAGCCTTCCCAAATGAACTCCGAGAGCACCCCGAACGCCTTCCCCTCCATCAGCCGAGGCGGCACGCGCCTCAAACCGCTGGCCCTGTTCATTGCCGTGGCCGTCAGCGGTGGCGCGATGGCTGCCGACAGCAAGCCCCTGGAACTGGAGGCCACGCAGATCGAAGACAGCGCCCTGCTGCCTGCCGACGAAGCTGGTCAGCTGGGTTACACCGTCGAAAGCACCCGCAGCTCCACCGGCCTGGCCCTGACGCCGCGCCAGACGCCGCAGTCGGTCACCACCATTACCCGCCAGCAAATGGATGACCGCGACATCCACACCATCGAGCAAGCGCTGGAAACCACCCCAGGCGTGACCGCGAGCAAGTCCGAAGTGGGCGGGCGTACCGACTACCGTGCCCGTGGTTACTCGATCAGCAACTGGAAGGTCGATGGCCTGCAGTTCCAGGGCGGGTCCGATTTCAGTGGCGGCGGCAACGCACTGAACATGGACCTGTACGAGCGCATCGACATCGTGCGCGGCGCCAACGGCCTGCTGGGCGGTACCGGCGACCCGTCGGCCACCGTCAACCTGATCCGCAAGGCACCGACCAGGACGTTCGGCGGTAGCGCCTATGCCACCTACGGCAGCTGGGACAAGCGCCGCCTGGGCGCCGACCTTAACCTGCCGCTGTCCGAAGACGGTCGCCTGCGTTCGCGCTTCGTGATGACCCAGCAGGACGCCAACTCATTCCGCGACAACCAGTCCGAGCGCTCCCGCGCAGCGCTGGCCAACTTCGAGTTCGACCTGGACGACGCCACCACTCTCGGTGCCGGCTACCAGTACGAGTACAACAAGATTGTCGGCGGTGGCTGGGGTGCGAACATCCCGATCTGGTACAGCGATGGCAGCAAGACCGACCTGCCGCGCAGCACCAACGTGGTACCCAGCTGGAGCTTTGGCGAGTACACCACCCGCACCGCGTTCGGCTCGCTGGAACACCGCTTCGACAACGACTGGACGCTGGACCTGAAAGCCACCCAGAGCACCGCCGAAACCCTAAACCACCGCGGCCTGGCCAAGGTCAACTCGGCGGGCCGTGGCAGCTACGGTGGCTACTGGGACCAGGATGGCAGCGGTGCCGTGCTCAACGGCCTGCACAGCTCCACCGACACCACCCAACAGTCGGCGCAGATCGACCTGTCCGGCCCGTTCCAGCTGTTCGGCCGTACCCACCAGGCGATGGTTGGCTACAACGACAGCCGCACCGTGGCCTGGTCGCCGGAATACACCTGCACCATGGTTGGCGACGGCATGGCCAGTGCGCCTGCGCTGGGTTGCCAGTTCCGCGCCAACAACGGCTTCCCGCTGACCGACTGGCGCAATGGTGTGGATGACGACTACAACATCATCGCCTCGCGCACCGGCCGCCACAGCAAGACCACCACCCGCCTGCAGGGCATGTACGCGGCAACCCGCCTGAGCATCACCGACCCACTGTCGGTCATCCTCGGTGTGCGCACCAGCAACTACTCGGCCACCACCCGCAGCGTGGCTGGCGCACGTACCAGCCAGGAAGAGAACGGCATCGTCACCCCGTACCTGGGCGCCGTGTACGACCTCAACGACAACTACTCGCTGTACGCCAGCTACACCGACATCTTCACCCCGCAAACCGCCGAAACCAGCAGCGGCAGCAAGGTTGAGCCGATTCGCGGGCAAAGCTACGAGACGGGTATCAAGGGAGAGTGGTTCGATGGCCGCCTGAACGCCTCGGCGGCGTACTTCCGCACCAAGCAGGAAAACAAGGCAGTGCTCGACGGCGACCTGACCACCCCGACCGGTGGCGACGCCTACAAGGCCGGTTCCGGCCAGGAAACCGACGGTATCGACCTGGAAATCGCCGGCGCCCTGACCCCCAGCTGGAACGTGTACGCCGGCTACACCTACCTGCACTTCCGCCGCCTCGACAGCGACGGCCGCAGCGACCCATCGCACCTGTTCAAGGCTTCGACCACCTACCGCCTTTCCGGCCCGCTCGACCGCCTGACCCTGGGTGCCGGGGTTACTGCGCAGAGCAACATCCGCGCAATCTCCAGCCCGGCGGGCCAGCCGAGCAATGGTGTGAGCACCGGTGCCACTGACGTGAATTGGTCCGGTTATGCCATCTGGAATGCCATGGCCAAGTACCAGCTGACCGACGACACCAGCGTCAGCCTTAACGCCAATAACCTGTTCGACAAGCACTACTACACCCGCTACGGGTTCTATGCCGGGGCGATTTATGGTGACCCACGCAACCTGTCGCTGACGGTCAGCACAGCGTTCTGATCAACCGCACCTGGGGCTGCTGCGCAGCCCATCGCCGGCAAGCCGGGCTCCCACAGGTACAGCGCACACCTTGAGCCCGGCGCTCCCCATTGGTAGCAACTGCCTTGCTCAATTTCTAACAGGTGGCGCGATCCTTGTGGGAGCGGGCGTGCCCGCGAACACGGGCGAAGCCCGTGCCATCCACCGCAGCACCTCATTCGCTGGGTCGGCGCCAGGCTCAAACCATGCGCTGTACCTGTGGTAGATGGCCCAGCCCTTTGGGCTGCGCTGTCGTGAAGATAACTGAAATTGCAAGCAATCCGCGTACCCTGTGGGAGCGGCTTTAGCCGCGAAGAATCCAACGCGGTGTATGGCACCGGCTGCGCCGGTGTTCGCGGCTAAAGCCGCTCCCACAGGGCCCCCGCTAATTCAATGAGTTATGTGCAGTTCTATGAGAGCCTGGCTTGCCGGCTATGGGCCGCAAAGCTGCCCTATTTCACCTAGGGCCAGTCTCTTGCTGGCAATCAACCGGCTTCTCCAGCCGGTCCTCGAAACTGTCCCAGTCCTCGCCAAACAGTTCCACCGGGTGCATGGTCCGACTCGACCCATTGCCACAGGCCAATGCCTTGGCCGGGCAGTACAGGTCGCAGCCCCAGCAGATGCGCTCCGGGTGGCTGGGGGTTTTGGGGAATTTCTTGGCCATGGTTTCCTTCCCTCAAGGGCTGACTGATCTCAGGCTAAGCTGCGTGCCGGCGTTAGGCTTGATTGAGATCAATCTTGGAGGAAGGGGTCATGCAGAGCGTGCTGGAAACAAAAAAGGCCCACCTTTCGGTGAGCCTTTTTTGATACTGCGTATGGTGCCGGCACCAGGAATCGAACCCGGGACCTACTGATTACAAGTCAGTTGCTCTACCATCTGAGCTATACCGGCAATGGGGCGTCATTATAACGATCGGTTGGCGCCTGTAAACCACTTCGTTGCGAATGTTCGCAAATGACCTAAGTCACCGACCTGAAAGAAGAATTTTCCTACCAGCCGCGATGGATGGTGGTGACGCTCGGCTCGGTTTTGCCCGGGTTGAAGAACAGCTTGTCGTTGTCGCAGCCGCGCTTGCGGCAGGGGCTTTCGGTGCGCAGGGGCAGGCCGTTGTCGCCGCCGAGCTGCATGCCGGGGTGGTTCCAGCCCAGGCTGCTGGTGGGGTGGGGAGCGGTGCCGCTGGCGCAGGCGGTCAGGGCCAGGGTGAGGGTCAGCAGGGCGAGGGGCTTGGCTTGGGTCACGATGGTCGGGTCCGTTAGTCCATTGTCGGCTCTGGCGCAACGCCAGAAGGTCGCGGGGCTGGCGGGCAGCGCGCGACGTCACTTTTTAATCATTTGGGGGGCGGATGATACACCGTTGCGGTGGTCAGGCATTAGCTTTGTGTTGCTTGTGATGGCCTATTCGCGGGCTTGCCCGCTCCCACAGGATCTCCACAAGCCTTGAAACTGTGTAGTACTTGTGGGAGCGGGCGCGCCCGCGAATAGGCCATCAGCTGTACGAAGATTCTGAACTTTAGGGCTAACAGCTTCAGGGGTTGGTGGCTTCGGAACTATCCTACGCGCGCCGCCGAAGTATCGCTGTTGTCGGGGAAATGGCTCACGGATACCGTTTTCGGGTCGCTCTGGCGACCGGGTGTGAGAACCCTGATCGAATAAGCGCTACCCATTTATGGTGGCCGTACGCGGGCAGACTTCGGTCTGGCCGGGCTTCCTTATTCGACCGGTTTCTCACCCCGCGAACGGCTGCCACCCAAATCCGTGAGAAAGATTTCTGGCAGTCCCCTCCCCGAGTAAGGATTTATGCCATGAAGAAAACCATCATCGAACCCATCACTACCGCAGGCGTGGAAACCTTCCTCGCAGCCGGTAACCCATCCCTCAATCTGCTACGCGTCGAGCCTGGTGTCCCCGTCGATGCTGCCTATGAGCATGTCTCGATCCTGATGGGCTACATCAAGCATCTGGTGCGCGAAGGGGATATGGAGGATGACCATAAATTCCTGGGCGCCGCCGATTATCTGTGCGACATGGCCAAGGCGCTGATGAACGATATCGAGATTGCCAAGAACAAGGCGCATTGAAAGGTGTGGGAGTGGGCACCGCGTTGCATGGCACGGGCTTCGCCCGTGTTCGCGGGCACGCCCGCTCCCACAGGAATCGCGTAAACCTGCCGGTTTTTGAGCGAGAAAAAAAGAGCCTACAAAGGCCGTGCAAACAATGCTTGCGCCAACCATAAGAAATGTTTATGCACAAGTGGCATCGGCGACTTGCGCGAAAGGCATGCCGGATCGATACACCGCCGGTCTTTGCGCAAACGCCTGTTTTTACTGGCCTTGACGCGCAAGCCGGAATAAGCCAAACGCTTGAAATAGCGCTTGGATCCAACAGGTAATCACAAGCTTGTTCACAGAGTTATCCACAGGTTGTGCTGCGGCTAACGGTCGCGTTCGGCAAGGATTAGCAGGTTGCGCGGGGTGAGTGGGTAGTCGCAGAACAAGCCAAGGCGCACGTTGTAGCCTTGTTCTTCGAGGAACAGGGCCCGATCGAGAACCAGCCACAGCTCCAGCGGCCGGCGGAACAGGTTGCGCACGCGCTCCAGGTTGCGGACCTCGGCCAGGCGTTGCCAGCCGGCGGCTTCCAAGGCTGCCCAGTCCGGGTTGCCAGTCAGCTGCAATTGCTTGAGTTCGGCCAGGTCGCGGCAGTACTGCTCGAAGGGCTTCTCCAGCCAGGCCACGGGTAGCGACGGTGTCGGCAGGTACTCGTCGGTCTGGCGCTGCTGGCGTTGCAGCAGGTCGAAGCCCAGGCGCCGGGCCATCGAGGTGTCGCGCTGGCGCCGCACGCGGGCGCCGGCGGTAACGGTTTCGCTCAAGGGCAGGCCAAGGTCATCCAGTGACAACCGCAGGCTGGAGGCTTGGGCGGCTGTGGATAACGCCTGGTAATGCTGCGCCGCGATGCGGTTGTAGCAGCAGGGGGCCACGGCCAGTTGTCGGCAACCTTGCTGGCTGGCCAGTTGCATCAGGCGCACATGCAGGTCGCCACAGGCGTGCAGGGCAACCACGCTTTTGTCGCCAGCCAGGTGGCGGGCGCTGTCGTTGGCCATCACATCCTGGTGCACATGCTGCGCCGGCAAGTGGTGGTGCGTGCTCAGGGCCTGGCCGGCGGCGACCAGTTCGGCATCGTATTCCAGGCAGGTCAGGTGTTGGCCGGGTTGCAGCAGGCGGCGGCCCAGGTGGCCTTTGCCGGAGCACCAGTCCAGCCAGTGACGGGGCTGTTCGCGGAAGGCCAGGTGGCTGGCGAAGGCTTCGATCTGCTGCCATTTGCGGCCCGGGACGGCTACGTCGAGGCGATGCGCGGCGGGGGGCAGGTCGGTTGCCGGGAGGTTGCCGAGTGCCGAAAGCTGTCGGGCTTGCTGGGCCAGTTGCGGGAACGGGGCGGGCAACCGGGCAGCGGTGGTGTCGGTTTCGGCGTCTTCCAGGGAGCATTGGCGCAGGTGGGCGGCAAGCTCGGGGTGGGCGGTTTCCCAAGCCAGCTTCAGGCTGGTGAAGGGGCGGGGTTTCCACAGTTGCTGGTGCTCGATCAGGAACTGGTCGAGGGCCTGGAAGCGGGTGCTTAGGTGGGGGCTGTGGAGGTGGTTGGGCATGGGATGTGTGTTGGTTTTGAGGGCCTCTTCGCGGGTGAACCCGCTCCCACAGGTATAGTGCACAGCTTGAGGGCTGTGGGGTCCCTGTGGGAGCGGGTTCACCCGCGAAGCAGTCAGTGAGGTCTCAGCGGCCCTGGCACGCATCCACGCGCAACCAGCGCTCCAGCAGCTTGAAGCCCTGCACCAGCACGAACGAGATCACCAGGTAGAACACCCCGGCGGCAAAGAAGATCTCTACCGGCAGGTAGGTGCGGGCGATGATGGTACGGGCCATACCAGTCAGTTCCAGCAGGGTCACGGTACTGGCCAGGGCGCTGGCCTTGAGCATCAGGATCACTTCGTTGCTGTACGCCGGCAGGCCGATGCGCGCGGCGCGTGGCAGCATGATGTAGAACAGCGTCTTGCCTCGCGACATGCCCAGCGCCCGCGCCGCCTCGATCTCACCCTTGGGGATCGACTGCAGCGCGCCGCGCAGGATCTCGGCGATGTAGGCAGCAGTGTGCAGGGTCATGGTCAGCACGGTGCACCAGAACGGGTCGCGCAGGTACGGCCATAGCGAACTCGAACGCACCATGTCGAACTGCGCCAGGCCGTAGTAGACCAGAAACAGCTGCACCAGCAGCGGCGTGCCACGGAAGAAGAAGATGTAGCCGAACGGCACCGCGCGCACATACCAATGGCGCGAGGAGCGGGCGATGCCCAGCGGGATGGCCAGGACCAACCCGGCAACCACCGCGATGGCTACCAGCTCCAGGGTCAGGGTCGCACCCTGGGCCAGGCGTGGCAGCCATTTGATGATGACTTCCCAATTCATTATTCGGCCCTCGCAAAGCCGCGAGCGGCGCGTTTTTCCATGAAGTGCATACCGGTCATGGCAATGATGGTCAGGCTCAGGTAGATGCAGGCCGCGACCATGTAGAAGGTGAACGGCTCTTTGGTCACGGTCACGCCGATTTGTGCGTGGCGCATGATTTCTTCCAGGCCGATTACCGATACCAGGGCAGTGTCCTTCATCAGGATCATGAACAGGTTGCCAAGGCCGGGCAGGGCGATGCGCCACATCTGCGGCAGGATGATCCGCGACAGGATGCGGCCTTTGGACAGGCCAAGCGCCAGGCCGGCTTCACGGTGGCCCTTGGGGATTGCCAGGATGGCGCCACGGAACACTTCGGTGGCGTAGGCGCCGAAGCACAGGCCCAGGGCGATCACGCCCGCAGCGAAGGCGCTGAGCTCCAGGCCTGGCATGTTCAGGGCTTCACCGAGGGCGTTCATCAAGCCGACGGTGCCGAAATAGATAAGCAGTACCCACAGCAGTTCGGGCACGCCGCGAACCAGGGTCGAATAGAAGCCACCAAGCCATTGCAGCGGCTTGATTGCGGAAGTCTTGGCCAGGGCGCCGAGCAGGCCCAGGACCAGGCCCAGCAGCAAGGCGCAAAGCGCCAGTTTTACGGTCATCAGGGTGCCGGCCATCATGGCCGGACCGAATCCGTGCAGGTCGATATTCATGGGCAGGTCATTCTAGGGACTGGCGCGCCGCAAGGGCGCGCCGGTCGGGGCGGATCATTCGATGCTGAACGGGAAGTACTTGTCGTTGATCTTCTTGTACGTGCCGTCGGCCTTGATTTCTGCCAGGGCCTTGTTCAGGTCGTCGCGCAGCTTGGTGTCACCCTTGCGCACGGCAATGCCGATCTTGTCGCTGTCCATCACTGGCTCGCCCTTGAACTCGAAGTTCGAGCCGTCTTTGCTCTTCAGCCACTCGTACTGCACGTACTTGTCGGCCAGGATGCCGTCGATGCGGCCGGAAACCAGGTCGAGGTAGGCGTTTTCCTGGGTGTCGTAGAGTTTGATCTCGACATCCGGGTAGTTGTCTTCAAGGTAGGTGCCAGCCAAGGTTGCGCGCTGGGTGCCAATGACCTTGCCCTTCAGCGAAGGTTTGTCAGTCTTGAAGTCGACGTTTTTCGGCGCGATGAACTGCAGCTTGTTGGAGTAGTACGGCTCGGTGAAGTCCACGGCCTGCTTGCGCTCGTCGGTGATCGACAGCGACGACACCAGGAAGTCGAACTTCTTGGCGTTCAGGGCCGGGATGATGCCGTCCCAGTCGGAGGTGACGACCGAGCACTCGACTTTCATCTTGGCGCACAGGGCGTCGCCGATGTCTTTGTCGAAGCCGACCACGTTACCGCTGGCATCCTTGTTGTTGAACGGTGGGTAGGCGGCTTCGATACCCATGCGCAGTTTTTCTGCGGCCAGGGCGTTGGCCGACATCACCAGCGTGGCAGCAGCTGCCAGGAGGAACTTCTTGTAAGTGTGCATGTATTGCTCCGTTAGCGGTGGCTGGACATGAATTGCTTGCAACGCGCCGAGGTCGGGTTCTCGAAGACCTGCTGCGGCGATCCCTGCTCTTCGACCAGGCCCTGGTGCAGGAAGACGACTTCACTGGACACATGGCGGGCAAAGCTCATCTCGTGCGTCACCAGCAGCATGGTACGGCCTTCTTCGGCCAATGCGCGGATAACGTTTAGCACTTCCTGGACCATTTCCGGATCGAGCGCCGAAGTTGGCTCGTCGAACAGGATGACCTTGGGCTTCATGGCCAGGGTACGGGCAATGGCGGCGCGCTGCTGCTGGCCACCGGAAAGCTGGGCGGGGTAGCTGTGACGCTTGTCGTAGATGCCCACCTTGTTCAACAGGGCTTCGGCGGCTTCGATGGCCTCGGCCTTGCTCTGGCCGAGCACGCGGCGTGGCGCCTCGATGATGTTGTCGAGGATCGACATGTGCGGCCACAGGTTGAAGTTCTGGAAGACGAAACCGATCTCGCTGCGCAGGCGGTTGATCTGGCGGTTGTCGGCGGCGACCAGGTCGCCGTTCTTGGCGGCCTTGAGCTTGAGGGCTTCACCGGCAACCAGGATTTCGCCCTGGTGCGGGTTTTCGAGCAGGTTGATGCAGCGCAGCAGGGTGGACTTGCCGGAGCCGGACGACCCCAGGATGGAGATCACGTCACCGTCGCGTGCGGTCAGCGAAATGCCCTTGAGAATTTCCTGCTCGCCGTAGCGTTTGTGCAGATTGCGGATTTCCAGCGCGGGCGTGGCCTGAGCCATGTGCGGTCCTCATGTGTACGGGTGCGTTCCCAGCTGTTGGCGGCCTTCCTGGCGTGCGCCACGCTAGCATAGCGGCATTATCACGGCCAACAGGGTCGCTGGGGACTCGGGGCGCTGGTGGGGCAGTTTGTCGCATCGTTGCAGCGCAACGTCGCGCGGATGTCCGCGAAGGTGTCGCCCAGCACCAGAGCCTTGATGAAAAAAGGCGCGATGGTGCCAGCTTTGGCCCGCTCATGGAAGCGGTTTTAGACCTTTCGCGGGCACGCCCGCTCCCACAGGTTCTTTAAAAGGGCTCAAATGGTTGCACCTGACCTGTGGGAGCGGGCATGCCCGCGAACGGGGGCGGCCAGGTCTTCAGGTTGTACCTCTAGGTTGCACTTTTTTGCATTGCAGCGGTGCACAGGTGTTACCGGGGAGCACCTTTGGTGCGTTTGTAAGTGGGTATTTCAGTAATCCGATGATTTGATGGTCTTTCGGTCAGCCGTTGGCCGAAAGCCCTCCAAACCGCATGCTAAAAGGGATACCGACTTTTCTGACGAATGTATTCAGCACATGGCGCGCTTATTGCCAGTAGGAAACCGCCGATTGCAGCGACGCCCAGGTCAACCCCAGGCGCGCTCCGTAACCGCAGTCGGAGTGGTCCACTCCTTACAAAGGTAGTTTCAATGAGCGGTAACAATTCCAATGACCTCGCTCAGGGGCTCAAACAACGGCATGTGACCATGCTGTCCATCGCTGGCGTCATCGGTGCCGGCCTTTTCGTTGGCTCCGGCCACGCCATTGCTGCTGCCGGCCCTGCCGTGCTGCTGGCTTACGCTGCCGCCGGTACGCTGGTCGTGCTGGTCATGCGCATGCTGGGTGAAATGGCTGTCGCCTCGCCTGACACCGGTTCGTTCTCTACCTATGCCGACCGCGCCATCGGGCGCTGGGCCGGTTTCACCATTGGCTGGCTGTACTGGTGGTTCTGGGTACTGGTAATTCCGCTGGAGGCCAACGCCGCCGCGGCCATCCTGCATGCCTGGTTCCCTGCGGTCGACCTGTGGGCGTTCTCCCTGGTCATCACCTTGGCGCTGACCCTGACCAACCTGTGCAGCGTGAAGAACTACGGCGAGTTCGAGTTCTGGTTCGCTCTGCTGAAGGTGCTGGCGATCATCGGCTTCATCGCTGTGGGTTGTGCTGCCTTGTTCGGCTTTGTGCCGAGCAGCCAGGTAAGCGGTGCCAGCCACCTGTTCGACACCCAGGGCTTCATGCCTAACGGCCTGGGCGCGGTGCTGGCAGCCATGCTGACCACCATGTTCTCGTTCATGGGTACCGAAATCGTTACCATCGCCGCTGCCGAGTCGAAGGACCCGGGCAAGCAGATCAGCCGCGCCACCAACTCGGTGATCTGGCGTATCTGCCTGTTCTACCTGGTGTCGATCTTCCTGGTCGTGGCCCTGGTGCCGTGGAACGACCCGGCCCTGGCCGAGACCGGTTCCTACCAGACCGTGCTGAGCCGCATCGGCGTGCCGAATGCCAAGCTGATCGTCGACATCGTCGTGCTGATCGCCGTGACCAGCTGCCTGAACTCGGCGCTGTACACCTCGTCGCGCATGCTGTTCTCGCTGAGCAAGCGTGGTGACGCTCCGGCCATTGCCCAGCGCACCACCAAGTCGGCTACCCCGCATGTGGCGGTTCTGCTGTCCACTGCAGCGGCGTTCCTCTGTGTGTTCGCCAACTTCGTGGCCCCGGCCCAGGTGTTCGAGTTCCTGCTGGCCAGCTCTGGTGCCATTGCGCTGCTGGTGTACCTGGTGATTGCCGTATCGCAGCTGCGCATGCGCGCCCAGCGTGAGGCCCGCGGCGAGAAGATCACCTTCAAGATGTGGCTGTTCCCGGGCCTTACCTGGGCGACCATTGCCTTCATCATTGCCATTCTGGTGGTAATGGCGCTGCGTGAGGACCACCGCGCCGAAATCATCGCGACCGCGCTGCTGAGCATTGGTGTGGTGGCGGCTGGCTTGCTGGTGCACCGCAAGCGTGAAGCTGCCGGGCGGGTGGCGCTGGATAACTGATCCGCGCTGGCTGAAATGAAAAGGCCGCGCCCTGTGAAGGGCGCGGCCTTTTTTGTTGCCTGTTCCGGCCCTTTCGCGGGCTTGCCCGCTCCCACAGGGACGGCATTGCCTTTGGGCCTGGGGTGTACCTGTAAGGAGGCGGCTTGCCGGCGATAGGGCCCGGTCAGGCTACACAGCCCTGTCAGCCAAATTGCTTCTGCTGCTGTTGCTGCTTGGCAACCAGCTCCGAAGCCGCCACGTAGGCGGCCTGGAACTCATCGCTCTCCAGCCAGGCCATGGTGGCTTCTTCGTCGGCCCCATCCAGCCATTTGCGGTAGGCGTTGAACACCAGCACGATGTAATCGGTGGCGTGTTCTTCCTTGTGTCCCTTGAGCACAAGGGCCAGCAGCGGATCTACCAGGAACACCGAAATCATCGGTACCAGGCCGCCTTCCTGGGCTTCCTTCATCTTCTTGAATAGCGGGTCGTAGCTGCCCGACTCCATGGCCTTGTTGTACACCTGCTCGATGCTGGCGCTGTCGCCAGCACTGGCCTTGACCGCCTGGCCGCTGCGTACCATGCGGTTCTGCTTGGCCTTGCTGGCGGCGCGCTTGGCGCGTTTCTGTTGCTTGGTTGGGGTGGCCATGGTGAATCCTTGGTGGGGCGGAAATTGCGCGTATTGAAGCGCAGCAGGCACGCCGATTCAACAGGCCTGCGGCTCTGCCTCATCTTCCTCGAAGCCGCGGGACGCTCGCCCGACCAGTAGCGCATCCGGCGCATGCGCCACGCTGCGGTCCTTGCCCGGGTAGTCCAGCGAATGCAGGAAGTGCCGGATGCAATTGATCCGCGCACGCTTCTTGTCATCGGACTTGATCACCGTCCAAGGTGCATCGGCCGTGTCGGTATGGAAGAACATCGCCTCCTTGGCTGCGGTGTAGTCCTCCCACTTGTCCAGCGACTTGATGTCGATGGGGGACAGCTTCCAGTGTTTGAGCGGGTCGTCCCGGCGCGAGATGAAGCGGCGCAGCTGCTCTTCGCGGTTCACCGAGAACCAGTACTTGAACAACAGGATGCCGCTGTTGCACAGCATGCGCTCCAGCTCCGGCGCCTGGCGCATGAACTCCAGGTACTGCAGTGGCGAGCAGAAATCCATCACCTTCTCGACGCCGGCGCGGTTGTACCAGGAGCGGTCGAAGAACACCATTTCACCTGCCGTGGGCAGATGCTGGATGTAGCGCTGGAAGTACCACTGTCCTTTTTCCTGCTCGGAAGGCTTTTCCAGGGCCACGATGCGCGCGCCGCGTGGGTTGAGGTGCTCCATGAACCGCTTGATGGTGCCGCCCTTGCCTGCGGCATCGCGCCCTTCGAACAGGATCACCACGCGCTGGCCGGTTTCCTTCACCCAGCTCTGTACCTTCAGCAACTCGATCTGCAGCGCATGCTTGGCCTTCTCGTAGTCCAGGCGACGCATGCGGGTGCGGTACGGGTAGCTGGTGGGCAAGCGGGCCGAAGTGCTGTCTTCGTTGCTGCCCTTGGGGGCGGTGGCGACTTCCAGTGCAGCAGGTTGCTGGCTGATGCTGGTGATCGTCGGCTCCGGCTTGCGCTGGCGTGGGCGACGCGTGCGGGCTGGGGTGATGGCGGGCTCGCTGGGGGCGGGGAGCAGGAGGGGGGATTCTTCGCTCATGGAGGTCCTTGCGGGTCGAGTCGGATGTCCGTCTTCGATTGTGAAGGTGAGCGAGTGATAGCTATTTGATGTCTATCAATGAGACGTGAGGGGATTTGAGGATTGAAGCTGTTGGATTATGAAAATTCACAGACAACAAAAAACCCGCACTAGGCGGGTTTCTTGTTGTCGCTTCGGGTAACTTTGCAACCACCAGAAGCTTGAAGGTGGTGCCCAGAGACGGAGTCGAACCGCCGACACGAGGATTTTCAATCCTCTGCTCTACCGACTGAGCTATCTGGGCGACGAGGTGAATTAAATAGACTTTCAGACCGCTCGTCAACGACTTTTTGAAAAAATTTTAAATTAATTCCGTCGCTTACGTTCCGTGGGGTCATTCCGAGGGTGGAACGTAGCCTTCCGCCTGGGCGTATTCTTCGCCGGCGAAAAACTTGTCCATCTCGCCCTGGAGGAATTTGCGGTCCTCGGCGTTCATCATGTTCAGGCGCTTTTCGTTGATCAGCATGGTCTGGTGCTTCTGCCAGTCAGCCCAGGCTTTCTGCGAGATGTGTTCGAAGATGTCCTGGCCCTTGGCGCCGGGGTAGGGCGGGCGCTCCAGGCCTGGCAGTTCTTCTTTGTACTTGCGGCACATCACGGTGCGGGTCATCGGGCGTCTCCTGCAATCAGTTCGTCGGCCGCGCGTTTGAGCAGCTTTTTCACCGGGGCGGCGAGGCCCAGGCGCGGCGGGGTGGCGAGGTTATACCAGAGCCAGTCGGCCTCGGCCACGTGCTGGCCGACCGGGTCGACGCGCACCAGCCAGGGCTCGATCGCCAGCTGGAAGTGGCTGAAGGTATGGGTCAGGCCGTCCATGGCGCGGCTGTCAGCCAGGCGCAGGCCGTGCTGGTAGGCCAGGTCGTCGAGTTGGGCAATGTCGTCCAGTTCCGGCAGGCTCCACAAACCACCCCATAGGCCGCTGGACGGACGGCGGTAAAGCAGGATGGCGCCTTCGTGGTTGGCCAGCAGCGGCATCAGCGTGCGGCGCTGCGGCAGTGCCTTGCGCGGCTTGGGCTCGGGGTAGCGGGTTTCTTCACCGTGCAGGTGCGCTTCGCAGCCGCGCTGCAGCGGGCAGATCAGGCAGCTGGGCTTGCTGCGGGTGCACAGCGTGGCACCCATGTCCATCATCGCCTGGGTGTAGTGGTTGGCGCGCTGCTGTGGGGTAAAGCGTTCGGCCGTGGCCCACAGCTGGTTGGCCACCTTGGGTTCGCCGGGGTAGCCGGCCTGGGCGGTGTAGCGGGCCAGCACGCGCTTGACGTTGCCGTCGAGGATCGGTGCGCGGATGCCCATGCTGATACTGGCGATGGCGCCGGCGGTGGAGCGGCCGATGCCAGGCAGCTCGGTGAGCTGCTCGACACTGCGCGGGAATTCGCCGCCATGCTGTTCGACCACGATCTTCGCGGCCTTTTGCAGGTTGCGTGCCCGGGTGTAGTAGCCCAGGCCCGTCCACAGGTGCAGCACCTCGTCCTCCGGCGCTTCGGCCAGGGCCTGCACGGTCGGCAGGGCCTGCATGAAGCGGTCGAAGTAGTTGAGCACGGTGCTGACCTGGGTCTGCTGCAACATGATTTCCGACACCCACACCCGGTACGGGTTGATGCCCTGTTGCCAGGGCAGGTCGTGCCGACCGTGTTCGTCATACCAATCCAGCACAGCGCTGGAGAACTGCTCGGGGCTCATCGCTTGAACAGCCCCTTGAGCGCGTCTTTCAATTCTGGGCTCACTTTGTCTCCGAGTTTTTCATCGATCTTGTCTTGCAGACGGTTGCCGGCCACCTTGGCGGCAACCTTGCCCAGGCCGTCCTGGTCCAGGCGGCAGGCTTTGGCGCCCAGCTCCAGCGGGCCGCGGCAACGCAGCGGTATTTCGACACCGACATACCGTTCGTTGACCTGGCAGGCCGGGTCCGGCATGGCGCGCTGGTCG
Source organism: Pseudomonas sp. PNPG3 (assembly GCF_023093815.1). Classification (NCBI taxonomy): domain Bacteria; kingdom Pseudomonadati; phylum Pseudomonadota; class Gammaproteobacteria; order Pseudomonadales; family Pseudomonadaceae; genus Pseudomonas; species Pseudomonas sp. PNPG3. The sequence continues at coordinate 54,721 of NZ_JALLKV010000003.1, forward strand.
CCTTCGACGACCACGCCAACGTTGTAGTCCATGCCCAGTACACGCAGGTCGAGGTCACCATGGCCATTGACGGTAAGGCCCGGAATTCGTGCCTTGAGGTCCGGGTTGCTGGCAACGCCATTGCGTACTACCAGGCTGCCACGCAGTTCCTGGAACGGGGTGTCCTTGCCACGCGGCTCGCCGCTGAGCGACTTGCGGTTCAGCGTGGCGATGGCCTTGCACAGTTGCTGTTCCAAGTTGGCATTGACCAGCACGCCATCGTTGATGACGAAGTTGGCGTTGCCGTTGAGGGTGTCGACCAGGGTCTTCTGGCTGTTGCCGGTGGCGGTCAGGTCGCTGGTCAGGGTTAGCAGGCCTTTGACCGGTGGCGTCTGTTCCTTGCCCTCGGTCTTGATGAAGTGTTCGACCGGCACCCGCTGGATGCTGGTGTTGACGCCCAGTTGCGGCACGGCAGGGCGCACGTCGACGGTGCCCTTGGCCTCGAAGGTGCCGTTGTACAGTTCACCGCGCAGGGTTTGCAGGGTCAGCAGGCCGCCCTGGCCGATGGCCTTGAGCTGGGCGTCTTCGATCGGCAGTTTGTCCAGGGTCAGCGAGCCGAAGGCCAGGTCGGCCTGTAGGTCGAGGGCGCGCAGGCGATCGACCGGCAGCAGCTTGTCGTCGCTCCAGGCGACCTGGGTCGGGGCATTGGGGAGCGGCGTGGTGCCAGGGCCGGCGACCGCAGTGGTTTCCTGTTGCTTGACCTCGGCCTGACGCGCGGCGGTGGCGCCCTTGGCCTCTTCACTCTTGGCCGGCAGGTAGCGGTCGGCGTTGAAGGTGTCGCCCTTGAGCTGCAGGCGCAGGGCCTGTTTGGCGAAGTCTTCGACGGCCACGCGGCCAGTGAAGGTGCTGTCGTCCAGCTTCACCGCCAGGTCTTCCAGGGCCAGGCTGTTCGGCGTGCCCTGCAGGCGGGTGACCAGTTCCAGCTTGGCGAAGGCCGCCGGGTCGTTGGTGGCCGGCAGCGGGCGGCCGATGCTGTCGAGGAAGGTGCGCAGGTCGAACTGGGCGATGGACAGGCCGCCGCTCAGCTGCGGTGCCTTGTCCAGGTCTCGCAGGTTCAGCTCGCCCAGGGCGCGCAGCTGGTTGGCCGAGACTTTCAGGCCGTTCCACGAGGCGACATTGGCGGCCAGGTCGACCAGCAATTGGCCTTGGGCGGCGAAGGTCACGGTCTTGCCGCCGGTGGGCTCACCCGAGGTTTCGCCCGACAGGCGCATGTCTTCGAAGTTGTAGCGCTTGAGCTTGCGGTCGAAGCGCAGCTCGCCGGCCAGTTCGGTGCGGGCCTTGATGTTCGGCTGGCTGGCGCTGAGGAAGGCGCTGGCCTTGAGCGGAATGTTCGCCCCTTCGTGGACTGGGCCGGTGCTCAGCTGGATGCTTTCGGCGCTGTAGCTCTGGCCGGTCTTGGCATCGGTGTACTGTACGCGGGCGTTGTTCACGGTCAGGCTGTCGATGTCAAGCTTGACGGCGCGTTCGTTGCTGGCGACCGGTGCCGACGCCTGTTCGGCCGGTGCCTGGGCTGGAGCACTGGCCTGCCCATCGGCACTGGCGCCGTTCTGCGCGGGCAGCGGTTTACCGATGTCTTCCCAGTTGCCATGGCCCTGTTCGTCACGGGCCAGGGTCAGGTTCAGGCCCTCGACGCGCACGTCGCTCATCTGCACTTCGCGGCGCAGCAGTGGCAGCACACGTACAGAAAGCCCCAGCATCTGCAGGTCGGCGAACGGCTCCTTGGGTTTGTTCAAGGTGGCGATGCTCGCATCGTGCAACTCCAGGCCCAGCCACGGGAACAGGCTCCAGCCAATGTCACCGTTGAGGGTCAGCTCGACGTGAGCCTTGTCACGTGCCAGCTGGCGAATCTCGTCTTTGTAGTCGTTGGGATCGAAGAGGTGGGTCAGGGCGAAGCCCAGCGCCACGATGATCAGCAGCAACCCGAGAAGCCCAAGTCCCAGGATTTTGCCGAACGCTTTCATGGGCGAGTCCTTGTAGTCCGTTTTTGAAATTCAAGCGCCAGAGTATAGCGCCGCAGTGGTTACCCCTGCGTATTCGACTAGAGATACGGGGCATTTCCTACGCGTACAACAGATGGTACGGCTTTCGACAGCCATGATTTTGTCAGTTCCGAATGTGTGGCCTGTACTGGCCCTATCGCCGGTATAGGCAACATGACCGTTTCAGCCGAGCAAAAATTAACGATATCAGATTGCTTTCACGCTACTTGATGCTGCTACCCTTGCGCCGCTTTGCCTGCACCCTCCCTATAAGAAGGATCTGATCCATGAGCAGTACCGTCGCGGCGGGGACCTTGGCCAGTGCGCCAAGCTTCCTGTCGAAGGAGCGCATCATCGCCCGTCCGGGCTTCAACCGCTGGCTGGTCCCACCGGCCGCCCTTGCCATCCATCTGTGCATCGGCATGGCCTATGGCTTCTCGGTGTTCTGGCTGCCGCTGTCGCAAGCCCTAGGCATCACCGCCCCGGTCGCCTGCGCGGCGGACATGGGCTTCATGGCCCGCATGTTCAGCGCCGAATGCGATTGGCCGATTTCCATGCTGAGCTGGATCTACACCCTCTTCTTCGTCTTCCTCGGTTGCTCGGCGGCCGTGCTGGGTGGTTGGCTGGAACACGCCGGCCCGCGCAAGGCCGGCCTGGTGTCGGCGCTGTGCTGGTGCGGTGGCATGCTGATTTCGGCGATTGGCGTGAAAACCCATCAGTTGTGGCTGATGTGGCTGGGTTCCGGCGTAATTGGGGGTATCGGCCTGGGCCTGGGCTACATCTCGCCGGTGTCGACCCTGATCAAGTGGTTCCCGGACAAGCGCGGCATGGCCACCGGCATGGCGATCATGGGCTTCGGTGGCGGGGCCATGGTCGGTGCTCCGCTGGCCACCGCGCTGATGGGCCATTTCGGCAATGCGCAAGAAGTGGGCGTGTGGCAGAGCTTCGTCGTCATGGCGGCGATCTACTTCGTGTTCATGACCGCTGGTGCCCTGGCGTATCGCGTACCGCCAACCGGCTGGAAGCCCGAAGGCTGGAGCGCCCCAGTGAAGAAAGCTGGCAACACCATGGTCACCGACCGCCACGTTCACGTCAGCGTGGCCTGGAAGACCCCGCAGTTCGCGCTGATCTGGCTGGTGCTGTGCCTGAACGTGTCGGCGGGTATCGGCATCCTCGGCATGGCTTCGCCGTTGCTGCAGGAAGTGTTCGCCGGCAAGCTGCTGGGCAACGGGCTGAGCTTCAGCGAGCTGAACAGCGCCCAGTTGGCGCAGATTGCCGCGATCGCCGCCGGCTTCACCGGCCTGCTGAGCCTGTTCAACATCGGCGGGCGGTTCTTCTGGGCGTCGTTCTCGGACTACATTGGCCGCAAGAACACCTATTTCGCCTTCTTTGCCTTGGGCGTGGGCTTGTACAGCCTGGTGCCGAACATGGGGCACCTGGGTAACGTGGCGCTGTTCGTGGCGGCGTTCTGCATCATCCTGTCGATGTACGGTGGTGGTTTTGCCACGGTACCGGCCTACCTGGCCGACCTCTTCGGTACGCAGATGGTCGGCGCAATTCATGGCCGCCTGCTGACTGCCTGGGCGGCGGCGGGGGTGCTGGGGCCGGTGCTTATCACCTACCTGCGCGAGTACCAATTGGCGGCCGGGGTGGAGCGTGCGGCTGCTTATGACATGACCCTGTACATCCTCGCCGGCCTGCTGGTGCTGGGCTTTGTCTGCAACATGCTGGTACGACCGGTGGCCGACAAGCACTTCATGAGCGATGCCGAACTGGCTGCCGAGCGGGCTTTGAGCCATGACAAGGGCGCCGACGGGGCGCGCTCGCTGGAGTGGAAGGCGGCGCCGGGTAGCCTGCCGCTGGTACTGCTGGCCTGGGCTGTGGTGGTCGTGCCGTTGGCCTGGGGCGTTTGGATTACCTTGCAGAAGACGGCTGTGCTGTTCCATTGATTGGGGGCGCTTTGCGCCCCATCGCGACACAAGGCCGCTCCTACAGGCGACCCCTGTAGGAGCGGCCTTGTGTCGCGATGGGCTGCAAAGCAGCCCCAAGCCATGCGGTTGTATAGACCTGTAACGGTATCCAGCCTGCGTAATTCCTCGTTTTGCCATATGTCATCCGCGTTTCAAGCCGGCGCGTTCTAGGCCTATAATGAAGCCCTTTTCGCCTAATGATTTTGCGGAGCTGGTGATGGTCGAACGTAAGGCTTCCGTCGAGCGCAATACCCTGGAAACCCAGGTCAAGTGCTCGATCAACCTCGATGGCAGTGGCAAGGCCCGATTCGATATCGGTGTGCCTTTCCTTGAACACATGCTGGACCAGATTGCCCGCCATGGGCTGATCGATCTGGATATCGAGTGCAAGGGTGACACGCATATCGACGATCACCATACCGTCGAAGACGTCGGCATCACCTTGGGCATGGCATTTGCCCAGGCCATCGGTGACAAGAAGGGCATCTTCCGCTACGGCCACGCCTATGTGCCGCTGGACGAAGCGCTGTCGCGCGTGGTCATCGACTTCTCCGGTCGCCCGGGCCTGCAGATGCATGTGCCGTACACCCGCGCCAGCGTCGGTGGCTTCGATGTCGACCTGTTCCAGGAGTTCTTCCAGGGCTTCGTCAACCACGCCCTGGTGACCCTGCACATCGACAACCTGCGTGGCCACAACACCCACCACCAGATCGAGACCGTGTTCAAGGCTTTCGGCCGCGCCCTGCGCATGGCCATTACCCTCGACGAGCGCATGGCCGGGCAGATGCCTTCCACCAAAGGGTGCCTGTAAATGCAGACGGTAGCCGTAATCGACTATGGCATGGGCAACCTGCATTCGGTGGCCAAGGCGCTCGAGCATGTAGGTGCCGGCAAGGTGCTGGTCACCAGTGATGCCACGGTCATCCGCGAAGCCGACCGCGTGGTATTCCCGGGCGTGGGCGCGATTCGCGACTGTATGGCAGAAATCCGCCGCCTGGGCTTCGACAGCCTGGTGCGTGAAGTCAGCCAGGACCGCCCGTTCCTCGGCATCTGCGTGGGTATGCAGGCACTGCTCGACCACAGCGAAGAAAACGACGGTGTCGACTGTATCGGCCTGTTCCCCGGCCAGGTTCGCTTCTTCGGCAAAGACCTGCAGGAAGACGGCGAGCACCTGAAGGTGCCGCACATGGGCTGGAACGAAGTCGGCCAGACCAACGACCACCCGCTGTGGCACGACATCCCCGACCGTGCGCGGTTCTACTTCGTGCATAGCTATTACATCAATGCAGGCAAGCCGGCCCAGGTGGTCGGTCGCGGCCATTACGGTGTCGATTTCGCCGCTGCACTGGCCGATGGCTCGCGCTTTGCCGTGCAGTTCCACCCGGAGAAGAGCCATACCCATGGCCTGCAGCTGCTGCAGAACTTCGTCGCCTGGGACGGGCGCTGGTAAATGAGCAGGTCGAAGACCAAGGCCCCGGTCATCACCCTGGCCCCCGAGCAGGAGCGCGAAGCGCTGCACACGCTCAAGCGCTTCCTCGAAGACCGTTTCGAGCTGGAGCTGGGGTCGTTCGAAGTGGCCGAAGTCCTCGAACTGTTCAGCAAAGAAATTGCACCCCTTTACTACAACAGGGCGATTGCCGATGTTCAGCTGCACCTCAAGGAGCGGTTCGAGAGCATCGAAAGCGATCTGTGGGCGCTCGAGAAGCCCTGAAACCCCAAGAACAGACAGGTTCCCAAGATGCTGATTATCCCCGCTATCGATCTGAAGGACGGTGCCTGCGTGCGCCTGCGCCAGGGCCGCATGGAAGACTCCACGGTATTTTCCGACGACCCTGTGAGCATGGCCGCCAAGTGGGTCGAGGGTGGCTGCCGCCGCCTGCACCTGGTCGACCTCAACGGCGCCTTCGAAGGCCAGCCGGTCAACGGTGAAGTGGTCACCGCCATTGCCAAGCGCTACCCGACCCTGCCGATCCAGATCGGTGGTGGCATCCGCTCGCTGGAAACCATCGAGCACTACGTCAAGGCTGGCGTCAGCTACGTGATCATCGGCACCAAGGCGGTCAAGCAGCCGGAGTTCGTCGCCGAAGCGTGCAAGGCCTTCCCGGGCAAGGTCATCGTTGGCCTGGACGCCAAGGACGGCTTCGTCGCCACCGACGGCTGGGCTGAAGTGAGCTCGGTGCAGGTCATCGACCTGGCCAAGCGTTTCGAGGCCGATGGCGTCTCGGCGATCGTCTACACCGACATCGCCAAGGACGGCATGATGCAGGGCTGCAACGTGCCGTTCACCAAGGCGCTGGCAGAAGCTACCTCGATCCCGGTGATCGCCTCGGGCGGCATCCACAATCTGGGCGACATCAAGGCCCTGCTGGACGCCAAGGCCCCGGGCATCATCGGCGCCATCACCGGCCGTGCCATCTACGAAGGCACCCTCGATGTCGCCGAGGCCCAGGCCTTCTGCGACAACTACCAAGGCTGAGGACTGAACCATGGCACTGGCCAAGCGCATCATCCCTTGCCTGGACGTGGACAACGGCCGGGTGGTCAAGGGCGTCAAGTTCGAGAACATCCGTGATGCCGGCGACCCGGTGGAAATCGCCCGTCGCTACGACGAGCAAGGTGCCGACGAAATCACCTTCCTCGACATCACTGCCAGCGTCGACGGCCGCGACACTACCCTGCATACCGTCGAGCGCATGGCCAGCCAGGTGTTCATCCCGCTGACCGTGGGCGGTGGCGTGCGCACCGTGCAGGACATCCGCAACCTGCTCAATGCCGGTGCCGACAAGGTCTCGATCAACACGGCCGCGGTGTTCAACCCAGAGTTCGTCGGCGAGGCAGCGGACCGTTTCGGTTCGCAGTGCATCGTTGTCGCCATTGATGCCAAGAAGGTGTCCGGGCCGGGCGAAGAACCACGCTGGGAAATCTTCACCCACGGCGGGCGCAAGCCGACCGGGCTGGATGCCGTTGAATGGGCGAAGAAGATGGAAGGCCTGGGTGCTGGCGAGATCCTGCTGACCAGCATGGATCAGGACGGCATGAAGAACGGCTTCGACCTGGGTGTTACCCGTGCGATCAGTGATGCGCTGGGTATTCCGGTGATTGCCTCGGGCGGTGTGGGTAACCTGCAGCACTTGGCTGACGGCATTCTGGAAGGGCATGCCAGTGCGGTGCTGGCTGCCAGTATCTTCCACTTTGGTGAGTACACGGTGCCGGAAGCCAAGGCCTACATGGCTTCGCGCGGGATCGTCGTTCGCTGACCCATTGTTGGGAGGGCTTTGCCCTCTCGCGACACAAGGCCGCTCCTACAGGGATATGCGTTCCCCTGTAGGAGCGGCCTTGTGTCGCGAAAGGGCCGCAAAGCGGCCCCAATGGCATCAGCCGTGGTTCTTGCCGAGCAATGCGTGATAAAGCTCGGTATCCCCAAGTATCCCCACCACCTTGTCGTTATCCTGCAACACCAGCTTGTTGCCGGTCTGATAACGAATCTGCAGCGCCTCGCGCATGCCGATATCGGCATTTACCAACGTTGGGCGGCGGCCCAGCAGCTCCACATCCTGCCCTGGTGCCCAGTTTTGCAGGTCAAGCCCGTTCTGCCCCTGGCGTGCGCGCTTGATCGAGCCGCCTTCGCCAAGGTCCAGCCACGAGTCGATGCCGGGGTCTAGGCACACCGAACCGTTCACCCGCTTGCAGTTGTCCAGGCTGCGCATCAGGCTGCGCCCGCACAGCACGTTCAGTGGGTTGGTATGGGCAACAAAGGTACGCACATACTCGTCGGCCGGGTTGAGCACGATCTCTTCCGGCTTGCTGTACTGAATGATCCGCCCGTCCTTCATGATGGCGATGCGGCTACCCAGTTTCAGTGCCTCGTCCAGGTCGTGGCTGACGAACACGATGGTCTTGCTCAGCTTGGCCTGCAGGCCAAGCAACTCGTCCTGCAGCCCTTGGCGGATCAGCGGGTCCAGTGCCGAGAACGGTTCGTCCATCAGCAGGATGTCGGCATCCATCGCCAGCGCCCGGGCCAGGCCCACACGCTGCTGCATGCCGCCAGACAGTTCGTCCGGCTTCTTGTTGCGCCACTGGGTCAGGCCCACCAGTTCGAGCTTCTCGTCTACCAGCTTGCGCCGTTCCTTCTCGGGGCGGCCCTGCATTTCCAGGCCAAAGCTGATGTTCTCGCGCACCGTCAGCCAGGGCATCAGGGCGAATTTCTGGAACACCATGGCAATGCGCTTGGTGCGCATCATCTTCAGTTCGGCCGGGGTGCAGTGGGCAATATCGATGTGCTTGCCTTCGTGCTCGACGAACAGCTTGCCGCGGCTGACGGTGTTGAGGCCGTTGATGCAGCGCAGCAAACTCGACTTGCCCGAGCCGGACAGGCCCATCAGCACGCAGATCTCGCCCTTCTGGATATCCAGGTTGGCCTTCTCGACACCCACCACCAGGCCGGTCTGCTTGAGAATCTGCTCGCGGGTCTGGCCTTGGTCGAGCAGCGCCAGCGCTTCGCGCGGCTTGTTGGAGAAGATGACGTCGACGTCTTCGAAACGAATGATGCTCATGCTTCACCCCTTACCGGCAGGTCCGGTTGCTTGCAGATACGGTCGAGCATGATCGCCAGCAGCACGATCGCCAGGCCCGCTTCGAAGCCCAGGGAAATATCGGCGGTGTTCAGTGCGTTGACCACAGGTTTGCCCAGGCCGTCAGCGCCGACCAGGGCGGCGATCACCACCATCGATAGCGACAGCATGATGCACTGGGTAACGCCGGCGGCGATGCTTGGCATCGCGTGCGGCAGTTCGATACGGGTGAGCAGCTGGCGCCGTGAGCAGCCAAATGCCTTGCCGGCATCCATCAGCTCCTGCGGGACGTCGCAGATGCCCAGATACGTGAGACGGATCGGCGCGGCGATGGCAAACACCACTGTCGAGATCAGCCCCGGCACCACACCCAGGCCGAACAGGGTCAGGGTGGGGATCAGGTAGACGAAGGTAGGTACCGTCTGCATCAGGTCGAGTACCGGGCGCATGGCGGTATAGAACATCGGTTTGTGCGCGGCGACGATGCCCAGTGGCACGCCGATGGCCACGCAAACCACCGTGGCGAAGGTGACCTGCGCCAGGGTTTCCATGGTTTCCTGCCAGTAACCCAGGTTGAGGATCAGCAGGAACGACAGGGCGACGAATGCGGTCAGCGCCCACTTGCGCTGGATGAAATGCGCCAGGGCGGCGAACAGAGCGATGAGCACGAACGGATTGAAGAAAGTCAGGGCACTGGTTACGCCATGGATCATGAACTCCAGGCCTTGCGCGATGGCGTCGAAGTAATTCGCGCCGTTCTGGGTCAGCCACTCGACGAACGACGCGATGTACTGGCCCAGGGGTATTTTCTGATCGATAAGCATGATAGCGAGCTTCCACCTGCATAGATTGAACTCAACCCGGGGCAGGCACGGTCCTGCCCCGAGGTAGCGCTATTGCGTATTTCGTTATTGCGTCAGCTTGGCCTTGGCCGCCTCAAGGCCGGGTTTGCCATCCACGGTGGTTACGCCGGCCAGCCAGGCATCCAGTTTGCCAGGGTTGTCCTTGAGCCACTTCTTGGCAGCCGCCTCGGGTTTCATCTTGTCGTCCAGGACATAGCCCATCATGGTGCTTTCATCCTTGAGCTCGAACGACAGGTTCTTCAACAGCTGGCCAACGTTGCTGCACTCCTGCACATAGCCCTTGCGGGTGTTGGTCAATACGGTCGCCTTGCCGAAGTCGGGGCCGAAGAATTCGTCTCCGCCGGTCAGGTACTGCATCTTGAAGCGGGTGTTCATCGGGTGCGGTTCCCAGCCGAGGAACACGATGGCCTCGCCGCGTTTCTGCGCGCGGTCGACCTGCGACAGCATGCCGGCCTCGCTGGACTGAACGATCTTGAATCCGGCGTCCTTCAGGCCGAAGGCGTTCTTGTCGATCATGCTCTGGATGGTGCGGTTGCCATCGTTGCCGGGCTCGATGCCGTAGATCTTGCCGTCCAGTTCCTGCTTGAACTTGGGAATGTCGCTGAAATCCTTCAGGCCCTTGTCATACAGCGCCTGGGGCACGGCCAGGGTGTACTTGGCGTTTTCCAGGTTGGCGCGCACGGTTTCCACGGTGCCGGCGTCGCGATACTGCTTGATGTCGTTCTCCATGGTCGGCATCCAGTTGCCGAGAAACACGTCCAGGTCCTTGCCGGTGGCCAGCGACTTGTAGGTCACCGGTACCGAGATCATGGTGGTGTGGGTCTTGTAACCCAGTGCTTCGAGCACAACGCTGGTGGTCGCGGTAGTGACCGTGATGTCGGTCCAGCCGACATCCGAGAACCGTACCGTCTGGCATTGCTCGGGTTCGGCGGCCTGGGCCAGCAAAGGCGCGGACAGCAACGCAACCAGCAACAGCGAGGGTGAACCTTTCATGGATGGACTCCTGTGATTTTGTCTTCGGGTTCGCGTGGGTCGCCGGGCTTTCTCAGGGTCCGGTCGACCAGGCCTGCAGAGGGCAGGATGCGTGGCCGTGCTTTACGAGTCGCTTTCGATAATCCTCCAGCGCCGGGCAATCGCCTACTGGTGGGGTCGTAACCAGTACGGAACGGGTCGTATCCAGTATGGGCGATGTCGTTTATGGATTTTTCCACCCCCTCAGCCGCATTTTTACGTCACCAGGCCGCCGTAAAGCGGCGTGGCAAGGGCAGCTCCCCGGTTGAAAACAGCGCGGCGCTGCTGGACAAAAGTACGTCGGTTGCAGACGGCGAGGGGGTTGGTAAAAGCCCGATGATGCGTGCATTCAAGGCGGCCCGCTGCTTCAGCCTAGCAGTTGCCCCGCCCTGCGCATGGCGCGCAGAGACAAGCCCAGCAAGAGGTGATTCGACAATGGCCATCAGCGTGTTCGACCTGTTCAAGATCGGTGTCGGGCCCTCCAGCTCCCACACCGTAGGCCCCATGCGTGCTGGCGCCCTGTTCGTCCAGGGCCTGCGCGAACGCGGCGAGCTGGAACGTGTGAAGCGGATCGAAGTGCGCCTGTATGGCTCGCTGTCGGCCACAGGTGTGGGGCACGGCACCGACAATGCCATCATCATGGGCTTGATGGGTGAATGGCCTGACGCCATCGACCCGACCCAGATCGTGCCGCGTATAGCCGACCTGCGCGAAACCAACACCCTGCAGCTGGACAGCCGCCTGCCCATCGAATTCGTCTGGGCCCGCGACATGCTGTTGCTGGACGAGAATTTGCCGTACCACCCCAACGCCATGACCCTGGTTGCCGAAGGCGAACAGGGCGAGCTGCACCGCGACACCTACTACTCGGTGGGTGGCGGCTTCGTGGTCGATGCCGCCCAGGCCGCCAGCGGCGTGCTGGATGCTGACCAGACGGTGCTGCCTTACGATTTCAATAGCGCTGCCGAACTGCTGCGCCTGTGCAAGCAAAACGACCTCAGCGTGTCGCAATTGATGATGGCCAACGAGAAGGTCTGGCGCAGCGAGGAAGAGATCCGCGCCGGCCTGCACAAGCTCTGGGAAGCCATGCAGGAATGCGTCAACAACGGCCTCAAGTACGAAGGCACGCTGCCCGGCGGATTGAACGTGCGCCGCCGCGCCGCCAAGCTGCACCGCAGCCTGCAGGAAATCGGCAAACCCAACGTGATCGGCTCGACCATGAGCGCCATGGAGTGGGTCAACCTGTTCGCCTTGGCGGTCAATGAAGAAAACGCTGCCGGCGGGCGTATGGTTACCGCACCGACCAACGGTGCGGCGGGCATCATCCCGGCGGTGTTGCACTACTACATGCGCTTCAGCGATGCGGTGGACGAGTCCAGCGTGGTCGACTTCTTCCTCGGTGCTGCCGCGGTGGGCATCCTGTGCAAGAAGAACGCCTCGATCTCTGGTGCCGAAGTGGGTTGCCAAGGGGAAGTCGGTTCGGCTTGCGCCATGGCAGCGGCGGGGCTTGCCGAAGTGCTGGGCGCGACCCCGCCACAGGTGGAGAACGCTGCCGAGATCGCCCTGGAGCACAACCTGGGCCTGACCTGCGACCCGGTCGGTGGGTTGGTGCAGGTTCCGTGCATCGAGCGCAACGCGATTGCCGCGGTCAAGGCCATCAACGCTGTGCAGATGGCCCTGCGTGGTGACGGCGAGCACTTCATTTCCCTCGACCAGGTGATCCGCACCATGCGCGATACCGGGGCCGACATGCACGACAAGTATAAAGAGACTTCGCGCGGTGGTTTGGCGGTCAGCGCGATCGAGTGCTGATAGCTTGACCGGACCTCAAGGGCCTCTTCGCGGGTGAAACCGTGAAGAGGCCCTTGAGTTTGACGCAGGTGCAGCACAGCCCCCCCAATGCATCCTTATGGTGCAGTGCGACGCATACCAATCGTCGGGTGTCGTAATCAGTGCGGGCATTGTCGGTGACACTCAAGAGTGTCGTTTCTGGGCATCCTACACTGCGCGTGTCACCAAATTGCTCAGCCATTCCACGCACACCGCCTAGCACGCCCGTTCTACGATGATTGACCAACTCGATCAAAGCACCTGATTTGCCTAACAAAGGCGTCGTTTTCAGGTTTTTTTGGATGGCCGTTCAACTTCAGGCACGGCGTTTGCGTAGAGATTGGTACCAAGGCCCCCACACATGAAACCGGGGCCATACATAACAAGAAATCAGTGCTCGCCTGAGGCACCCCCTGCATTTGTGTGAGGAGAAATCGCGATGACGTCGTACACCTCCGGGAACCCAACCCAGAACCGCACAGCCCCCCAGTCCATCGGGTTTCTCCTATTGGACAATTTCACCCTGATTTCCCTGGCGTCGGCCGTCGAGCCGCTGCGCATGGCCAACCAGCTGTCCGGCCGCGAGCTGTACCGCTGGCACACCCTCACCGCCGATGGTGGACAGGTGTGGGCCAGCGATGGCTTGCAGATAACCCCTGACGCCGCGATGCACAGTGCGCCTCCCATCGATACCGTGATTGTTTGCGGCGGCGTGGGCATCCAGCGCAGTGTCACCCGCGAGCATGTCACCTGGTTGCAAACCCAGGCCCGCCAGTCGCGCCGCCTGGGCGCGGTATGCACCGGCAGCTGGGCCTTGGCCTGTGCCGGGCTGCTGGATGGTTTCGATTGCAGTGTGCACTGGGAATGCCTGGCCGCGATGCAAGAGGCTTTCCCGCGCGTCAACATGAGCACCCGCCTGTTCACCCTCGACCGTAACCGCTTCACCAGCTCCGGCGGTACTGCGCCGCTGGACATGATGCTGCACCTGATCAGCCGCGACCACGGCCGTGAACTGTCGGCGGCGATCTCCGAAATGTTCGTCTACGAGCGCATCCGCAACGAGCAGGATCACCAGCGCGTGCCGCTCAAGCACATGCTTGGCACCAACCAGCCGAAGCTGCAGGAAATCGTTGCGCTGATGGAGGCCAACCTCGAAGAGCCGATCGACCTGGACGAACTGGCGGTATACGTGTCGGTATCGCGCCGGCAGCTCGAGCGCCTGTTCCAGAAGTACCTGCACTGTTCGCCGTCGCGTTACTACCTGAAGCTGCGCCTGATCCGCGCCCGGCAGCTGCTGAAGCAGACGCCGATGTCGATCATCGAAGTGGCGTCGGTGTGCGGCTTCGTGTCTACCCCGCACTTCTCCAAATGCTACCGCGAGTATTTCGGCATTCCGCCGCGTGACGAGCGCGTGGGCTCCAACACCGCGCAGCAGGTGGCGATGATGCCGATCCCGCAGGCCATGACCCTGTCGCCGCACAGCGGGCCGATGGCGGCCCTGAGCCAGGCGCGCAACGAGTCGACCTTTGCCAGTGTAAGGCTCTGAAACAGCACTGGCCTCTTCGCGGGTAAACCCGCTCCCACAGGTACTGCACCGGATTCAAAAGCGGTGCGATACCTGTGGGAGCGGGTTTACCCGCGAAGAGGCCAGTACAGGAAAACGAATCAGCCGCGCTTGTTGAACTGCGCCAACGCCGGCAACAGCTGTTTGTCGATGGCCTGGCGCACCGCCGGCAGGATCGTCGCACTACCAGTATACATCTGCTCCACCATCCCCTTCAGCGCCCGTGCATTGGGCTCGGTCAACCCACGCACCACCGCTTCGCACGCCTGCTCGGCAGTAGCGCCGGCCGGAATCTCGAACCCGCGCGCGCGCAGGTGGCCTGCCAGATCGTCCTGGTCAATCAAATCCGCATGCATCATGGCTGTTGTCCCTTTTATCGCTAAGAGAGTGCTGCTGTGATTTACGACCGATTCTGTGACGCCGGCGACATGCCCGCAACAACAGAATGGCGCCATGGCTGCTTTGGCTAAGAACAGGTCGTTTACGGCTAAATCCAGTGTTCGGGAAGTGCGCAAACTCAAGCCATCTGCCGCAACGGAGGGTTTGGTCACCCTCGTTCGTGTACAGTGGATGTTGCTCGCTCTTGGCCCCGGATGCTCACGGCTTTCCGGGGTTATTTTTTTGCCCGGAGCAACACCGCCACCGCTGTTGGCTCACTGTCTTGCTCAATACTTGCAGGCATGCATGCCTCTGTGGGAGCGGGTTCACCCGCGAATGCGTCGGTAGCTTCACCATCGCATTCGCGGGTGAACCCGCTCTCACAGGGTACGCAGTTTTGTTCAGGATCGGGTGTTCAAACCCATCACCCGTCCGACGAACTCAGCCGGGGGCACATCCTGCTGCTCATCCACCAACCCTTGCAGCAACTCGACACTACGCTCACTGAACGGTGCCGACCTCGGCCCCGCCAGGTCCACATGCAGCAGCATCTGCTCACTGGTCGCCAGCGCTTCGGCGAACCCTGCCCGGTGCAGGCTGTGGTAGACATGCAGGCGCTTGCGATCAAAGCCGATGATCTGCGTCTGCACCCATACCTCGGTGCCCAGCTTTACTTCGTGCAGGTAGTTGATGTGCGCCTCCAGGGTGAACAGCGAGTTACCGCTCTGGCCGCGGCTGTCGGCATCCAGGCCGATGCGCTCCATCAGCGCGTCGGTGGCGTAGCTGAAGATCAGCAGGTAGTAGGCATCGCGCAGGTGCCCGTTGTAGTCGACCCAGTCCTCCTGGACCGGGGTGCGGTAGGTGATCAGTGCGGGCATCGCGGTCTCCTCAGTCGCCGAAAGCCATACCGTGGCTGGCCTTGCTGGTCTTTACCGCTTCCAGCACTGCCAACAGGGTGTCATCACGATAGCGCTCCAGCGCGGCGATGCTGCGATCCGCCAGTTGCACGGATGTCCCTTCGACCACATCGTCGATCAACTTGTCGGTGAGTTCCGGCGCCGGCAGGTAGGTCCAGGGCAGTTTCAACGCCGGGCCGAACTGGGCCATGAAGTGACGCATGCCCGCATCACCACCGGCCAGGGTGTAGGTGAGGAACGTGCCCATGAACGACCAGCGCAAGCCGGCACCGAAACGGATGGCATCGTCGATCTCGCCGGTACTGGCCACGCCGTCGTTGACCAAGTGCAGTGCTTCGCGCCACAGCGCTTCGAGCAGGCGGTCGGCGATGAACCCGGGCACTTCCTTGCGTACGTGTAGCGGGCGCATGCCCAGGGCGGTGTAGATGGTCCGGGCCGCTTCGATGGCTTCGGGGGCGGTGCGGTTGCCACCGACGATTTCCACCAGCGGCAGCAGGTACACAGGATTGAACGGGTGGCCGACCACGCAGCGCTCGGGGTGGGTGGCCGACTCGTAGAACTCGCTGGGCAGCAGGCCCGAGGTGCTGGAACCGATGATCGCGTCGGGTTTGGCGGCGGCGCTGATCTTTGCGTGCAGGTCGAGCTTCAGGTCCAGGCGCTCAGGGGCGCTTTCCTGGATGAAATCGGCGTCGCGGACACATTCCTCGATGGTGGCGACGAACTTCAGGCGGTCTTGTGATGCTCCTGGTGCCAGGCCTTGTTTTTCCAATGCCGGCCAGGCGTTGGCGATGCGCTTGCGCAAGGCCTGCTCGGCGCCTGGCGCCGGGTCCCAGGCGACCACGTCCAGGCCGTGGGCCAGGGCGCGCGCGACCCAGCCGCTGCCGATCACGCCACTACCCAGCGCGGCGAAGGTCTTGATCTCGGTGATGAAGGTCATGTTGAGCTCCTGAAGGTGTCAGCGGCGTTTGAGGTTCATCTTTTCCCGGCCTTCGGCCGGGGTCAGCACACGGGCGCCAAGGCGCGAAATGATTTCCACCGCGCGCTCGACCAACTGGCCGTTGCTGGCCAGCACGCCACGGTCCAGGTAAAGGTTGTCCTCCAGGCCCACCCGCACGTTGCCGCCCAGCAGCACCGCCTGTGCGGCCATCGGCATCTGCATGCGACCGATACCGAACCCGGCCCAGGTGACGTTTGGCGGCAAGTTGTCGACCATCGCCTTCATGGTGGTGGTATCGGCCGGAGCGCCCCACGGGATACCCAGGCACAGCTGGAACAGCGGGTCTTCGAGCAGGCCTTCCTTCATCATCTGCTTGGCGAACCACAGGTGGCCGGTGTCGAAGATTTCCAGCTCGGCTTTTACCCCCAGCTCGGTAATGCGCTTGGCGCCGGCGCGCAGTTGTGCCGGGGTGGAGACGTAGATCGAGTTGCCGTCGCCGAAGTTGAGAGTGCCGCAGTCGAGGGTGCAGATTTCCGGCAGCAGCGCTTCGACATGGGCCAGACGCTCCAGTGGGCCGATCAGGTCGGTACCCGCGCCGAACTCCAGTGGTGTTTCACCCGGGCCGATTTCCAGGTCGCCACCCATGCCCGCGGTAAGGTTGACGATGATGTCCACGTCGGCTTCGCGGATGCGCTCCATGACTTCGCGATACAGCGCCACGTCACGGCTGAAGCGACCGGTTTGCGGGTCGCGCACGTGGCAGTGGACCACGGTGGCGCCGGCTTTGGCGGCCTCTACGGCAGACTCGGCGATCTGCTTGGGGGTGACTGGAACAAGGTGGCTTTTCGAGGCGGTGTCGCCGGCGCCGGTGAGGGCGCAGGTGATGATGACGTCGTGGTTCATGGCGGGGTTCCTTGTGGTGTCTGGTGGCCTTTTCGCGGGTAAACCCGCTCCCACAGGGGACGATGTTGCCCCTGGCATGTGCATGCCTTGTGGGAGCGGGTTTACCCGCGAATGGGCCGGATCAGTTGGCAGTGAGGTTTAGGTTGTCGGCAGCCGGCTTGCCATCGAAGGTGGTCACACCCTCCAGCCAGCGGGCCTTGTCCTCGGGGTGGTCCTTGAGCCACTGGCGGGCCGACTCCAGCGCATCCTTGTGGTCGAGCAGCGGCTGCATCATGCGGCTCTCGTCCTCGGCACTGAAATTCAGGTTGGCCAGCAGGCGGTGGGCGTTGGGGCAGCGTTCGGCGTAGTCCGGCGCGGTCACCGTCCACACTGTCGCGCGGCCTTCGTCCGGGCCCAGTGCGTCCTGGCTGTCGCCCAGGTAGACCATGTCGATATTCACGTTCATCGGGTGCGGTGCCCAGCCGAAGAACACCACTGCCTCGTTGCGCCGCACCGCGCGGTCGACGGCGGCGAGCATGCCGGCCTCGCTGGACTCGACCAGCTGGAACTTGCCCAGGCCGAACTGGTTCTTGGCGATCATCGCCTTGATCTGGGTATTGGCGCCGGAGCCTGGTTCGATGCCGTAGATTTTCCCACCCAGTTCCTTCTCGAACTTGTGGATGTCGGCAAAGGTCTTCAGGCCCTTGTCGGCCAGGTACTTGGGCACCGCCAGGGTGGCGCGGGCGTCTTCCAGGCTCGGCTTGTCGAGCACCTTGACCTGTTTGGCGTCGACGAACGGTGTGATGGTCTGGGTCATGATTGGGTTCCAGTAACCCAGGAACATGTCCAGGCGCTTGTCGCGGATGCCGGCGAAGATGATCTGCTGTGAAGCGCTGGTCTGCTTGGTCTGGTAGCCAAGGCCATCGAGTAGCACCTGCGCCATGGCGCTGGTGGCGATGACGTCGGTCCAGTTGACCACGCCCAGACGGACGTTCTTGCAAGCCGCGGGCTCGGCGGCGAATAGTGGGGAAGTGGCGATGCTGCTCAGGGCAAGGGTCAACAGGCTGCGGCGGATCAAGCTGTGCATGGTGGCTCTCCATCGGCAGTGCATATTGTTATTGGGGTTCGACCTCTCTGGGTCGTATGAAGAAGCTACGCTGCTGTCAGGGTGGAAAATCGCACCCTGGCGACCAACATTTGCACGGAGGCGACCACCTTTGCCGTGGAGCATGCAATGCCGCAAATCATTCACTTCCTGTTGTTGCCCGGGTTCTCGGCCATGGGTTTCATCAGTGCCCTGGAACCACTGCGGGTGGCCAACCGCTTCAAGGGCCCGTTGTATCGCTGGCAGGTGTTGAGCCTGGACGGCGGGGCGGTGCTGGCCAGCAATGGCATGTCGGTGAACGCCGATGCAGCGCTGGCGGCGGGCGAGCCTGGTGGCATCCTGCTGATCGTCGCCGGTTTCGAGCCATTGGCCTGTTATGGGCCGGCGCTGCAGCAGGCGCTACGCCGCCTGGACCATGAGCGGGTGGTTCTGGGTGGCATCGATACCGGCGCGGTGGTGCTGGCCGAGGCCGGCCTGCTCGACGGCCACCGCGCCACCGTGCACTGGGAGGCGCTGGAGGCGTTCAAGGAGCGCTATCCACGCTTGCAGGTGACCCAGGAGCTGTTCGAGATTGATCGGCGTCGCATCACCTGCGCAGGCGGTACCGCGTCGATCGATCTGATGCTCGACCTGATCGGCCAGGCCCATGGCAGCGAGCTGGCGGTGCAGGTGTCCGAGCAGTTCGTGCTCGGGCGCATTCGCCAGCGCCAGGACCACCAGCGCATGCAGATCGCGAGCCGTTACGGCATCAGCAACAAGAAGCTCGTGAAGGTGATCGGAGAAATGGAGCGAAATATCGAGCAGCCGCTCAACAGCCAGGTGCTGGCCGATGCAGTGCAGGTGACCCGGCGGCAACTGGAGCGCCTGTTCCGCTTGCATCTGGACGACACGCCCAGTGGCTTCTATCTGCGATTGCGACTGGACAAGGCTCGGCAGTTATTGCGCCAGACCGACATGAGTGTGCTGGAGGTGGCGGTGGCGTGCGGGTTCGAGTCGGCGTCGTATTTTACACGCAGCTACCGGGCACGGTTCGAGCGGTGTCCGCGGGAGGATCGGTTGGCCCGGGTGGTGTGACTGGTCCTCGTGAGCCATGGAGGTTCAACTCTCACCTCCTTGGAAACTTGTTTGGTTAGACGAGGTGGGAACCCCGATTAGTTTTTTGACCGCCTTTACAACTGATCGGGGGGGCACATATTAGGGTTGAGCAAATCCTGGTTTGCCGTTTGCAGCACGCCAAGCCTTCACCTCGGCCACAATTTGCTCAGGACTATCTTTCCCTTCCTCTGGGTAAAAAAGAAGATCTGATCCAGCGGGGTGCTCTGACAGTTTCTCAAACTTCTCCACAGCGCTACGGTGCGCTTCGTCGCTAGGGTAGTCAACTACGTAAATTTTGTTCACAAACTCCAAAAATTCTATTTCTTTAATATTGTTAATCGAATCATTCATCTTTAATCACCTTGGTGAATTTGGATGTGGAGGCCGGCAGTTATAAGGAGAATGCTCTCTGCGTTATTGCAGCGCTTCCCTTCTTATGGCCTCTTTGGTCTGTTGGGCCAACTTACGGCGTGCCTGCTCACCGCAGTTGTCGGGGCAGATATGAAGGGGCGTTCAACGTCCCAGACATGTATCAGGAACATCCGCTGCCTAAGGGGCTGAGCATGGCGCAATCGGTAGGAGGTATCGAGCGAATCGGCCAAGTTGTCTACCGAGCAGAAGCCAAACAGGGTGAAAAAGTAACTGAAATCCTTTACGCGGCCCATGCTCTGGGCCATGCGTTCTTGCGACTAACCTTTGCACGGTGGCGACCACCCTCAGCCGTGGAGCGTGCAATGCCGCCTGGTTAGAACTGATCGAGGTCAGAAAGCGCCTGGAGGCGGTTTTCGACCTGTACTCGTCGCGCCTCGAAAGCCCGGGCGTCGAGTTTCGCGCCCATGTGGTCCAGTTGCAGGGCAAGGCGCGTACGTGGGGCATCCGGGTCGGTCGAACAGCACAGGTTGAAGACGATCGCCAGCGGGCTGCCGCTGTCATCTAGGTCAAATTCGATGCGCAGGTGCGAGCTGGCCGAAGTGCTGCGCAGCAGGGCGAGGTCTGGCTGTTTCAAGCCATTA
The DNA here is from genome assembly GCF_023093815.1 of Pseudomonas sp. PNPG3. Lineage (NCBI taxonomy): Bacteria > Pseudomonadati > Pseudomonadota > Gammaproteobacteria > Pseudomonadales > Pseudomonadaceae > Pseudomonas > Pseudomonas sp. PNPG3. Next base: position 74,875 of record NZ_JALLKV010000003.1, read on the forward strand.
AGTATGTCGTTGGCAACCCGCTCGAACTTGAGGTTGCGACGCTGGGGCGCTGGAATCCAGCCGTTGAAGACGTCTTGAAACACAGCATCCGTGGGTACGCAGTTGATGCTTTTCGTCGTCCGTTCGATCAGTTCGACACCGCTGTTCTCCAGGCCCTGCAGAAAACGGCTGAACCAGCGCTGGCCATCCTGTTGGCGATCGTGAGCCTGGTTGGCCTCTAGTTGCGCCAGGCGCAGGCAGGCATGAAGGTCTTCCCAGGGTTGGTTGGCGAGTTTGGTGGGCATGCTTGTGGTCCTCGCTGCAGGCGTAGGAAGGGGAGCCTGGCGCCGCTGGGCGGCGCCAGGTGCAGGTCAGAGTTCCAGCGCCAGGATGTCGAACGCCTGGCTGGCCAACTTCATCCTGACGGCTTCGCGCATGGCGTCGAAGTGGCGAACACTGAACGAGCCCTGTTGCGAGGCCCGGTATACACGGGTATTCGACTTGTCGATGATGCGGCCAGCGGACCCTGCGGCTTTCTCGGCCTTGTCATAGCTCAGCTGAACGCTGGTCATGTGCATGATCGGCAGGCCTTGCGGTGTCATCTCGCAGGCCGAAATCTGGATGGTGCTGGATTTGCCCGAAACACTCACGCTGCTTTCTTCGAGCAGTTGCTGCGCCTTGGGTGTTTGCACGATCACTTCGAAGGAGCGTTTTACACAGCGGCTCAGGCGGTGGCTGGCGCCGATCTGGACGGTGACGATCTGCGGCACCAGGGTGGCCAGCGTGTGGGTGTCCTTGTCGATTGCTTCCTCGACATGGGCGGCGCCGGTCAGCGTCCAGCCGAACTTGCCCAGGCCGTCGTTGTAGAAGTTGTACCACTCGCGCTGCTGGGTTTCCTTGTCGAACTTCTTGTTTGCCGACAGGTTCATCAAGCGCATGCCATCGAGCACGTCTTCGGCAACGCTGGCAGGTACATCCGGGGCAAAGATGCAGACGGTGTTGGCAACCATGACGGCGCGTTCTTCGCCTTCTTTCTTCAGGGCGGCAATGGCGCTGTTCATGTCGGTCTTGCTGATAGTAGAGGTCATGTCTTGGTTTCCGATCGAGTTCATCATCGGCACCTCGGGTGAGGCGCCGGGGACGCACTTTGGTTCGGATCGTCAAGACAGATAAGCCGAAAGCCTTTCCTGCCGAGGAACTCCCTTACTGCTGGCCGATGGACTGCAGGTACTCCGAGCGGTCATCGCTGCGTTGTGCCACGCAGGTGTTCCACGCCGCTTCGAACGCCTTGCTGCCCGGTTTCTCGGCATAGGTTTCGACCTTGCAGTCGGCATCGCGCAGTTGCGTCCACAGTTTCTCGGCCGCCTCCATACGCTCGGCCAAGGCGTCTGCCTTGTCGCCTTCGTCGGCGTACTGGTCGCGAATGCGCTGTATCAGGTCGTCATACGCCGACTTAAGTTCACGCTCGGCCGTCTGCTTGTTGAACGCCGCGCAAGCGAATGTCTGCTGGTCGGTCTCGACGTTGTCGCACGGGGTGCTTTCTTCCTCGCCGGCCTGGGCGCCCGATACGACAGCCAGCAGTACCAGCCATGCCATTGATTTCATCCGTTTTCTCCTCAACAAGGCTGACGAATCGGCTGGATTCTCGCTCAGCCGCCGACAAGACGATAGCTCCCTGAAGAAATGTTCATGAAACGGTCGGAAATGTCGTTATCGAGACTGTCTCTCATCGCCAGACGGCGCGCCAGAGGGCGCGATGTCGCGCATTGACGCTTTCGGCAAACCCCCTGTCGTTTTTGCATCGGGGCGCCTTTGGGCACAGGCATATGCTGGCCCCAAAGCGCCGGCAATAAGGTTTGGCGCAAACCCATTCAATAAAAGGGGACAGCCTGATGAGCCCAGCCGAACTTCACGCCGACAGCATCGTCATCGACGGCCTGATCATTGCCAAATGGAACCGCGAGCTGTTCGAAGACATGCGCAAAGGCGGGCTGACTGCGGCCAACTGCACGGTGTCGGTCTGGGAAGGCTTCAAGGCTACCGTCGACAACATCGCCGCCAGCCAGAAGCTGATCCGCGATAACAGTGACCTGGTGATGCCGGTACGCACCACCGCCGACATCCGCAAGGCCAAGGAACTGGGCAAGACCGGCATTCTCTTCGGCTTCCAGAACGCCCACGCCTTCGAAGACCAGATCGCCTACGTCGACGTATTCAAGCAGCTGGGCGTGGGCATTGTGCAGATGTGCTACAACACCCAGAACCTGGTCGGTACCGGTTGCTACGAGCGTGACGGCGGCCTGTCGGGCTTCGGTCGCGAGATCGTTGCCGAAATGAACCGCGTCGGCATCATGTGCGACCTGTCCCACGTGGGCTCCAAGACCTCCGAAGAAGTCATCCTCGAGTCGAAAAAGCCGGTTTGCTACTCGCACTGCCTGCCTTCGGGCCTGAAAGAGCACCCGCGCAACAAGTCGGACGAAGAGCTGAAGTTCATCGCCGACCACGGCGGTTTCGTTGGCGTGACCATGTTCGCGCCGTTCCTGGCCAAGGGCATCGACTCGACAATCGACGACTACGCCGAAGCCATCGAGTACACCATGAACATCGTCGGTGAAGACGCCATCGGTATCGGTACCGACTTCACCCAGGGCCACGGCCAGGACTTCTTCGAATACCTGACCCACGACAAGGGTTACGCCCGTCGCCTGACCAACTTCGGCAAGATCATCAACCCACTGGGCATCCGCACTGTGGGCGAATTCCCCAACCTCACCGAAACCTTGCTCAAGCGCGGCCACTCCGAGCGCGTGGTGCGCAAGATCATGGGTGAGAACTGGGTCAACGTCCTCAAGGACGTGTGGGGCGAATAAGCCGCTCTCCAAGCCTGAAAGCCCCTGCCAGCAACGCCGGGGCATCCCGATAAAAAATTTTATGGAGTTGAGTTTCCATGGCCAAGATCGCCCCGCAATTGCCAATCGAAGTAGACAGCGAGACCGGTGTCTGGACCAGCGACGCCTTGCCGATGCTGTATGTGCCGCGCCATTTCTTCGTCAACAACCACATGGGCATCGAAGAAGTCCTGGGCGCCGACAAGTACGCCGAGATCCTCTACAAGGCCGGCTACAAGTCCGCCTGGCACTGGTGTGAAAAAGAGGCCGAGTGCCATGGCCTGGAAGGCGTGGCGGTGTTCGAGCACTACATGAAGCGCCTGAGCCAGCGTGGCTGGGGCCTGTTCGAGATCCAGGACATCGACCTCGACAAAGGCACCTGCAGCGTCAAGCTCAAGCACTCCGCGTTCGTGTACGTCTATGGCAAGTGCGGCCGCAAGGTCGATTACATGTTCACCGGCTGGTTCGCCGGCGCCATGGACCAGATTCTCGCTGCCCGCGGCAGCTCGATCCGCACCGTGGCCGAACAGGTCTATGGCGGGTCGGAAGAAGGCCACGAAGATGGCCTGTTCGTTACAAAGCCGTTGTAAGCCGGAGATAGCGTCATGGCATTCGAAGCAATGTTCCAGCCGATCCAGATCGGCAAACTGACCATCCGCAACCGTGTGCTCAGCACCGCGCACGCTGAGGTCTACGCCACTGACGGCGGCATGACTACCGACCGCTACGTGAAGTACTACGAAGAAAAGGCCAAGGGCGGTATCGGCCTGGCGATCTGCGGCGGCTCGTCGGTGGTGGCCATCGACAGCCCGCAGGAGTGGTGGTCGTCGGTCAACCTGTCGACCGACCGCATCATCCCGCACTTCCAGAACCTGGCCGACGCCATGCACAAGCATGGCGCCAAGATCATGATCCAGATTACCCACATGGGCCGTCGCTCGCGTTGGGACGGCTTCAACTGGCCGACCCTGATGTCGCCGTCGGGTATCCGTGAACCCGTGCACCGCGCCACCTGCAAGACCATCGAGGTGGAGGAGATCTGGCGCGTGATCGGCAACTATGCGCAAGCTGCCCGCCGTGCGAAGGAAGGCGGCCTGGACGGCGTGGAACTGTCGGCCGTGCACCAGCACATGATCGACCAGTTCTGGAGCCCACGGGTCAACAAGCGTACCGACGAATGGGGCGGCACCTTCGAAGGCCGCATGAAGTTCGGCCTGGAAGTACTGAAGGCCGTGCGCGCCGAAGTCGGTGACGACTTCTGCGTGGGCATGCGTATCTGTGGCGACGAATTCCACCCCGATGGCCTCAGCCACGAGGACATGAAGCAGATCGCTGCCTACTATGACGCCACCGGCATGCTCGACTTCATCGGCGTGGTCGGCTCGGGTTGCGACACCCACAACACCCTGGCCAACGTCATCCCGAACATGAGCTACCCGCCGGAGCCGTTCCTGCACCTGGCGGCCGGCATCAAGGAAGTGGTCAAGGTCCCGGTGCTGCACGCGCAGAACATCAAGGACCCGAACCAGGCCACGCGCATCCTCGAAGGCGGCTACGTGGACATGGTCGGCATGACCCGTGCGCACATGGCTGACCCGCACCTGATCGCCAAGATCAAGATGGGCCAGATCGACCAGATCAAGCAGTGCGTCGGTGCCAACTACTGCATCGACCGCCAGTACCAGGGCCTGGATGTACTGTGCATCCAGAACGCCGCGACCTCCCGTGAATACATGGGCGTGCCGCACATCATCGAGAAGACCACCGGCGCCAAGCGCAAGGTGGTGGTGGTTGGCGCCGGCCCGGCCGGCATGGAAGCGGCCCGCGTGGCTGCCGAACGTGGCCACGATGTGACCCTGTTCGAGAAGAAGGAGCAGATCGGCGGGCAAATCACCATCGCCGCCAAGGCCCCGCAGCGCGACCAGATCGCCGGTATCACTCGCTGGTACCAGCTGGAGCTGGCGCGCCTGAAGGTCGACCTGCGCCTGGGCACCGCCGCCGACGTGGCTGCCATCCAGGACCTGCGCCCGGACATCATCGTGCTGGCGGTGGGTGGGCATTCCTTCCTGGAGCAGAACGAGCACTGGGGCGCCGCCGAAGGGCTGGTGGTCAGCAGCTGGGACGTGCTCGACGGCAAGGTTGCGCCGGGCAAGAACGTGCTGGTGTACGACACCATCTGCGAGTTCACCGGCATGTCGGTGGCTGACTTCATCGCCGACAAGGGCAGCCAGGTCGAGATCGTCACCGACGACATCAAGCCGGGTGTGGCCATGGGCGGTACTACCTTCCCGACCTACTACCGCAGCATGTACCCGAAAGAAGTGATCATGACCGGCGACATGATGCTGGAAAAGGTCTACCGCGAAGGCGACAAGCTGGTGGCGGTGCTGGAAAACGAATACACCGGCGCCAAGGAAGAGCGCGTGGTCGACCAGGTGGTGGTGGAGAACGGCGTGCGTCCTGACGAGCAGCTGTATTACGCACTGAAGGAAGGTTCGCGCAACAAAGGCCAGATCGACGTGGAGGCACTGTTCGCCATCAAGCCACAGCCGATCCTCAGCCAGCCGGGCGAAGGCTACCTGCTGTACCGCATCGGCGACTGCGTGGCCCAGCGCAACGTGCATGCGGCGATCTACGACGCCTTGCGCCTGTGCAAGGACTTCTGATCGAGAAAAATCGTCGCCACCGGGCGCGGTCCCTGTGGGAGCGGGTTCACCCGCGAAAGCGTCAGCACAAGCAACAAAGTTGTCTGATCTGACGCATTCGCGGGTAAACCCGCTCCCACAAGGGGCCGATCCCATCTTCAGAGTGGCGCAAGAATCCAGCTGTTGTGGGAGCCTCCCATGTTGAACACCCTTCTACCTATCCTGCTGTTCGCTGCCCTTGGCCTGGCAGTGCTCGGCGCCCTGCGCCGGGTGCGCATGTGGCGGCGTGGCCGGCCGTCCAAGGTCAACCTGATCGGCGGCTTGCTGGCCATGCCACGCCGCTACCTGGTGGACCTGCACCATGTGGTCGAGCGCGACAAGTACATGTCCAAGACCCACGTGGCTACCGCTGGCGGCTTCGTGCTGTCGGCCGTGCTGGCGATCCTGGTGCACGGCTTCGGCCTGCAGAGCAAGATCCTCGGCTACGCGTTGCTGGTGGCCACGGTGATCATGTTCAGCGGCGCCATCTTCGTCTTCAAGCGCCGCCTCAACCCGCCTTCGCGCCTGTCCAAGGGCCCGTGGATGCGCTTGCCGAAGAGCCTGCTGGCGTTTGCCGTGAGCTTCTTCATCGCCACCTTGCCGGTCGCCGGCATCCTGCCGGCCAACACCGGTGGCTGGGTGATGGTGGGCATTCTCGGTCTGGGCGTGCTGTGGGGCGTGTCTGAGCTGTTCTTCGGCATGACCTGGGGCGGCCCGATGAAACACGCCTTCGCCGGTGCCCTGCACCTGGCCTGGCACCGCCGCGCCGAACGCTTCGGCGGCGGCCGTTCCACCGGCCTCAAGCCGCTGGACCTGGAAGACCCGAACGCGCCGCTGGGCGTGGAAAAGCCGGTGGACTTCACCTGGAACCAGCTGCTGGGCTTCGACGCCTGCGTGCAGTGCGGTAAATGCGAAGCCATGTGCCCGGCCTTTGCCGCCGGCCAGCCGCTGAACCCGAAAAAGCTCATCCAGGACATGGTCATCGGCCTGGCCGGTGGCACCGACGCGCAGTTCGCCGGCAGCCCATACCCGGGCAAACCGATCGGTGAGCATGGCGGCCACCCGCACCAGCCGATCGTCAATGGCCTGGTCGACGCCGAAACGCTGTGGTCGTGCACCACCTGCCGTGCCTGCGTCGAGGAATGTCCGATGATGATCGAGCACGTCGATGCCATCGTCGACATGCGTCGTCACCTCACCCTGGAAAAAGGCGCCACCCCGAACAAGGGCGCCGAAGTGCTGGACAACCTGATCGCTACCGACAACCCGGGCGGCTTCGCCCCTGGCGGGCGCATGAACTGGGCCGCCGACCTCAACCTGCAACTGCTGTCGGAGGTGAAAACCACCGAGGTGCTGTTCTGGGTCGGTGACGGTGCCTTCGACATGCGCAACCAGCGCACCCTGCGCTCGTTCGTCAAAGTGCTCAAGGCGTCGGGCGTGGACTTTGCCGTGCTCGGCCTGGAAGAGCGCGACAGCGGCGACGTGGCGCGCCGTCTGGGCGATGAAGCGACCTTCCAGCAATTGGCCAAACGCAATATCCAGACCCTGGCCAAGTACAAGTTCCAGCGCATCGTCACCTGCGACCCGCACAGCTTCCATGTGCTGAAGAACGAGTACGGCGCCCTGGGCGGCGACTATCAGGTGCAGCACCACAGCACGTACATCGCCGAACTGATCGCGGCCAACAAGCTCAACCTCGGCCAGCACAAGGGCGGCAGCGTCACCTACCACGACCCGTGCTACCTGGGCCGTTACAACGGTGAGTACGAAGCTCCGCGTGCCGTGCTCAAGGCCCTGGGTATCGAAGTGCGCGAGATGCAGCGCTCGGGCTTCCGTTCCCGTTGCTGCGGCGGTGGTGGCGGTGCGCCGATCACCGACATCCCTGGCAAGCAGCGTATCCCGGACATGCGCATGGACGACATCCGCGAGACCGAGGCCGAGCTGGTGGCCGTGGGTTGCCCACAATGCACCGCCATGCTCGAAGGTGTGGTCGAACCGCGCCCGCAGATCAAGGACCTGGCCGAACTGGTGGCCGACGTGCTGATCGAAGAGGACGCGCCCTCTGCCCCAAAGCCGCAAACGGCCAAACGTGAACCTGCGGAGGTGCACTGATGAGCGACATTATCCGCCGCGACCCACGCGCCGAGTGGATCGCCCGTAACCGTCTGCACCCGCTGCATGCAGCGATGCAGACGCAGCAGACCAGCTGGATGGGGCCCAACGGCCTCATCCGCAAGAACCCCCATGCGATTGCCGCAGGCTTCATCGGCCCGGCCGGCATCAAGCGCATCGACCGCAGCGGCGCCCAGCAGGGCACCGCCGTGGGCGGGCGACGCACGGCGGCGGCCGAGGTCAAGCTGCCGCTGCACCAGGTGCCGGCGCCGGCGTTCTACATCGCCGTGGTGCCGGACATGGTCGGTGGCCGCCTGAGCAGCCACGACCGCGACCTGCTCGGCCTGGCCCACAGCCTGGCCGGCAGCGACGGTGCGGTGCTGGCAGTGGTGTTTGGCGAGCACAAGGAAAGCAACTTTTCCACAGCCGGGGTCGACCGCCTGCTGGTCATCGAAGGCGAGGCGTTCGAAGGTTATGCACCGGAGCAACTGGTACAAGGCCTGCGGGCTGTGGATAACCAGTTCACCCCGCGCCACTGGCTGCTGCCCGACAGCCGCACCGGTGGTGGCGAACTGGGCCGGCGCCTGGGCGCGGCACTGGGCGAGCGCCCGGCGACGCGGGTATGGCAGGTCAAGGACGGCCAGTGCATCGGCCGTGCCGGTGCCGGCCAGCAGGACCTGCAGCGCGCCGTACCACGCTTGATCCTGGCGGCGGCCGAGTGCGCCGAGCCGGTCAGCGAAACCCGTCACGAAGCGCTGCCCGTGGAGTTGTCCACAAGCGTGGCGCGCAGCCTGTCGCGCATCGAAGACCTCGGTTCGGTGGCCGTGGACCCGGCCACCATTGCCATGGCCGAAGCCGAGTTCATCATCTCGGGCGGCAACGGGGTCAAGGACTGGGACCTGTATCACAAGGCCACCGCGGCCCTTGGCGCCACCGAAGGCGCCTCGCGGGTGGCGGTGGACGACGGCTTCATGCCGCGCAACCGCCAGGTGGGTGCCACCGGTACCTGGGTTACCGCGCGGGTCTACGTGGCTGTGGGTATCTCGGGCGCGATCCAGCACCTGCAGGGCATCGGCGCCTGCGACAAGGTGGTAGCGATCAACATGGACCCGGGCTGCGACATGATCAAACGGGCGGACTTGTCGGTGATTGGTGACAGTTCGGCGATTCTCCAGGCACTGATCGAGGCTGTGGACAACTACCGCAGCGGCGGCCAGCGCGACGCGGCATAAGGGCACGAGCATGAGTACGAAAGTGATCAGCCTGGTTTCCATCGGTGCCCACCCCAGCTCCGGCCGCGCTCGCCGCGCCGAGCAGGATGCGCGCGCCGTGGAGCTGGGTTTGCAGCTGGCTGGGGATAACTTACAGGTGGTGCATGCCGGCGACCCACGGGAAGAGGCGCTGCGCGCCTACCTGGGGATGGGCCTGGACCACCTGGATGTGCTGGAGCAGCCGGCCGGCGCCGACGTGCTGGGCGTGCTCGGGGATTACCTGCGCGATGCCGGGGCACAGCTGGTGCTGACCGGCAGCCAGGCCGAGACTGGCGAAGGGTCGGGCATGTTGCCGTTCCTGCTGGCCGAAAAGCTCGGCTGGCCGCTGATTGTGGGGTTGGCTGAAGTGGAGTCGATCGAAAACGGCACCGCCCAGGTATTGCAGGCGCTGCCGCGCGGTCAGCGGCGTCGGCTGAAGGTGCGCCTGCCGTTGCTGGCGACTGTGGATAACGCCGCGCCCAAGCCGCGCCAGAGTGCTTTCGGGCCGGCGCGTCGGGGTGTGTTGGCGGCACGCAACGTGGCTATCGTCGAAGACGAACTGCTGGCCGAAGCCGAACTGCAACCAGCCCGCCCACGGCCCAAGCGGCTGAAGGTGATCAAGGCCAAGAGCGGTGCCGACCGGATGAAGGCGGCGACGGCCAAGGCCAGTGGCGGCGGTGGCAAGGTGTTGAAGGACGTTTCTCCACAGGAAGGCGCCGAGGCCATCCTCAAGCTGCTGGTGGAAGAGGGCGTGCTGCGCTAGAGCCTCACGCGGTCCCGGTGTGGGAGCGGCCTTGTGTCGCGATGGGCTGCGCAGCAGCCCCGGCAATCTTGACTCATAGTCGAGATCCTGAGGCCGCACTGCGGCCCATCGCGACACAAGGCCGCTCCTACATTCCATACACAGCCTCGATCGAGCGCTTTTGCCCACCGAATCTGTTCGCCAAGGTGTGGATAAAGTGTTGGCGCATGGCCGCAGCCCTTGTGTGACGGCGCCTCCAAGATTATGGTCAAAAAACAACCAGTATTATCCCTGCCTTCGCATGCAACGCGCGGCAGTACCCTCCGGATTTTGTCCACAATCACTGTTAGCCGGTCTGTGGATAATCTGTTCGGTAGCACCTGTAAGCCACATAGTTAAAGGCTTTGACAGGTTTGTTCAGAAAGTGATCAATCTCGCCACAATCCTGCTCGATCCTTGATAATCATGGTCGTGAGTGGCTTATCCACAATCCGATTGCACAAACTGCATCAGTTGCTCACAAACTCTGTTGGTGTTTCTGTGGACAAGGTGTAAGAAATCCGCTGTAGCCCAATATCCACGCCATCCTGGCCGGTTTGATCAAACAATGATCAGGGGTTTGTCTGATATTTTTGCCAGTACGCAAACCTGGCGTCCGTCGTTACCCTGTCCACATGCGATCAGTGTGAGTCAACCATGGCGACATCCCTGTTGAATATCGATCGGCAGCACTCTGTACTGGGCGCGCTTTCCTTGGGTCCGCGCGCTTACTCACCCTATGGCTTCCTTAGCGGTTCCCTGGGTTCAGGGCTGGCTTTTTGTGGCCAATACCAAGATCCGTTGACGCATAATTATCTGTTGGGCAGTGGCCATCGCTCCTACAGCCCGGGCCTGATGCGGTTCATCACGCCGGATTCGCTTAGCCCATTCTCCAAGGGCGGAATCAATGGATACGCCTATTGTGAGGGGGACCCGATTAACAGGCACGATTCAACGGGCCGCGTTTGGCAGTGGATACCTCCACTGGCTCAGGCCGCCTCTAGTGTTTCAACAGGACTCGGCGCGGTTAACCGCAGGTCGCTTGCTGTGGTTAGACAGCGGATTCAGAGGATGAACGGGGAGTTACCCGACCAGGAACTTGTGCGCGCAGAGCTTGCAGACTCGCTCCAGTTTTATTCCTCTATCCCTATGGGGGCTGGTGCCAATCTCGCCCGAAATATCCTCAATGCACCTGTGTCGCCGGCAGATCCACTGGTCAGTCAGCTTGTCTGGACCGGAGCTGGGGGAAGTTCTGGCGTTGCCATAGGCACCCATTTAAACGGCTATTCGGTGTATCAAACATGGACGCAACTCGCAGATCAACATGGCATCAACCGGTGGAGCGTGGTGGCCGAGGCCATAGGGCAAGTCTTGCTCCCACCTTTCGTCAGGAGGGGGAGTTTGCAGGCGGGGCAATGGGCAGCGGAAGCGCTCGGTAGCGGAATAGCCGGGGCCTACCGTGTGCCGGGGAGGGTGATGGCCAAGGTACATAGCGATGATGGAGGAGAAGTTCTGAGAGCTGTCCTTGTCGTTAGAGGGAGTTGATGCTATTAGCGCCCCTTACTGAAACGCAGGTGTGTCGTGCCTCGTCATACCGGACGAGGCACGGCATCATCGTTTACTGTGCCTGAACTTCCTTCAGATACGCCGCCGGCTCCGCCCCCAGGTTGTTCAGCAAGCGCTGGCTGTACCAGTCAATGAAGTTGACCACGCCAAACTCGTAGGTTTTCGAGTATGGCCCAGGCTGGTAAGCGGTGGAGTTGATACCACGCTGGTTTTCCTCGGCCAGGCGACGGTCCTGGTCGTTGGTGGCGTCCCACACCTTGCGCATGTTCTCGGGGTTGTAGTCCACACCCTCCACGGCATCCTTGTGCACCAGCCACTTGGTGGTGACCATGGTTTCCTGGGCGCTGATCGGCCACACGGTGAACACGATCATGTGGTCGCCCATGCAGTGGTTCCAGGAGTGCGGCAGGTGCAGGATGCGCATCGAGCCCAAGTCCGGGTTCTGGATACGACCCATCAGCTTCTGGCAGGCCTGTTTGCCGTCCATGGTCATCGACACGGTGCCCTTGAGCAGCGGCATGCGCACGATACGGTTACGCAGGCCATGGCTTTTGTGCAGGTACGGGATCTTCTCGGCTTCCCAGGCGGCGGCGGAGGCAGCCACGTGGTCCTTGAATTCCTGGCTGGCGCGCGGGTCGTTGGTGTCGTCCCATTCCAGCAGGGTTTGCAGCAGCTCCGGGTGCGAACCGTTGCAGTGGTAGCACTCGCGGTTGTTTTCCAGCACCAGCTTCCAGTTGGCCTTTTCCATCAAGGTGGTCTGTACCGCCACCTTGGTGTTTTCCATGTCGTACGGTTCCATGTAGTGGTCCAGGGTGGCCAGGAACTCGTCGATGGCAGGCGGGTTTTCCGCCAGGCTGATGAAGATGTAGCCGCCGGCGACCTTCACGTTCACAGGCTTCAGGCCATACTGGTTCATGTCGAAGTCGGCACCCATTTCGGTACCGGCGAACAGCAGGCGGCCGTCCAGCTCGTAGGTCCACTGGTGGTACGGGCAGACCAGCTTGGCCACCTTGCCCTTGTCGCTGACGCACAGGCGCGAACCGCGGTGGCGGCAGACGTTGTGGAAGGCGTGCACCTTACCTTCGGCGCCACGCACCACGATGATCGGGTTCTTGCCGATCTGCAGGGTGATGTAGTTGCCCTTGGCCGGGATCTCGCAGGTCATGCCGGCGATCAGCCACTCCTTGTGGAAGATCTCCTGCATGTCGATCTGGAACAGACGCTCGTCGGTGTAGAAAGGCTGGGGCAGCGAGTAGGTGCGCTCGCGGGTCTGCAGCATCTCGGCGGTGGCCTTGCGTGCAGGTTCCAGTGGATCGCCCAGGCTCAGGGTTGCGGTGACGTCCATCGTGTATTCCTCGGGGCCGTGTGCGGCCGGCAAAAGGTGGCTAATCGTTGTTGTGGTGCCGCAAGGCTGCTCATCAGAAACAGCTAGTTGTTTTGCGGTGGAGTGTGCGTCCGAAGGCGTCATGAACCGTATCCATGGGCGACATGGCCGATTTGAATTACGACGCGCCAGCCCTTGCAGTGCGGGGCTGGTCGCGATAAGCACGCCGATGTCGCTGGCAGGAATGTACGTCGTCTTCAGCTTGCGCATTATCCAAGCCATAAAACGGCCAATAGTCGGCTGCTGGAGATGAACATGTCCGATACCTTCCTCAATCCGGTCACTACCCAGACCTGGGCCAACGGCCGCCACATCGTGCGCTGCGTCAAGGTCATCCAGGAGACCTGGGACGTGCGCACCTTCTGCTTCATGGCCGATCAACCGATCATGTTCTTCTTCAAGCCGGGGCAGTTCGTCACCCTGGAGCTGGAGATCGAAGGCAAGCCGGTGATGCGTTCCTACACCATCTCCAGTTCACCGTCGGTGCCCTACAGCTTCTCGATCACCGTCAAGCGTGTACCGGGCGGCCTGGTGTCCAACTTCCTCCACGACACCATGCACGAAGGCGCCGAGCTGCCGGTGCACGGCCCGGTGGGGCTGTTCAACGCCATCGATTTCCCGGCGCAGAAGGTGCTGTACCTCTCGGGCGGTGTCGGGATCACCCCGGTCATGTCGATGGCGCGCTGGTTCTACGACACCAACGGCAATGTCGACATGGTGTTCGTGCACAGCGCCCGTTCGCCGAAGGACATCATCTACCATCGTGAACTGGAGCAGATGGCCTCGCGCATCCCCAATTTCAGCTTGCACATCATTTGTGAAAAGCATGGCCTGGGTGAGCCGTGGGCGGGTTATCGCGGTTACCTCAACCAGCGCCTGATGGAGCTGATCGCGCCGGACTACATGGACCGTGTGGTGTTCTGCTGCGGCCCGACGCCATACATGACTGCGGTCAAGCGCATGCTCGAAGCGGTCGGCTTCGACATGAAGAACTATCACGAGGAATCGTTCGGTGCGACGCCGCCTGAGGCCAAGGCCGATGCGGTGGAGCATGCCGAGCAGGCTGCCGACGCGCCGGAACTGGATGCGGCCGACCTCAACCTGGTGGAGTTCATCGGTAGCGAGAAGAGCATCCGCATCGCCCCGGGCGAGACCGTGCACGCGGCGGCGGCCAAGGTTGGCCTGATGATCCCGAAAGCCTGCGGTATGGGCATTTGCGGCACCTGCAAGGTGCTCAAGCTGGGCGGCGAAGTGGAGATGGAACACAACGGCGGCATTACTGAAGAGGACGAAGCCGAGGGCTACATTCTGTCGTGCTGCAGCGTGCCGAAAGGGGATGTGCGGATCGATTACTGATCCGGGAATGCAGGGGGCTGCCTTGCAGCCCATCGCGACACAAGGCCGCTCCCACAAAGGCTCCGGTTACATCGGCCAATGTGGGAGCGGCCTTGTGTCGCGAAAGGGCCGCAAAGCGGCCCCGGCTTTTTAAAGTCAGGTACGGAACCGCGCCACCAAGCCATTCAGATCCACGGCCAACCGCGACAACTCCGCACTCGCCGCACTGGTCTGATGCGCCCCGGTAGCACTCTGCACCGACAGGTCATTGATGTTCACCAGGTTGCGGTCCACTTCCCGCGCGACCTGCGCCTGCTCTTCCGCCGCGCTGGCAATTACCAGGTTACGCTCGTTGATCTGCGCCACTGCCCCGGCAATGGTGTCCAGCGCCATGCCTGCGCCACGAGCAATGTTCAGGGTGGATTCGGCACGCTCGGTGCTGGTGCGCATCGATTCCACCGCTTCTTCCGTACCGCCCTGAATACTGCCGATCATCCGCTCGATCTCACTGGTCGACTGCTGGGTACGATGAGCCAGCGCTCGCACCTCATCAGCCACCACGGCAAAGCCCCGGCCCGCCTCACCGGCACGTGCCGCCTCGATCGCGGCGTTCAGCGCCAGCAGGTTGGTCTGGTCGGCCAGGCCACGGATCACGTCCAGCACCTTGCCGATATCGCGCGACTGTTCGGCCAGGTGGGTGACCAGTTTGGCGGTGGCCTGCACATCGCCACTCATGCGCTCGATGGCACCCACGGTTTCCATGACCAGGTCGCGGCCGTCGCCCGCCGAACGGCTGGCTTCGCTGGAGGCTTCCGAGGTGCTGACTGCATTGCGCGCTACTTCTTCGACGGCGCTGGTCATCTCGGTCACCGCCGTGGCGGCCTGTTCGATTTCGTTGTTCTGCTGCTGCAGGCCGCGGGCGCTTTCGTCAGTGACGGCGTTCAGCTCTTCGGCAGCCGAGGCCAGCTGTGTCGCCGACCCGGCGATCAGCTGCAAGGTGTCGCGCAGTTTGTCTTGCATGCGGGCCATGGCGCGCAGCAGGCGGGCAGCTTCGTCGGTACCCTCGGCATGGATGACATGGGTCAGGTCGCCGTCGGCAATCTGTTCGGCACATCTAAGCGCCTCGTCGATCGGCTTGACGATGCTGCGGGTCAACAGCAGGGCACAGACAAAAGTCAGCACGGTGGCGGCGACCAGCAGGCCGATCACCAGAGAGAAGGCCGCGTCATACTGGCTGGCGGCTTTCGCGTTGGTGTCACGGGTCTGCTCGGTATTGATGCCCACCAGGGTCTCCATGATCTTGTTGATCTGCTCGGAGTTGGCCTGCAAGTCACGGTTGAGAACATCTCTCAGCTCGTCGAGGCGGCCGGCCTGGTTGAGGCTGCGCATTTGCGCCTCCAGCTGGCGATACTGGTTGAGCAACTGAACATACTGGTCGTACGCAGCCTGTTCGTCGGCGGCAGTGATCAGCGGCACGTAGGCCTCTCGCGCGCGGTCGATCTGCTGGTTGCGCTGGTCCATCAGGTTGAGGATTTCCTGCTGGTTTTGCGGGTCGCGGTTCACCAGCAGGCGGTAGGAGAGGCTGCGCAGGCGCAGGTTCAGCGCGCTGATCTCATCCAGTGTCTTGATGGCGGGGACGCTGATTTGCTCGATGACCAGGCCGGCCTGGCGGATGTTGCCCATCTGCATCAGAGAGAAGATACCGAGGCCGAGCATCAGCAGGCCGATGAGCGCAAAGCCCAGCAATGCGCGTGGGGCAATATTGATGTTGCGTAATGACATGGTGGGCAGATCCAGGCAAGTGAAGGAGACGCTTCCAGTGCGACAGAATGTGTCTCTCTGAGTATCGGTCGTGACCCGTCAGCCTTGAGTGCGCGCCTGGCAAAACTCCGAGTTGGCCCGGTTGTTCCTGACCGGCGGTTGACCCAGGTCGGAACAAGGGGCCGGTTACCCTGTCAATCTGCGGGTTAGACACTTTGTGAATCCGATATTTAATGGCGATGGGCCGCACTTTTCTTTATCGTGTGCGCCCCTCGCAACAACCTGAGATAGACCCATGCTGGAAGCTTCCCTGAATCAAATCGAGCAACTGGTCAGCGACCTGATGCAGAAGAACGCTCAACTCACCGAGCAGAACGCCGCCCTCGGTCAGGAACTGGCCCAGGCCAAGGAAGAGAACGAAACCCTGCAGCTGTCGCTGATGGAGCAGGAAGAGAAGAACGGCAGCACCGCCGCACGCCTGCAGGCCCTGCTCGAGCGCGCCAACGCCGGCGTCGTAGGCGCATGACACTGCGAGCGCAGCCGATCAATGTCGTGTCGATCCTCGGCAACGACTATTCGATCAAGGCGCCTGCAGGCCAGGAAGCGACCCTGGCCCAGGCGGTGCAGATGCTCAACACCGCCCTGGCCCAGACCAAGCGTCAGTACCCGACCCTGATCGGCGACAAGTTGCTGGTGCTGGCCGCGCTGAACCTATGTTCGCGGCAGATCGAGCTGCAGGATGAGCACCGCAAGACGCTGGAGCGTACCCAGGCGCAGATCGATGCCACGGTGGACGCCATCGTGCGGACCATAGCCGAACAATAAGGCCTTGCATCGACCTCTGTGGGAGCGGATTCACCCGCGAATGCGTCAGTGCATTCAGCATCGCATTCGCGGGTAAACCCGCTCCCACAGGGTATCTGATTGCTTCAGGTCACTGGATTAACTGCATACGCAAGTGTATACACTTTCCGCAAAACAATAATTATGCGGGGAGTAGGGCATGCGTATCTGGCGTAAAAGCATCCAGTGGCAGTTGATCACCAGCATGGGCGCCGCCCTGCTGGCGAGCATCCTGGTGGTGGTCATCATTTTCACGGTGGCGCTAAACCGCCTCACCGAACGCTACCTGGTCGATACCGCGCTGCCCGCCAGCATCGAGGCCATCCGCAACGACATCGAGCGCATGCTCGGCCAGCCGCTGGTGGCGGCGGCGGATATTGCCGGCAACACCCTGCTGCGCGACTGGCTTGCCGCCGGTGAAGACCCCGCCCATGCCGCTCCATTCATCGAATACCTGACCGCCGCCAAGCAGCGCAACCAGGCCTTCACCACTTTGTTCGTTTCGACCGAAACCGGCCACTACTACAACGAGAATGGCCTGGACCGTACTCTCAGCCGCAGCAACCCCAAGGACAAATGGTTCTACGGCTACATCGACAGCGGTGCCGAACGCCTGATCAACATCGACATCGACGGTGCCACCGGCGAGCTCGCGCTGTTCATCGACTATCGCGTGGAAAAGAATGGCCAACTGGTCGGTGTGGCTGGCATGGGCCTGCGCATGACCGAACTGTCGAAGCTGATTCATGACTTCAAATTTGGCGAGCACGGCAGGGTGTTCCTGGTGCGTAACGATGGCCTGATCCAGGTTCATCCGGACGCTGCCTTCAGCGGCAAACGCCAGCTCACCGAACAGCTCGGCGCGGATGCCGCCAAGGCGCTGATGACCGGCGACGAGGGCCTGCGCAGCAGCCGCTTCAGCCGTGACGGCGAAAGCTACCTGGCGCTCGGCCTGCCCTTGCGCGACCTCAACTGGACCCTGGTGGCCGAGGTGCCGGAGGAGGAAATCTACGCGCCAATGCACCAGGCGGTATGGCTGACCAGCCTGATCGGTGGTGCCGTGGCCCTGGTATCGCTGCTGCTGGTGGTGCTGCTGGCGCGTGGCCTGGTGCGGCCGATCCGCCGCGTGACAGCGGCGCTGGTGCAGATTGGCAGTGGCGCGGGCGACCTCAGCCACCGGCTGGACGATTCACGCCAGGACGAACTGGGCGACCTGGCGCGTGGCTTCAACCGCTTCCTCGACAGCCAGCGCCGGTTGATCGGCGAGATATTGCACACTTCCGAGCGGCTGCACCTGGCGGTCGAGCAGGTGACACAGGTGGTGGACAACACCGCCGAGCGTTCCGGGCGCCAGCAGGAAATGACCGAAATGGTCGCTACCGCCGTGCACGAAATGGGTTTGACCGTGCAGGACATTGCCCGCAATGCCGGTGATGCGGCCCAGGCCTCGCAGTCGGCGAGGGACGAAGCCTTGCAGGCGCGTGAAGTGGTGCAACGCTCGATCCGTGGTATCGAAGGGATGTCGGGTGATATCGGCAAGGCTGCCGATGCAGTCAGCCAGCTGGCCGAGGAAGTAGCTTCGATCGACGAAGTTCTGGCGGTGATCCGTAGTATTTCCGAGCAAACCAACCTGCTGGCGCTGAATGCCGCCATCGAGGCGGCCAGGGCAGGGGAGATGGGCCGTGGGTTTGCCGTGGTGGCCGATGAGGTGCGTACCTTGGCCCGGCGCACGCAGCTGTCCACCGACGAAGTGCAGCAGATGATCCAGCGCTTGAAGCAGGGCGCGGGTTCGGCTGTGAGTTCGATGCAGGCTGGGCAGCAGGCGACGGGTAGCGGGGTGGAGTCGAGCCAGCGCACCGGAGCGTCATTGGGGGCGATCACTGACCAGGTCGAGCACATCAGCGACATGAACCATCAGGTAGCTACTGCGACCGAAGAGCAGTCGGCGGTGACCGAGGAGATCAATCGTACGGTGCAGGGGATTTCCGACCTGGCGCGGGAGACCGCGGCGGAGGTGCAGGGCTGTCGTGAAGAGTGCCAGGCGCTGCGTGGCTTGGCGGATGACCTGGCGCGGCAGATGGGTGGGTTCAGGCTTTAGATCAGTGTTGGCTTCTTCGCGGGTAAACCCGCTCCCACAGGTTCATCATTGCTCTTGAGGGCAGAGCTGTACCTGTAGCTCCCACAGGCTCACCTCAGGCCTTGAAACCTGCGCGATCCCTGTAGGAGCGGGTTTACCCGCGAATGCGGCCTGTCAGGCGCCGATGATGGCGCGGATATCCGCCGCCAGCTCGCGCACCCGCTCTTCCTCGGTATCCCACGAGCACATGAACCGCGCCCCGCCGCTACCAATGAAGGTATAGAACCGCCATCCCCTGCTGCGCAGTGCCTCGATCGCATGCTCCGGCATCTGCAGGAACACCCCGTTGGCCTCAACCGGGAACATCAGATCCACTCCCGGCAAATCACTCACCAGCGAGGCGAGCAACTGCGCGCAATGGTTGGCATGCGCGCCATGGCGCAACCAGGCGCCATCTTCCAGCAGGCCCACCCAAGGCGCCGACAGGAAGCGCATCTTCGATGCCAGTTGCCCGGCCTGCTTGCAGCGGTAGTCGAAGTCCTCGGCCAGTTGGCGGTTGAAGAACAGGATCGCCTCGCCCACCGCCATGCCGTTCTTGGTGCCGCCAAAGCACAGTACATCGACACCGGCCTTCCAGGTCAGCTCTGCCGGGCTGCAGCCCAGGAACGAGCAGGCATTGCTGAAGCGTGCGCCGTCCATGTGCAGGTTCAGCCCCAGCTCTTTGCAGGTGGCGCTGATCGCCTTCAGCTCGTCGGGGCGATAGACGGTGCCCACCTCGGTGGCCTGGGTAATGGTCACCACCCGTGGCTTGGGGTAGTGGATGTCCTGACGCTTCAGCGCCACTTCGCGGATCGACTGTGGTGTCAGCTTGCCGTTGACGCTGGGCGCGGTCAGCAGCTTGGAGCCGTTGGAGAAGAACTCCGGCGCACCGCACTCGTCGGTTTCGACGTGGGCGGTCTCGGAGCAGATCACGCTGTGGTAGCTCTGGCACAGCGAGGCCAGCGCCAGGGAGTTGGCGGCGGTGCCGTTGAAGGCGAAGAACACCTCGCAGTCGGTTTCGAACAGCTTGCGGAAGTATTCCGCGGCGCGTTCGGTCCACTGGTCGTCGCCGTAGGCGCGGTCGTGGCCATGGTTGGCCTTTTCCATCGCTGCCCAGGCTTCGGGGCAGATGCCGGAATAGTTGTCGCTGGCGAATTGTTGGCTCTTATCTGTCATGACACTGTCCTGTGAACGACGCAGAACAGCACTCTAAACCATCGATTCAGCAGTTGCCTATACAAGCGGTGCAGCGTTTGATTTCGGCATTGCCTGTACTGGCCTATTCGCGGCTAAAGCCGCTCCCACTGGGAGATTGCAAGCATTGAGGCAGCGCCGTACCTGTGGGAGCGGGTTCACCCGCGAAAGGGCCGGCACGGTCAACACAAAAGCGAATGTCGTAAACGCGCCATTGCAAGGCGTGCGCAGGCATCTGACCCGCCCCGGCCAGTCATAACATCGCCACAAAGGGCCACAGTGCCCCACGACAAAAAACGATCGCTGCCGGGAGATACACGATGTTCAGCAAGCAAGACCAGATTCAGGGTTACGACGATGCACTGCTGGCGGCGATGAATGCCGAAGAGCAGCGCCAGGAAGACCACATCGAGCTGATCGCCTCGGAAAACTACACCTCCAAGCGCGTGATGCAGGCCCAAGGCAGCGGCCTGACCAACAAGTACGCCGAAGGCTACCCGGGCAAGCGCTACTACGGTGGCTGCGAGCACGTGGACAAGGTCGAGGCCCTGGCCATCGAGCGCGCCAAGCAGCTGTTCGGTGCCGACTACGCCAACGTCCAGCCGCACTCCGGCTCCTCGGCCAACGCTGCGGTTTACCTGGCCCTGCTGCAGGCTGGTGACACCATCCTCGGCATGAGCCTGGCCCACGGCGGCCACCTGACCCACGGCGCCAAGGTGTCGTCCTCGGGCAAGCTGTACAACGCTGTGCAATACGGCATCGACACTAACACCGGCCTGATCGACTACGACGAAGTCGAGCGCCTGGCTGTCGAGCACAAGCCAAAAATGATCGTTGCCGGCTTCTCGGCCTACTCCAAGACCCTCGACTTCCCACGCTTCCGCGCCATCGCCGACAAGGTCGGTGCGCTGCTGTTCGTCGACATGGCCCACGTAGCCGGCCTGGTTGCCGCTGGCCTGTACCCGAACCCGATCCCGTTCGCCGATGTGGTTACCACCACCACTCACAAGACCCTGCGCGGCCCACGTGGCGGCCTGATCCTTGCCAAGTCGAACGAAGAGATCGAGAAGAAGCTGAACGCCGCGGTGTTCCCAGGCGCCCAGGGCGGCCCGCTGATGCACGTGATCGCCGCCAAGGCCGTTTGCTTCAAGGAAGCGCTGGAGCCTGAATTCAAGGCCTACCAGCAACAAGTGATCGAAAACGCCCAGGCCATGGCCCAGGTGTTCATCGACCGCGGCTACGACGTGGTTTCCGGCGGCACCGACAACCACCTGTTCCTGGTCAGCCTGATCCGCCAGGGCCTCACCGGCAAAGATGCCGACGCCGCCCTGGGCCGCGCGCACATCACCGTCAACAAGAACGCCGTGCCGAATGACCCGCAGTCGCCATTCGTCACCTCGGGCCTGCGCATCGGTACCCCGGCCGTTACCACCCGCGGCTTCAAGGTCGCTCAGTGCGTGGCCCTGGCCGGCTGGATCTGCGACATCCTCGACAACCTCGGTGACGCAGACGTCGAAGCCGATGTGGCGAAGAACGTCGCGGCCCTGTGCGCAGATTTCCCTGTTTACCGCTGAGTGGAGTCACACACCATGCAACGTTACTCGGGCTTCGGCCTTTTCAAGCACTCCCTCAGCCACCACGAGAACTGGCAGCGCATGTGGCGCACGCCAACCCCTAAAAAGGTCTACGACGTGGTTATCGTCGGCGGTGGCGGCCATGGCCTGGCCACGGCCTACTACCTGGCCAAGGAACACGGCATCACCAACGTTGCCGTGATCGAGAAGGGTTACCTGGGCGGCGGCAACACCGCCCGTAACACCACCATCGTGCGTTCCAACTACCTGTGGGACGAGTCGGCGCACCTGTACGAGCACGCCATGAAGCTGTGGGAGGGCCTGTCCCAGGACCTCAACTACAACGTGATGTTCTCCCAGCGCGGCGTGTACAACCTGTGCCACACCCTGCAGGACATGCGTGACTCCGAGCGCCGGGTCAGCGCCAACCGCCTGAACGGCGTGGATGGCGAGCTGCTCAACACCGCCCAGGTCGCGGCCGAGATCCCGTACCTGGATTGCTCGAAGAACACCCGCTACCCGATCCTTGGTGCCACCGTGCAGCGCCGTGGCGGCGTGGCCCGTCACGACGCCGTGGCCTGGGGCTTCGCCCGTGCCGCCGACGCCCTGGGCGTGGACCTGATCCAGCAGACCGAAGTGATCGGCTTCCGCAAGGAAAACGGCGCGGTCATCGGTGTGGAAACCAACAAAGGCTTCATCGGCGCCAAGCGCGTCGGCGTGGTCACCGCCGGTAACTCCGGGCACATGGCCAAGCTGGCCGGCTTCCGCCTGCCGCTGGAATCGCACCCGCTGCAAGCACTGGTATCCGAGCCGATCAAGCCGATCATCGACAGCGTGATCATGTCCAACGCCGTGCACGGCTACATCAGCCAGTCCGACAAGGGCGACCTGGTGATCGGTGCCGGTATCGACGGCTGGGTCGGCTACGGCCAGCGCGGTTCGTACCCGGTGATCGAGCACACTCTGCAGGCCATCGTCGAGATGTTCCCCAACCTCTCGCGCGTGCGCATGAACCGCCAGTGGGGCGGCATCGTCGATACCTCGCCGGACGCTTGCCCGATCATCACCAAGACCCCGGTCAAGAACATGTTCTTCAACTGCGGTTGGGGTACTGGCGGCTTCAAGGCGACCCCGGGTTCGGGCAACGTCTTCGCCGCGAGCCTGGCCAAGGGCGAAATGCACCCACTGGCCGCGCCGTTCTCCATGGACCGTTTCTACAACGGCGCACTGATCGACGAACACGGCGCCGCCGCCGTCGCCCACTAACCGGAGACACCGTCATGTTGCATATTTTCTGTCCCCACTGCGGCGAGCTGCGCTCCGAAGAAGAGTTCCACGCCTCTGGCCAGGCGCACATCGCCCGCCCGCTGGACCCTAACGCCTGCTCCGACGAGGAGTGGGGTACCTACATGTTCTACCGTGACAACCCACGCGGTATTCACCACGAACTGTGGGACCACGTTGCCGGCTGCCGCCAGTATTTCAACGTCACCCGTGACACCGTGACCTACGAGATTCTGGAAACCTACAAGATTGGCGAGAAGCCGCAAGTGACCGCCAGCGGCAAGCAGAGCAGCGCCGCGTCGACCGTCAAAGGCCAAGGGGAAAAAGTATGAGCCAGACCTATCGCCTCGCCAGCGGCGGCCGTATCGACCGCAGCAAGGTCCTTAACTTCAGCTTCAACGGCAAGACCTACCAGGGTTATGCCGGTGACAGCCTGGCCGCCGCGTTGCTGGCCAACGGCGTCGACATCGTCGGCCGCAGCTTCAAGTATTCGCGCCCACGCGGCATCATCGCCGCCGGTACCGAAGAGCCGAACGCCATCCTGCAGATCGGCTCCAGCGAAGCCACCCAGATCCCCAACGTGCGTGCCACCCAGCAGGCGCTGTACGCAGGTCTTGTAGCTACCAGCACCAACGGCTGGCCGAACGTCAACAACGACGTCATGGGCATCCTGGGCAAGGTTGGCGGCAGCATGATGCCGCCGGGCTTCTACTACAAAACCTTCATGTACCCGAAATCGTTCTGGATGACTTACGAGAAGTACATCCGCAAAGCCGCAGGCCTTGGCCGCGCGCCGCTGCAGAACGACCCGGACAGCTACGACTACATGAACCAGCACTGCGACGTGCTGATCGTCGGCGCCGGCCCTGCCGGCCTGGCCGCTGCCCTGGCCGCTGGCCGCAGCGGTGCCCGCGTGATCCTGGCTGACGAGCAGGAAGAGTTCGGCGGCAGCCTGCTCGACACCCGCGAAACCCTCGACGGCAAGCCTGCTGCCGATTGGGTCAGCGCTGTGGTCAAAGAGCTGGAAAGCCTGCCGGAAGTGACCCTGCTGCCACGTGCCACGGTCAACGGCTACCACGACCATAACTTCCTGACCATCCACGAGCGCCTCACCGACCACCTCGGCGATCGCGCCCCTATCGGCCAGGTACGCCACCGCGTGCACCGCGTCCGCGCCAAGCGCGTGGTGCTGGCTGCCGGCGCCCACGAGCGCCCGCTGGTGTACGGCAACAACGACCTGCCGGGCAACATGCTGGCCGGTGCCGTGTCCACCTACGTACGCCGCTACGGCGTGGCCCCGGGCCGCAAGCTGGTGCTGTCGACCAACAACGACCACGCCTACCGCGCCGCGCTGGACTGGCACGACGCCGGCCTGCAAGTGGTCGCCATTGCCGACGCCCGCCACAACCCACGTGGCTCGCTGGTTGAAGAAGCACGTGCCAAAGGCATCCGCATCCTTACCTCCAGCGCCGTGATCGAGGCGAAGGGCAGCAAGCACGTCAGCGGCGCCCGTGTGGCCGCCATCGATGTGCAGGCACACAAGGTCACCAGCCCTGGCGAAACTCTCGAGTGCGACCTGATCGCCACCTCCGGCGGCTACAGCCCGATCGTGCACCTGGCTTCGCACCTGGGCGGTCGCCCGGTATGGCGTGAAGATATCCTCGGCTTCGTGCCGGGCGATGCTCCGCAGAAACGCGAATGCGTGGGTGGCATCAACGGCGTCTACGCCCTGGGCGACGTGATCGCCGATGGCTTCGAAGGCGGCGTTCGCGCAGCCACCGAAGCGGGCTTCAAGGCCACCGTCGGCAGCCTGCCGAAAACCGTTGCGCGCAAGGAAGAGGCCACCGTGGCACTGTTCCAGGTGCCGCACGACAAGGGCACTGCCCGCGCACCCAAGCAGTTCGTCGACCAGCAGAACGACGTCACCGCGGCCGCAATCGAACTGGCCACCCGCGAAGGCTTCGAGTCGGTCGAGCACGTAAAACGCTACACCGCGCTGGGCTTTGGTACCGACCAGGGCAAACTGGGCAACATCAACGGCCTAGCCATCGCCGCCCGTTCGATCGGCATTACCATCCCTGAAATGGGCACCACCATGTTCCGCCCCAACTACACGCCGGTTACCTTCGGTGCAGTAGCGGGCCGTCACTGTGGCCACCTGTTCGAGCCCGTACGCTTCACCGCCCTGCATGCCTGGCACGTGAAGAACGGCGCCGAGTTCGAAGACGTCGGCCAGTGGAAACGCCCGTGGTACTTCCCGAAAGCCGGTGAAGACATCCACGCCGCCGTGACCCGTGAATGCAAGGCCGTGCGCGACAGCGTGGGCCTGCTGGACGCCTCGACCCTGGGCAAGATCGACATTCAGGGCCCGGATGCGCGTGAGTTCCTCAACCGCATCTACACCAACGCCTGGACCAAGCTCGACGTGGGCAAGGCCCGCTATGGCCTGATGTGCAAGGAAGACGGCATGGTCTTCGACGACGGCGTAACCGCCTGCGTCGGCGACAACCACTTCATCATGACCACCACCACTGGCGGCGCCGCCCGCGTGCTGCAGTGGATGGAGCTGTACCACCAGACCGAATGGCCGGAACTGAAGGTGTACTTCACCTCGGTCACCGACCACTGGGCCACCATGACCCTGTCCGGCCCCAACAGCCGCAAGCTGCTGAGCGAGCTGACCGACATCGACATGGACAAGGAAGCCTTCCCGTTCATGACCTGGAAGGAAGGCAACGTCGGCGGCGTACCGGCCCGGGTGTTCCGTATCTCGTTCACCGGCGAGCTGTCGTACGAAGTCAACGTGCAGGCCAACTACGCCATGGGCGTGCTGGAACAGATCATCGAGGCAGGCAAGAAGTACAACCTGACCCCGTACGGTACCGAGACCATGCACGTACTGCGTGCCGAGAAGGGCTTCATCATTGTTGGCCAGGATACCGACGGCTCGATGACCCCGGACGACCTGAACATGAGCTGGTGCGTAGGCCGCAACAAGCCGTACTCGTGGATCGGCCTGCGTGGCATGAACCGCGAAGACTGCGTGCGCGAGAACCGCAAGCAACTGGTAGGCCTGAAGCCGGTCGACCCGAACCAGTGGCTGCCGGAAGGCGCCCAGCTGGTATTCGACCCGAAACAGCCGATCCCGATGGATATGGTTGGCCACGTCACCTCCAGCTATGCGTCCAACTCCCTGGGCTACTCGTTCGCCATGGGTGTGGTCAAAGGCGGCCTCAAGCGCATGGGCGAGCGCGTCTACTCGCCGCAGGCGGATGGCAGCGTGATCGAGGCGGAGATCGTGTCTTCGGTGTTCTTCGATCCGAAGGGTGAGCGGCAGAACGTTTGAGGCTTCACCGGTAGCTCTGATTGGAATGCGGCCTCTGTGGGAGCGGGTTCACCCGCGAATGCGATGGTGGATTCACCGCCCTCTTCGCGGGTAAACCCGCTCCCACAATGGGTCTCCTCAGTCTGTGACTACAGGTTCTACCTCAGGTCTTCGCGATCAACAGAATTCAAGGCAGGTAAGAAATGAGCGCTATCAACGTCTTCCAGCAAAACCCCGGTGCCGAGGCCAAGGCCCAGTCGCCACTGCACCACGCCGACCTGGCCAGCCTGGTTGGCAAAGGCCGCAAGAACGCAGGCGTAACCCTGCGTGAACGCAAGTTCCTCGGCCACCTGACCATTCGTGGCGATGGCCACGACCCGGAGTTCGCTGCCGGCGTGCACAAGGCCCTGGGCCTGGAGCTGCCAGTGGCACTGACCGTGGTCGCCAACAACGAAATGTCGCTGCAATGGATGGGCCCCGACGAGTGGTTGCTGATCGTCCCGGGTGGCCAGGAGTTTGCCGTTGAGCAAAAGCTGCGCGCAGCCCTCGAAGGCCAGCACATCCAGGTGGTCAATGTCAGCGGCGGGCAGAGCCTGCTGGAACTGCGCGGCCCGAACGTGCGCGAAGTGCTGATGAAATCCACCAGCTATGATGTTCACCCGAACAACTTCCCGGTGGGCAAGGCAGTCGGCACCGTGTTCGCCAAGTCGCAACTGGTGATCCGCCGCACCGCCGAAGATACCTGGGAGCTGGTGATTCGCCGCAGCTTCGCCGACTACTGGTGGCTGTGGCTGCAGGACGCTTCGGCCGAGTACGGCCTGAGCATCGAGGCTTAAGGAGAACAGAACATGAGTCGGGCACCGGATACCTGGATTCTCACCGCCGACTGCCCGAGCATGCTCGGCACCGTCGACGTGGTGACGCGTTACCTCTTCGAGCAGCGCTGCTACGTGACGGAGCACCACTCCTTCGATGACCGGCTGTCGGGGCGTTTCTTCATTCGCGTGGAGTTCCGCCAGCCGGATGATTTCGATGAAGCCGGCTTCCGGGCCGGCCTTGCCGAGCGCAGCGAGGCGTTCGGCATGACCTTCGAGCTGACCGCACCTAACCATCGCCCCAAGGTGGTGATCATGGTGTCCAAGGCCGACCACTGCCTTAACGACCTGCTGTATCGCCAGCGTATCGGTCAGCTGGCCATGGACGTGGTCGCGGTGGTATCCAACCACCCTGATCTCGAACCACTGGCACACTGGCACAAGATTCCTTACTACCACTTTGCCCTCGACCCCAAGGACAAGCCCGGGCAAGAGCGCAAGGTACTTCAGGTGATCGAGGAAACCGGCGCCGAACTGGTGATTCTTGCGCGCTACATGCAGGTGCTGTCACCGGAGCTGTGCCGGCGTCTGGATGGCTGGGCGATCAATATTCACCACTCGTTGCTGCCAGGGTTCAAGGGTGCCAAGCCTTATCACCAGGCGTACAACAAGGGCGTGAAGATGGTTGGCGCTACGGCACACTACATCAACAACGACCTGGACGAAGGCCCGATCATCGCCCAGGGCGTGGAGGTGGTCGACCACAGCCATTACCCCGAAGACCTGATTGCCAAAGGGCGCGACATCGAGTGCCTGACCCTGGCGCGAGCGGTGGGGTATCACATCGAGCGACGAGTGTTCCTCAATGCGAACAGGACTGTGGTGCTCTGACCGCGTCTAGCTTTTATCGCGGGCATGGGCTTTCAGGGTTTCGCGGATGGCTGTAACGAACCTCTGGCGCATGTCCGCACCCAGTTTGTTGCCTGGGATTGGATCGCCGTCGCGGTCCACCCAGCCTGCTTTGAACTCGTGAAGATCCATGTCTTCGGCTTCTTCGTCGAAGTCGTAGCCGGGACCATAAGCCGCGTAATAGAAGATCTTATCGGCGTCCAGAAAGTACCGCTGTTTGCCGAACAATGCTGCTTCGATGTCTGGGTCGAAGCCCTGCTGCCTGGCAGCCTCGACCCAGTAGGGCCAGAAGGCGTCCTCGGGGCGCTCAGTATCCGTCATGGTGGTTCTCCAGTTTGATAGACGATGGGTTACTGCATCCCTATCGAAACACTCGGTCGCCGACGTATTGCGGTAGATATTCATCGTCCCGGGCATGCGCGCGACCACCACCTGGCCGATTGCCGTTCAGAGGCATTTGCCTGTCGTTTCCAGTCAGCGCATCCGTCCCCATCAGGCCCACAATTCCCTGCATTCCAGTAACACATGCCGCCCACGGATGGCGGCGCGTTCAACCACCGCTGCATAAATATAAATCAAGCGAGGTAAGAGCATGTCTGGCAATCGTGGAGTGGTATATCTCGGCGCCGGCAAGGTCGAGGTGCAGAAGATCGACTACCCGAAAATGCAGGACCCACGCGGCAAGAAGATCGAGCACGGCGTGATCCTGAAGGTGGTCTCCACCAACATCTGCGGCTCCGACCAGCACATGGTCCGCGGCCGCACCACTGCCCAGGTCGGCCTGGTCCTGGGCCACGAAATCACCGGTGAGATCGTCGAGAAGGGCCGTGACGTCGAGCGCATGCAGATTGGCGACCTGGTCTCGGTGCCATTCAACGTCGCCTGTGGCCGCTGCCGCTCCTGCAAGGAAATGCATACCGGTGTCTGCCTCACTGTCAACCCTGCCCGCGCTGGCGGTGCCTATGGTTACGTCGACATGGGCGACTGGACCGGCGGCCAGGCCGAGTACGTGCTGGTGCCGTACGCTGACTTCAACCTGCTGAAACTGCCCGAGCGCGACAAGGCCATGGAGAAGATCCGTGACCTGACCTGCCTATCTGACATCCTGCCTACTGGTTACCACGGTGCCGTGACTGCCGGTGTAGGCCCAGGCAGCACCGTCTACGTTGCTGGCGCCGGCCCGGTCGGTCTGGCTGCCGCTGCCTCGGCGCGCCTGCTGGGTGCTGCTTGCGTCATCGTCGGCGACCTCAACCAGGCCCGTCTGGCTCACGCCAAGTCCCAGGGCTTCGAAGTGGTCGACCTGTCCAAGGATACCCCGCTGCACGAGCAGATCGTCGATATCCTCGGTGAGCCGGAAGTGGACTGCGCCGTCGACGCCGTCGGCTTCGAAGCCCGCGGCCATGGCCATGAAGGTGCCAAGCATGAAGCCCCGGCCACCGTGCTGAACTCGCTGATGCAGGTTACCCGCGTTGCCGGCAACATCGGTATCCCGGGCCTTTACGTGACCGAAGACCCGGGTGCGGTGGATGCTGCCGCCAAGATCGGCGCGCTGAGCATTCGCTTTGGCCTGGGCTGGGCCAAGTCGCACAGCTTCCACACCGGCCAGACCCCGACCATGAAGTACAACCGCCAGCTGATGCAGGCAATCATGTGGGATCGAATCAACATCGCTGAAGTGGTTGGTGTGCAGGTGATCAACCTGGATCAGGCGCCGGAAGGTTATGGCGAGTTCGATGCAGGTGTACCGAAGAAGTTCGTGATCGACCCGCACAAGATGTGGGGTGCGGCGTGATGCCATGATGTAACGAGAAGCCCCTCATACTGAGGGGCTTTTTGCATGGGTGCGCCAGCGCATTAAGCTTGTCTGTAGCGGCCGTGCTGGTGATTTGGTGGTGGCGAGACGTGATGCAATACTTAATTTCTTCGAGCATTGCTCATTATTGCCCAAACAGCCAGCCCGACAATTATCCCGCCAAAAAGAACCCCGAATATCCCTCCAAGCATATTGGAGCTGCGTCTGTCTCCAATGATACGGTTAACTCTGACTTCGCTAGGTTGAGTCGGTTTTCTGACCGCAGGGGTGTGGATCTTATCAATATTCGAAAAAACGGGTTCAACGGGTTTTTCTGGGGCGATTGTCAAAGCTTTGGAGCCAGTCGATGTAGATGCTGGAGCAGTACCTGCTAATGTGGAGGGATTTGCAGTTATCGTGGTGGCGTTATTTGCAATGTTATTAAAGCCTGCTTTTTTTCTGCTGGCGCCTTTTCCTACGAATCCGTGACCCCCATTAATAGCAAAATTGACCGATGCTTTCTTGAACGAGTTGAAAGCGCGGAAAAGCAGCAACCGGGAAGATTCACCCGTTGGGTCATCCCGATTGATAGGGTCTCCCACGCAGTAGGCATATGAATTCAGACCGCCTTTTCCGAATGGGCTCGACGGGTCTTCGGTGCACAAGCGCATAAGTCCGGGTGAGTGAAACCGACGCCCCGCACCCAGGGGGTTCCCTTGAGTAACCCGGTCATACCTCTGCCCAGTGAATCCCAGCAACGCTTCCAATCTGTCGGTGGCCAAGTATCCATAGGGTGAATACGCCATTGGCCAAGAACCAATACCGAGGACTGAATTGGCAAGGTCAACTCGAAGCATCTTTGCCGATGGTGCCTGATCCAGTTGGGCTAGCGCCATGTCATTTGCCCATAACAAGCGACGATTGCCCTGCGCGGCTATTTCAGTTGTCAGATTCTCACTCTTGTAGAAGTGCAGGCTACGCTGGGGAGCCAGACCCTGATCGTTCTTGCTTGTGGAAGAGGTAGGCATGATGGTGACCTGAGTGGTGATTGCTGTGTCGATTACTTTGCGGGTCCTGTAAAACCATCACAACTAGCAGTTTTAACAGGTCGTGAGCACTGTGGCGGATTGCAAAGGTGGTCGACAGCCGGGTCGGAACAAACCTGCAAAAAGCCAGTCAGATGTCGCGTTTCCCAGGCCATCCCGGCCCACGAGGTCCCACCCGATGAAAGCATTCACCTTGGCAACCTTGATGACCCTGGCCGCAAGCCCGGTGTTCGCCTTCAACCTCAGCGACGCCGCTAACGCCGTGTCGGCCATGCAGAACCAGAATCAAAGCCAGCAAGGCCAGGTGCAGGCACCCGAGGCGCAGGCAAACCTGCTCAACACCTTGGGTAGCCAATTGAATATCACCCCAGAGCAGGCCGTGGGCGGGGCAGGGGCCATGCTGGGGCTGGCGCGCAACAACCTGAGTTCCGACGACTACGGTCAGCTGACCAAGGCCGTGCCAGGGCTGGACCTGCTTGCCGGGGCCAATGCACTGGGTGGCTTGAGTGGCTTGGGTGAGTTGCTGGGCAAGAACAGCGAGAGCCAGTCGGCGTTGAGCAATGCGCTGGGCAACAATGTGGAAAACCGCAGCGACCTGGACAATGCGTTCAAGGCGCTGGGCATGGATACCGGGATGATCGGGCAGTTTGCGCCGTTGCTGCTGCAGTACCTGGGGCAGCAGGGGATTGCCGGGTCGCTGTTGCAGAACCTGGGGAGTTTGTGGACCACTCCTGCTCCATTGACCCGACCTTCGGTCTGAGGGTTTTGCCAGCATCACAGCCTTGAAGGCTGACGCTGTACCTGTTGTGGGAGCGGCCTAGCGTCGCGAAAGGGGCGCGAAGCGGCCCCAGGGTTTCGGCATAATTGCAGAGATTGCTGGGGCCGCTTTGCGGCCCTTTCGCGACGCAAGGCCGCTCCCACAAAAAGGCAGATTTGCGTCGGGTCAGCAGATCAGGTCGCTTCGGTGAAATCCACCAGCCGCACCGGGCGGCGGAAGCCGGCGGTCAGTACTGCCAAGTACGCAAGACCCAGCGCAAACCAGCACAGGCCAATCACCAAGGTAAGCGCCGACAGGCTGGTCCACAGCCACAGTGTCAGCCCCAACCCCACCATCGGCACCAGGCCATAGCTCAGCAGCCCTTTGAGGCTGCGCTGCGAGCCATCGTCCACCAGGTGGGTCTTAACCACCGCCAGGTTCACTGCCGAAAACGCCACCAGCGCACCAAAGCTGATCAGCGAGGCAAGGGTCGCCAGGTCGATTATCAACGCCAGCAACGAGAACGCCGAAACCAGCAGAATGGCGAACACCGGCGTGTCAAAGCGCGGTGACAGGTAGCCGAACGTTCGCTGCGGCAGCACCTTGTCACGACCCATGGTGAACAGAATGCGCGACACCGCCGCCTGCGAGGCCAGCGCCGAGCCCAGGCTCCCAGCTACATAGGCCGCAGTGAAGAAGTTGGCCAGGAATTGCCCACCCGCCTTGAACATTACCTCGTTGGCCGCCGCATCGGCATTGGCAAAGTTGGTGCCGGGCAGTACCAGTTGGCTGACATAGGCCAGCACGGTGAACAGCACGCCGGCGAACAGGGTGGTGAGGATGATTGCCCGTGGCACATCGCGGCGGGCATCGCGGCATTCTTCGGCCAAGGTCGAGACAGCGTCAAAGCCGAGGAACGAGAGGCACAGCACCGCCGCACCAGCCATCAGCGCGCCGAAGCC
Organism: Pseudomonas sp. PNPG3; assembly: GCF_023093815.1. Lineage (NCBI taxonomy): Bacteria > Pseudomonadati > Pseudomonadota > Gammaproteobacteria > Pseudomonadales > Pseudomonadaceae > Pseudomonas > Pseudomonas sp. PNPG3. The sequence goes on from NZ_JALLKV010000003.1 coordinate 107,232, forward strand.
CGGCTGCGAGCCGTCGCCCAGCAGTGGCGAAAGCAGGTCGAGCGGTTGGCCGGCCAGGGACTGGCAGGACAGGGCGACGAACACCACGATGAAGACGATCTGTGCACCGACGATCAGGTTGCTGGTCTTGGCCACAGAGTGAATTCCGACCACGTTGAGCACCGTGACCAGGGCGATAGCAGCCAGTGCGATCGACCACGCAGGGATGGCCGGAAAGGCGATGTTCAGGAACAGGCCGATCAGCAGGTAGTTGATCATCGGCAGGAACAGGTAGTCGAGCAGCAGCGACCAGCCGGCCAGGAAGCCCACGTTCGGGCCGAAGGCCATGTTGGTGTAGGAGTACGCCGAGCCCGCGACCGGGAAGCGTTTGACCATGAAGCTGTAGGAGGTGGCGGTGAACAGCATGGCCACCAGGGTGACGATATAGGCGCCGGCCGTGCGGCCACCAGTAAGTTCGGTGACGATGCCGTAAGTGGTGAAGATGGTCAGCGGGACCATGTACACCAGGCCGAAGAATACCAGGGCGGGCAGGCCGAGGACACGGCGGAGCTGGACGGGGGTGGAGCTGGGTGGGTTGGCCATCGTTCGATCCAGAGCTTTTTTGTAGTTGTGCTTTGGTCGATTTTTATCCACTTAGGTGGGGTGTGACAAAGAAGTAATCCTAATGCTGATTATTAGCCAGGTTTTTAATCGGATTCTTGTAATGCCTGTACCGGCCTCTTCGCGGGTAAACCCGCTCCTACAGGGGGCTCACAGGTCTTGAGTACTGCGCAGTACCTGTGGGAGCGGGTTTACCCGCGAAGAGGCCTGGTCAGGCAATGGAAATCTCAGCCCATCTCCACCCGCAGCTGCTCGATCCGCAAGTCCTTCTCAACCCACAACTGGTTCACCCAGGCCTGCACGGTCTGCCTGAACTCAGCATCATTCTCGTAATCCCCCGCCCACAGCATCGGGTCCAGTTCACGTACACGAATGTCGATAATCACCCGGCTGATGCTGCCATTGAGCAAATCCCAGAACCCCGGCGCCTTGTTGCCGGGGTACACGATGGTCACGTCCAGCAAGGCATCCAGCTGCTCGCCCAATGCCGCCAGCACGAACGCCACGCCACCAGCCTTGGGCTTGAGCAGGTAGCGATAGGGCGATTGCTGCTCGCGGTGCTTGGCCTCGGTAAAGCGTGTGCCTTCCAGGTAGTTCACCACGGTCACCGGCTGGCGTTTGAACAGCTCGCAGGCCGCCTTGGTGATCTCTAGATCCTTGCCCTTGAGCTCTGGGTGTTTCTCCAGGAAGGCCTTGCTGTAGCGCTTCATGAACGGGTAATCCAGGCCCCACCAAGCCAGGCCCAGCAACGGCACCCAGATCAGCTCCTTCTTCAGGAAGAACTTGAAGAACGGTGTACGGCGGTTGAGGCTCTCGATCAGCGCCGGGATATCGACCCAGGTCTGGTGGTTGCTGACGGCTAGGTACGAGGTGTCCTTGCGCAGGTTCTCGACGCCGCGGATATCCCACTGGGTAGGAATGCACAGGGCAAAGATGGCCTTGTCGATCTCCGACCAGGTCTCGGCCACCCACATCACCGCCCACGAGGCATAGTCACGCCCACGCCCCGGCAGCACCAGTTTGAGCAGGGCGAAGACCAGCAGCGGGCAGATCAACACCAGGGTGTTGAGCAGCAGCAGGGTGGTAGTGAGGATGCCGGTCAGCAGGCGACGCATAAAGAGACTCTTGTTGTGGGAGATAAACGGTTGGCAATGATAAGCAGGGCAGTGGCCTACGCCAAATTTCCAGTGCCCTGCGGCGAGGACAAATGTTTCACATTATGTTGGATAGGCTTGTGACAGCGAACCTATCCTGCCAGTGCAGTCTAAGCACTGACTCTCCTCAAGGAAGCTTGCCTGTGAAACCTCTGCTTGCCCTGTTGTCGTTGTTGGCGCTGCCGGTCATGGCCGCCGAGCCCACAATCTATGGCCGTTACGAGAACATAGCCCTGCCCGAACTGGGCGAAACCCTGAAAGCCAAGATGGATACCGGTGCCTTCACCGCGTCGCTGTCGGCCAAGGACATCGAGCTGTTCACCCGTGATGGCGACGAGTGGGTGCGCTTCCGTCTGGCCACCAAGGACTCGGACGGCAAGGTGTATGAGCACAAGGTCTCGCGCATCAGCAAGATCAAGGGCCGTGCCGATGAAGAGGAGGAAGGCGATGCGCCGGAAATCTCCAAGCGCCCGGTGGTCGACCTGGAGCTGTGCCTGGGGGACGTGAAGCGCACCGTCGAGGTCAACCTGGTGGACCGCAGCAGCTTCAACTACCCGTTGCTGGTGGGCTCCAAGGCTTTGCGCGAGTTCAAGGCGGCGGTCAACCCGGCCAAGAAGTTCACCGCTGGCAAGCCTGACTGCTGATCGCAAGCCACCTGTGCCGGCCTCTTCGCGGGCTTGCCCGCGAAGAGGCCGGTAAGTTAAAAGTCCAGTCTGCCCCCAGTTAGGCCGGACGCCATGCCCCACATCCTCATCGTCGAAGACGAAGCCGCCATCGCCGACACCTTGGTCTATGCCCTGCAGGCCGACGGCCATAGCACCGAATGGGTAACCCTGGGCAGCGCCGCCCTCGACCAGCAGCGCCAGCGCCCGGCCGACCTGGTCATCCTCGATATCGGCTTGCCCGATATCAGTGGCTTCGAAACCTGCCGTCAGCTGCGCCGCTTCAGCGAAGTACCGGTAATGTTCCTCAGCGCCCGCGACAGCGAAATCGACCGGGTGGTGGGACTGGAAATCGGCGCAGACGACTATGTGGTCAAACCCTTCAGCCCGCGTGAAGTGGCGGCGCGAGTACGGGCGATCCTCAAGCGCATGGGCCCCAGGGTCGAGCCAGCTGTCGAGACCACGCTGTTCCAGCTCGATACCTTACGCATGCAGATCACCTACCGCAGCCAGCCTCTTCCCCTTACCCGCCACGAATTCCGCCTGCTGCAATGCCTGCTCGAGCAACCGCACCGGGTATTCAGCCGCGAACAGTTGCTCGACGCTGTGGGCGTGGCCTCTGACGTGGGGTACGAGCGCACCATCGACAGCCATATCAAGAGCCTGCGCGCCAAGCTGCGCCAGGTGGCCAGCGACGCCGAACCGATCCAGACCCACCGCGGCCTCGGCTACAGCTACAGCCCGGACCATGCCTGATGCGCCTGGGTATCCGGATCTTCCTGGTGTACTTCCTGTTCGTCGGGCTGGCGGGCTACTTTCTGCTCAACACGGTGCGTGAACAGATCCGTCCGGTAGTGCGACAGTCCTCGGAAGAAACGCTGGTGGACACCGCCAACCTGCTGGCCGAGATCCTGCACGATGACGTCAAGGCCGGCACCCTGAACCAGAGCCGCTTGCCCGAAGTGCTCAAGGCCTACGGCTCGCGCAGCCCGGGTGCGCAGATCTGGGGCCTGGCCAAGAACCAGGTCAGCCACCGCATCTATGTCACCGACGCCAAGGGCACCGTGCTGCTGGACTCCAGCGGCGAGGACCTGGGCAAGGACTACTCGAAGTGGAATGACGTGTACCTGACCTTGCGGGGCCAGTACGGCGCCCGCTCCACCCGCAGCGACCCCGACGATGAAAGCACGTCGGTGATGCACGTGGGCGCACCGATCATCGACGAGGGCAAGATCATTGGCGTGGTCACAGTGGCCAAGCCCAACAGCTCGCTGCAACCGTACATCGACCGTTCCGAACGGCGCTTGCTGACCCTGGGCCTGGGGTTGATCGGCCTGGGCCTGCTGATCGGTGCCGCGTTGTCATGGTGGCTGGCGCGCTCGCTGCGCCGGCTGGCCCACTACGCTCAGGCGGTCAGCGAGGGCGAGCGCGCCGCTCTGCCGCATTACAAGGGTGGTGAACTGGCGCACCTGGCCCAGGCGGTCGAGCGCATGCGCACCCAACTGGAAGGCAAGGCTTATGTCGAGCGGTATGTGCATACCCTGACACACGAGCTGAAAAGCCCGCTGGCGGCCATTCGTGGCGCTTCCGAGCTGTTGCAGGGCGATGACATGCCGGCTGACCAGCGGGCGCGCTTTGCCGGCAACATCGAGCGCGAGAGCGAGCGTTTGCAGCAGATGATCGACCGCCTGCTCAACCTGGCCCGGGTCGAGCAGATGCAGGCGCTGGAGGATGAGCAGCAGGTGGCGCTGGCGGCATTGGTGGACGAGTTGCTGTTGGCCCATGCGGCGCGTATCGAAGGTGCCGATTTGCAGGTGCGCCAGCGGGTGCCGGCTGGTTTGCGCTTGTTGTGTGACCCATTCCTGATGCGCCAGGCGCTGGCCAACCTCCTCGACAACGCGTTGGACTTCACCCCGGAGGGCGGCGCGCTGCTGTTCGACCTGGAGCGCGATGGCGAGCGGGTGGCGCTGAGTGTGTTCAACCAGGGGCAGGCGATACCTGCCTACGCCATTGGGCGGGTGAGCGAGCGGTTCTACTCGCTGCCGCGGCCGGGGAGTGGGCGCAAGAGCACCGGGTTGGGGCTTAATTTTGTGGCCGAGGTGATGCAGCTGCATGGCGGGGCGTTGGCTGTGGATAACGTCGATGGAGGGGTGCGGGTGAGGTTGTGGCTGCCGGTGCGGCGTATCAGCTGACATTGCCGGGGCTGCTGCGCAGCCCCAAAAACACACAATCTCCACACCATCTCCCCGAGGCCTCCACGCAAGGCGCAGACACTGCGCCCACTGCCACAGGAGGCCCCATGAACAAGACCCTCGGTTTCAAACTCGGCATGATCGCCGTATTGATGTTGCTGCTGCTCGTCCCGCTACTGCTGATCAGCGGCCTGATCGGTGAACGCCAGGCCCTGCGCGACAGTGTGCTGCGCGATATCGCCCAGAGCGCCAGCTTCGACCAGCAACTCAGCGGCCCGCTGCTGGTGGTGCCCTACCGCAAGTACCAGCGCCGCTGGATCGAAAAGGACGGCGAGCGCACCCAGGAAACCAGCACCATTGCCGGCCACCTGTACTTCCTGCCGGAAACCTTCGCCGCCGACCTTGGCGTGGACACCGAACTGCGCGCCCGTGGCATCTACCAGGCCCGGCTGTTCCACGCCAAGGGCCGTATCAGTGGCCGCTTCAAGCTCCCGGAACGCTGGGGCATCGACAAGGATTTCGACGACTACCGCTTCGACAAGCCGTTCCTGGTGGTGGGTATCAGCGATATCCGCGGCATCGAGAACGGCCTTGAGCTGAGCATCGGCGAGCAGAAAGTACCGTTCGAAGCCGGTACCCGGCTCGACTGGATGCGCGGCGGCGTGCACGCCAGCCTGCCGGGGCTGGACGGCCTGCAGGCGCGTGAATTCAGCTATGGTTTCGATCTCGCACTGCAAGGCACCGGCCAGCTGCATGTAGTGCCGGTGGGCCGCACCAGTGCCGTGGACCTGCGTGCCAACTGGCCGCACCCGAGTTTCGTCGGCAACTACCTGCCCAGTCGCCGCGATATCGAGGCCCACGGCTTCAGTGCCCACTGGCAGACCTCGTTCTTTGCCACCAACCTCGAAGACGCCCTGCGCCAGTGCGCCACCGCCGGGCAGTGTGCGGACTTCAGCGAGCGCAGCTTCGGCGTCAGCTTCGTCGACCCGGTGGACCAGTACCTGAAGAGCGAGCGGGCGATCAAGTACGCCTTGCTGTTCATCGCCCTGACCTTCGCCGGCTTCTTCCTGTTCGAAGTGCTTAAGAACCTCAGCGTACACCCGGTGCAGTACATCCTGGTGGGGGTGGCGCTGGCTTTCTTCTACCTGCTGTTGCTGTCGTTGTCCGAGCACATCGGCTTTGGTTTGGCGTATGGGCTGTCAGCTTCGGCGTGTGTGCTGCTGATCGGCTTCTACCTGAGCCATGTGTTGCGCAGCCTGGGGCGTGGAGTGGGCTTTGCGGTGGGGTTGGCGGCGTTGTATGCGCTGCTCTACGGGCTGCTGAGTGCCGAGGACTATGCGCTGTTGATGGGCTCGTTGCTGTGCTTTGGCTTGCTGGGGGTATTCATGGTGCTGACCCGGCGGCTGGATTGGGCCCGGGTGGGGAGAGTGGCATGAGGGAGGACAGAGAGATCGGGCGGTGGTTGGCTCTCAGAATCGGGCAGCTGTTTCCTTTGATACCGAGGTAAGGCCTTCGCGGGTGAACCCGCTCCCACAGGTACGGCGCACATTTCGAACCTGGCGCTATTCCTGTGGGAGCGGGCATGCCCGCGAAGAGGCCCTTCAGGCCACCGGAGAGGTTGCGACCATCGACGGCCGCTTGACCACCTCGGCATACCACGCAGCCAAGCCAGGCTGGTGCTCACGCCAGCCAAACTCGGGCTGGCGCAAATCCAGATACCCCAGCGCACAGGCCACGCCAATCGCTGCCAGGTCGAACCCGGACATCAACTCGGGCAAATGCTCCTGCTCCAGATTGGCCAGGCTACGGCGGATCTTGTCGCCCTGTGCCTGCAGCCAACCATCCCAGCGCTTGTCTACAGGGCGCAGGAAACTCTCGTAGCGGCTCGACACCGCCGCATCCATGATGGCATCGGCCTGCGACACCAGCGTCATGCGCCGCCAGCGTGCCGAGCCTTCGCGCGGCAGCAGCGGCAGGCCGACGTGCTGCAGGTCGAGGTACTCGCAGATCACCCGGCTGTCATGCAGCACGGTGCCGTCTTCCAGGCGCAGGGCCGGGATCTTGCCGATCGGGTTGTCCTGGTTGAGCTGTGGGTCGCCGCTGACCGGGCTGATGTTCACCGGCTGCAGCTGCACGCGCTCAAGTTGGCCGGTCTCGTGCAACACCACCATGACCTTGCGCACGAAAGGCGACAACGGCGAGTGGAACAGGGTCATCGTGCTCATGCTTCAGTTACCCTGCAGGCTCGGTGGCAGGCACACGCCGGTACCGCCGATACCGCAGTAGCCGTCCGGGTTCTTGGCCAGGTACTGCTGGTGGTAGGCCTCGGCGAAGTACACGGTCGGTGCCTGGTCGATTTCGGTGGTGATCTCACCGAAGCCGGCCTTGCTCAGTTCGGCCTGGAAGGCGTCGCGGCTGGCCTTGGCCTGTTCCAGCTGCTCAGGGCTGGTGCAGTAGATGGCCGAGCGGTACTGGGTGCCGATGTCGTTGCCCTGGCGCATGCCCTGGGTCGGGTTGTGCAGTTCCCAGAACATCGCCAGCAACTCGCGGTAGCTGACTCTGTCCTTGTCGAACACCACCAGCACCACTTCGGTGTGGCCGGTCAGGCCCGAGCACACTTCCTCGTAGGTGGGGTGGGGGGTGAAGCCGCCTGCGTAGCCGACCACTGTGCTGACCACGCCTTCACGCTGCCAGAAGCGGCGCTCGGCGCCCCAGAAGCAACCCAGGCCGAAGATGGCGAAGTCGATGGCGCCTTCGAAGAATGGGCCGAGCAGCGGCGTGTCTTTGAACACGTAGTGGAACTCGGGCAGGCTCATTGGCGTTTCGCGGCCAGGCAGGGCCTGTTCCGCGGTTGGCATGACGTTTTTGTTCACCAGGATTTCCGAACGCAGGACCATGGCCGTTCCTCTGTAGATCTTTGAGATGGGGGCTGGGGGCATTCGCGGGTAAACCCGCTCCCACAGGTCCTGCACAGATTTCGAATATTGTGATGTACCTGTGGGAGCGGGTTCACCCGCGAAGGGGCCCGTATGGGCTCTATAGTGCCCGAGGTTTGCGCGGCTGTCAGGCCACCGGACCACGCGGATAGCGCTTCAGCCGTTCAGCCAGCTCGCGCCCCGGAATCGGCCGGTCGAACAGGTAGCCCTGGCCCACGTCGCAGCGGTGCCGACGCAGGAACGCCAGCTGCTCCGGTGTCTCTATACCCTCGGCCACCACCTTCAGCTTGAGGTTGTGAGCCATGGCTACCACCGCCGAGGTGATTTCCATGTCGTCCTGGTTGTCCGGGATCTCGTTGATGAAGCTGCGGTCGATCTTGAGGATGTCGATCGGAAACTTCTTCAGGTAGCTCAGCGACGAATAACCGGTGCCGAAATCGTCCATGGCCAGGGTCAGGCCCAGGGCCTTCAGTTCATCCAGCTGGCGGTGGGTATCTTCGGTGGCCTCCAGCAGCAGGCCTTCGGTCAGCTCCAGCTCCAGCAGGTGCGGGGGCAAGGCTTCTTCCTCAAGGATCGTGCTGATCGATGCCACCAGGTCCGGGTCGGAGAACTGCTTGGGGGACAGGTTGATGGCCACATGCAGGTTGCCCATGCCGGCTTCGCGCAGTTGCTGGCTCATGCGGCACGACTGGCGCACCACCCATTTGCCGATGGGGATGATCAGGCCGGTTTCTTCCGCCACGCTGATGAACTGGTCCGGGCGGATCATGCCGCGTTCGGGGTGGTTCCAGCGCAGCAGTGCTTCCAGCCCCAGCAGGCGGCCGCTGCGCAGGCACAGCTTGGGCTGGTAGAACACCTCCAGCTCGTTCTGGGTCAGGGCACGACGCAGGTTGTTCTCGACGAACAGCTTGTAGCTGGCTTCGGCATTGAGCACTTCGGTAAACACCTGCACCTGATGCTTGCCGTTGGCCTTGGCCTTGTGCAGCGCCAGGCCGGCGTTCTTCATCAGGCTGGCCGGGTCGGCGCCATGCAGTGGCGCGCAGGCCAAGCCCACCGAGGCGGTGACGTTGATCAGCTGGTTGTCGACGAACATCGGTTTGTCGAGGGTGCGCAGCAATTGCTGGGCGACGCCCTGGCCATCTTCAAGGCTTGTATCGTCGAGCAGTACGGCGAACTCGTTACTGGCAAAGCGCGCCAGGATACCGCCGGAGTGCAAGCTGTTGCGCAGGCGCCGGGCCAGGCTGATCAGCAGCTTGTCGCCGGTCTGGTGGCCGAGGCTGTCGTTGATGCGCTTGAAGTTGTCGATGTCCACCAGCAGCAGGCACATCGAGTATTCGCCATCACGGGCAAAGCGCTCGTCCAGGCTGCGAATGAACGCCGGGCGGTTGCCCAGGTTGGTCAGGTTGTCGGTGTAGGCCAGGCGCTCGATGCGCTGCTGGGCCAGCTTCGTCTGGGTGACGTCTTCGTAGATGCCGATGTAGTGGGTCAGCTCACGGTTGTCGCCATATACCTTGGAAATCGAAAGCTGCCCCCAGTAGGGTTCGAGGTTCTTGCGCCGGCTCTTGAACTCGCCCTGCCAGCTGTTACCCATGGCCAGGCTCGACGGCGAGTCGAACAGCAGCTCGCTCAGGTTCTCCAGCGCTGGCAGCTCAGCCAGGTGGCGGCCTTGCACTTCTTCGGTGCTGTACTGGGTGATGGCAGTAAAACTGGGATTGACGTATTCCACCACACCGTCGCGGTTGACCAGCAGGAAGGCGCTGGCGCTTTGCTCGACTGCGCGCTGGAACAGGTGCAGGGCGCTGGCGGCGGTGCGCCGGTTGTGGTTGGTGATGACCTGGGCGAACTGGTCGGCCAGTTCGCCGGCAAAAGCGATTTCGTCCGACTGCCAGGCCCGTGTCTGGCCGGTCTGCTCCAGGCACAGCACGCCGACAACCTGGCCATCGACACGGATACTGGCATCGAGCATGGCCTTGTTATCCGGGCACAGGCTTTGCGTCAGGGCGCGGGTCCGCGGGTCGTGGCTGGCATTGTGGGCGTCGATGGCGCGGCTGGCGTGCAACGCGTCAAGGTAGTCGGGGAAGCGGCTGGCATCGATGGCTTCGGGCTGGCGGTGTTCTTGCGCGTCCCGGTACCAGGCGATGATCGGCTCCAGGCGCTGGTCTTCAAGGTGCCAGATACTCGCAATATCGACCTTGTAGATTTCGCAGGCGCTCTGGGTAATCAGCTGGGCGGCTTCCCGCAGAGAGTTGCCTGCGCTGTAGCGCTGGCGGGCCAGGCGCAGGATCAGGTCTTGCTGGCCACGTACCCGCTCCAGGTGCTCGAGTTGTTCCTGCTGCGCGCGCTGGTTCAGTTGCAGTGCCAGTTGCAGGCGGTTGTTGCGCGATTCCAGGTCGCTGGCACCGGCCTCGCTGGTATCTTCGGCGAGGTCGTCGAGCACGCTCAGGAAGCCGCGCAACAGATGGCGGTTGTGCTGCTTGTAGGCTTCCCCAGCCTCCAGCAGGCGTAGCGAAGCAGTTGGCGTGTGCAAGGTGTAGCGCACGCGGTAGTAGCCGCGCTGGGCCAGTTGCAGCTGGATCTCGTCGTGCAGCCGGTAGCGGGCCTCGGGTTCCATCAGGCTGGCGTAGGGTGCGTCTACCAGGGCGCAGAGCTCGCCAGCGTGCAGGCCGAACTGGCGCTCGCAGGCCGGGTCGAGGTAAAGCATCGCCCAAGTGGCTTCGTTGAGCCTTTCGAAGCGCAGCATGCCGAGCCGCGAGGGCACGGGTAACTGCGTGACGACCTCGGCCGCCACACGGCTGGCGGCATCGGGTTGGCTTTTCATCGAAGACTCGCTTGAAGAGGAAACGCGGCCTTTGGGGGCGGCAGGTCTGGCAAGGTTGCATCATGTCCCGGGGGCTGGCAAGCAGCCATGCGTGATGCTGTGGACGGGTTATCGGCTGGTGGGCGGGAATCTGTAGTCTGGCTGATATTTCCGGGGCCGCTTTGCGGCCCATCGCAGGCAAGCCAGCTCCCACAGGCGATCGCGGTACCTTGTGGGAGCGGCCTTGTGTCGCGATAGGAGGGCAAAGCCCTCCCTGCTTTCTCAAGGCAAAAAAAGCCCCGCCAATCGACGGGGTTGAGGTACGAGCGTGGCAGCTCGAAAAGCATACTGCCCCTCGCAGGGAGGGGCAGCGGGCTGCCTTACAGCAGCATGGTGCGGATATCGCTCAGCACGTCGCCCAGGCGCTTGGTGAAGCGCGCGGCGGCAGCGCCGTTGATCACACGGTGATCGTAGGACAGCGACAGCGGCAGCATCAGCTTCGGCTGGAAGGCCTTGCCATCCCAGACTGGCTGCATGGTCGCCTTGGAGACGCCCAGGATCGCCACTTCCGGCGCGTTGACGATCGGCGTGAAGCCGGTGCCGCCAATGTGGCCGAGGCTGGAGATGGTGAAGCAGGCGCCTTGCATCTCGTCGGCCGACAGCTTCTTGGTGCGGGCTTTTTCGGCCAGCGCAGCCGCTTCGGCAGCCAGTTGCAGCAGGCTCTTCTGGTCGACGTTCTTGATCACAGGGACCAGCAGGCCGTCCGGGGTGTCCACGGCAAAGCCGATGTGGACGTACTTCTTGCGGATGATGGCCTTGCCGCTTGGCGCCAGCGAGCTGTTGAAGTCTGGCAGTTCCTTGAGCAGGAAGGCGCAGGCCTTGAGCAGCAGGGGCAGCACGGTCAGCTTAACGCCAGCCTTCTCGGCCACGGCCTTCTGCGCAACGCGGAAGGCTTCCAGCTCGGTGATGTCGGCGGAGTCGAACTGGGTCACGTGCGGCACGTTCAGCCAGCTGCGGTGCAGGTTGGCAGCACCGACCTGCATCAGGCGGGTCAGGGCCACTTCTTCCACTTCACCGAACTTGCTGAAGTCCACGGCAGGGATCGGCGGGATGCCGGCGCCACCGGTTGCGCCGGCGGCTGCCGGTGCTTCCTTGGCCTTCTGCATCATCGCCTTGACGTAGACCTGCACGTCTTCTTTCAGGATGCGGCCGTGCGGACCGGTCGCGGCAACCGCGCCCAGGTCGACGCCGAATTCACGGGCCAGCTGACGAACCGCCGGGCCTGCGTGAACCTTGGCGTTGCTACCGGCAGCCGGTGCGGTAGCAACCGGTGCAGGAGCAGCAGACGGGGCAGCAGCGGCAGGTGCGGCGGCCGGAGCCGCTTCAGCCTTGGCCGGGGCAGCAGCGGCAGGTGCCGGAGCAGCAGCCGGGGCAGCACCCGCGACTTTCAGCTTGAAGATCAGGTCGCCAGTGCCGACTTCGTCTTCCAGCTTGCACAGGACTTCTTCGACCACGCCGGCAGCCGGCGACGGGATTTCCATGGAGGCCTTGTCGGACTCCAGGGTAATCAGCGACTGGTCGGCTTCGACGGTGTCGCCGACCTTGACCAGCACTTCGATGATCTTGGCCTTGCCCGACGAACCGATGTCCGGCACGTGGATGTCCTGCACGCTGGCGGCAGCCGGGGCTGCTGCCGGAGCTGGGGCAGGGGCGGCTTCGGCGGCCGGAGCCGGCGCAGCAGCCTGGGCCGGAGCCTCAGGGGCCGCTGCAGCGGCGCCCTCGGCTTCCAGGACCAGCAGCTCGTCGCCTTCTTTCAGGCGGTCGCCCAGCTTGACCTTCAGTTCCTTGATGACGCCGGCTTTCGGGGCCGGGATCTCCATGGAGGCCTTGTCGGACTCCAGGGTCAGCAGGCTCTGGTCAGCCTCGATACGATCACCGACCTTGACGAACAGCTCGATGATTTCACCTTCACCGCTGCCGATGTCAGGTACGCGAATGAGTTCGCTCACTTAAAAATACTCCTCAGCAGTCCAGTGGGTTGCGCTTGTCCGGGTCGATACCGAACTTGACGATAGCGTCTGCAACAACCTTTGGTTCGATCTCGCCGCGGTCAGCCAGGGCTTCCAGGGCAGCCAGCACCACGAAGTGGCGGTCGACTTCGAAGAAGTGACGCAGCTTCTTGCGGCTGTCGCTGCGACCGTAACCGTCGGTACCCAGGACCTTGAACTCTTTGCTCGGTACCCACTGGCGAATCTGCTCGGCGAACAGCTTCATGTAGTCGGTGGAGGCGATGACCGGGCCCTTGCGACCGTTCAGGCACTGCTCGACGTAAGTCTGCTGTGGCTTCTGGCCAGGTTTCAGGCGGTTGGCGCGTTCCACGGCCAGGCCGTCGCGACGCAGTTCGTTGAAGCTGGTGACGCTCCACACGTCGGCACCAACGTTGAACTCTTCACGCAGGATCTTCGCTGCTTCGCGGACTTCGCGCAGGATGGTGCCGGAGCCCATCAGCTGTACGTGGTGCGCGGCTTCGCGGGTGTCTTCTTCCAGCAGGTACATACCTTTGATGATGCCTTCCTCGACACCGGCCGGCATGGCTGGCTGCTGGTAGGATTCGTTCATCACGGTGATGTAGTAGAAGATGTCCTGTTGCTCTTCGGTCATCTTCTTCATGCCGTCCTGGATGATCACCGCCAGCTCGTAGCCGTAGGTCGGATCATAGGTGCGGCAGTTCGGGATGGTGCCCGCCATCATGTGGCTGTGACCGTCTTCGTGCTGCAGGCCTTCACCGTTCAGGGTGGTACGGCCGGCAGTACCGCCGATCAGGAAGCCACGGGTGCGGCTGTCGCCAGCGGCCCAGGCCAGGTCGCCAATACGCTGGAAGCCGAACATCGAGTAGAAGATGTAGAACGGCAGCATCGGCTGGTTGTGGCAGCTGTACGAGGTACCGGCAGCGATGAACGACGACATGGCGCCGGCTTCGTTGATGCCTTCCTCGAGGATTTGGCCCTTCTTGTCTTCGCGGTAGAACATCACCTGGTCTTTATCGACTGGCTCGTAGAGCTGGCCGACCGACGAGTAGATGCCCAGCTGGCGGAACATGCCTTCCATACCGAAGGTACGGGCTTCGTCCGGGATAATCGGGACGATGCGCTGGCCGATTTCCTTGTCCTTGACCAGCTGCGCCAGAATACGCACGAAGGCCATGGTGGTGGAGATTTCGCGGTCGCCCGAGCCGTCCAGGATCGCTTTCAGCGTTTCCAGTGGAGGGGTCGGTACGCTGAAGCTCTTGGCGCGGCGCTGTGGCACGAAACCACCCAGGGCAGCACGGCGCTCGGCCAGGTACTTGGCTTCGGCAGAACCTTCTTCCGGCTTGAAGAACGGCAGGTTCTCCAGGTCGGCATCCTTGACCGGGATGTCGAAGCGGTCACGGAAGTGACGCAGGCTGTCGACGTCGACCTTCTTGGTGTTGTGCGCGGTGTTCTTGGCTTCGCCGGCACCGGTACCGTAACCCTTGATGGTCTTGGCCAGGATGACGGTAGGCTGGTCCTTGTGATTGACCGCCTGGTGGTACGCCGCGTAGACCTTGTACGGGTCGTGGCCGCCACGGTTGAGCTTCCAGATCTCTTCGTCGGACAGGTCTTCGACCATGGCCTTGAGCTCTGGGGTGTTGAAGAAGTTTTCACGAACGTACGCGCCGTCTTTGGCTTTGTAGTTCTGGTACTCGCCGTCGATGACTTCGTCCATGCGGCGCTGCAGGGCACCGTTGGTGTCCTTGGCGAACAGTGGGTCCCAGAAGCGGCCCCACACGACCTTGTTGACGTTCCAGCCACCGCCACGGAACACGCCTTCGAGTTCCTGGATGATCTTGCCGTTGCCGCGAACCGGGCCGTCGAGGCGCTGCAGGTTGCAGTTGATGACGAAGATCAGGTTGTCCAGCTTCTCGCGGCCGGCCAGGGCGATTGCGCCCAGGGATTCCGGCTCGTCGCACTCGCCGTCACCCATGAAGCACCAGACCTTCTGCTTGCCGGCCGGGATGAAGCCGCGGGCTTCCAGGTACTTCATGAAACGTGCCTGGTAGATGGCCTGGATCGGGCCCAGACCCATCGAAACGGTCGGGAACTGCCAGAAATCAGGCATCAACCATGGGTGCGGGTACGAAGACAGGCCGTTGCCGTCCACTTCCTGACGGAAGTTGTTCATCTGGTCTTCGCTGATGCGGCCTTCCATGAACGCACGGGCGTAGATGCCTGGCGAAGCATGGCCCTGGAAGAAGATCAGGTCGCCGCCGTGTTCTTCGGTCGGGGCCTGGAAGAAGTAGTTGAAGCCGATGTCGTACAGGGTGGCGCTGGAGGCGAAGCTGGAGATGTGTCCGCCCAGGTCCGAGTCTTTCAGGTTGGTACGCATGACCATGGCCAGGGCGTTCCAACGCACCATCGAGCGAATGCGGCGTTCCATGAACAGGTCGCCAGGCATGCGTGCTTCGTGGGTGACAGGGATGGTGTTGCGGTATGGCGTGGTGATCGCATACGGCAGCTGGGAGCCACTACGGGTGGCCAGCTCGCCCATACGGGTCATCAGGTAATGAGCGCGGTCTTCGCCTTCTTTGTCGAGGACCGACTCCAGGGCATCCAGCCATTCCTGGGTTTCGATTGGATCGAGGTCTTGCATGGCTTGCTCCAGGGCGGAAAGGCAACCAGAATCGATTGCCTGAGATTGCGACTGGCCTTATGGGCAGACGTCGTGAATTCTTGGATTACCGGGGTGTCCTCCGGCGCCGTGTAGTTTTACTACATTTGCTTTCGCATTTCATGCTTTTACACGACACGAGTAGTAGTAAAACTACATTTGTGCGACGTTTCGTCGCATGTTGGCTTGTGAGGAAAAACGTTCATGTTGGTTGGCATTGTGTCGCGAACGGGTAATTCTTGATGTTTGTTGCCATTTTTGCGCTTCTTTCAGCTATTTCCAACTTTTGTACGACAGTCCAACCGTGGTCCGGCTTCCCCTTGGCCGCTTCTTCCCCTCTATTTCACGCCGATCAAGGATAGACCATGCGCCTACCTTTGCCGTCCGATCTGCCCGCTACCCTGCAGCCGCTGGTCGCGCGCAACCAGCAATTCATCAGCGATGCGGTGGCTACCCACCCGGAACTCGACCTCCAGGCCTGGAGCCCGCTGCACCGGCAACAGTTCGATCAGGTAGCCGCCGCCAGCGACTTCGTGCTCGGCCTGGTCCGGCGCGAGCCGGCCATGCTGTTCGGCCTGCTGGCCAGTGGCGAGCTGGATCGGCGTTACGCCGCGGGTGAACTGCGCGGGCACATCGCTGCAGCCGCCCAGGCGGCGCAGAGCGAGGACGAGCTGGCGCGCAACCTGCGCCGCGAGCGCAACCGCCAACAGCTGCGCATCATCTGGCGCGACATCACCCGCCAGGCCGCGCTGGGCGAAACCTGCCGCGACCTGTCCGACCTGGCCGACGCCGCCATCGACGAAGCCTACCAATGGCTGTACCCGCGCCACTGCCAGCAGTTCGGCACGCCTGTCGGCAACCGCAGCGGCCAGCCGCAGCACATGGTGGTGCTGGGCATGGGCAAGCTGGGTGCAGTGGAGCTGAACCTGTCGTCGGACATCGACCTGATCTTCGCCTTCCCCGAAGGCGGCGAAACCGAAGGGGTGAAGCGCTCGCTGGACAACCAGGAGTTCTTCACCCGCCTGGGCCAGCGCCTGATCAAGGCGCTGGACCCGGTCACCGTCGACGGTTTCGTGTTCCGCGTCGACATGCGCCTGCGCCCGTATGGTTCGGCCGGCGCGCTGGTGCTCAGCTTCAATGCCCTGGAGCAGTACTACCAGGACCAGGGCCGTGACTGGGAACGCTACGCGATGATCAAGGCGCGGGTTGTGGCCGGCGACCAGGCGACCGGGGCACAGTTGCAGGAGATGCTGCGGCCGTTCGTGTACCGCCGCTACCTGGACTTTTCCGCGATCGAAGCGCTGCGCACCATGAAGCAGCTGATCCAGCAGGAAGTGCGGCGCAAGGGCATGGCCGACAACATCAAGCTGGGTGCCGGTGGCATTCGCGAGGTGGAATTCATCGCCCAGGCCTTCCAGCTGATCCACGGCGGGCGCGACCTCAGCCTGCAACAGCGGCCACTGCTGAAAGTGCTGGCCACCCTCGAGGGCCAGGGCTACCTGCCGCCAGCCGTGGTCGCCGAGTTGCGCGAGGGCTATGAGTTCCTGCGCTATACCGAACACGCCATCCAAGCCATCGCCGACCGCCAGACGCAGATGCTGCCGGACAACGAGATCGATCAGGCGCGGGTGGCCTACATGCTTGGCTATGCCGACTGGCAAAGCTTCCATGACCAGCTGACGCACTGGCGTAGCCGTATTGACTGGCACTTCCGCCAAGTGATCGCCGACCCGGATGATGAAGACGGCGAGGGCGAGCTGGTGGTGGGGGGGGAATGGTCACCGCTGTGGGAGCAGGCACAGGATGAAGATGCGGCTGGCCGTCAGCTGCAAGAGGCCGGATTCCGGCAGCCTGCCGAAGCCCTGCGGCGCCTGGCCGCGCTGCGCTCCAGCCCGCAGTTGCGTTCGATGCAGCGGATTGGCCGTGAGCGCCTGGACGCCTTTATCCCACGGTTGCTGGCCCAGGCTGTGGAACATGACAACCCCGACCTGGTGCTCGAGCGCGTGCTGCCGCTGGTCGAGGCCGTGGCACGGCGTTCCGCCTACCTGGTGCTGCTCACCGAAAACCCCGGGGCCTTGCGCCGCTTGCTGACACTGTGCGCCGCCAGCCCGTGGATTGCCGAGCAGATTGCCCGCTACCCGCTGCTGCTCGACGAGCTACTTAACGAAGGCCGCCTGTTCAGCCCGCCACTGGCGCCGGAGCTGGCCAGCGAACTGCGCGAACGCCTGACGCGCATCCCTGAGGACGACCTGGAACAGCAAATGGAGGCGCTGCGCCACTTCAAGCTGGCCCACAGCCTGCGCGTGGCCGCTTCGGAAATCAGCGGCAACCTGCCGCTGATGAAAGTCAGCGACTACCTGACCTGGCTGGCCGAGGCCATCCTCGACCAGGTACTGGCCCTCGCCTGGCGCCAGACCGTGACCCGCCACGGCCAGCCCAAGCGCAGCGACGGCAGCCTGTGCGACCCGGGCTTCATCATCATCGGCTACGGCAAGGTAGGTGGCCTGGAGCTGGGCCACGGCTCGGACCTGGACCTGGTATTCATCCATGACGGCGACCCGCAGGCGGAAACCGACGGCGCCAAGCCGATCGACAGTGCGCAGTTCTTCACGCGCCTCGGCCAGCGCATCATTCACCTGCTGACCACCCAGACCAACTCGGGCCAGCTGTATGACGTGGACATGCGCCTGCGCCCGTCGGGTGCCTCGGGTCTGCTGGTGAGCTCGCTGGGAGCGTTCGAGCGCTATCAGCAGAACGAGGCCTGGACCTGGGAGCACCAGGCCCTTGTGCGGGCCCGGGTGCTGGTGGGCTGCAAGCAGGTGGGCACGGCGTTCGAAGGTGTGCGCGCCAAGGTGTTGGGCCAGGCCCGCGACCTGGAAAAACTGCGCAGCGAAGTGAGCGAAATGCGCGCCAAGATGCGCGACAACCTCGGCACCAAGGCCACCGCTGCCGGTACCGCGGCCAACGCCTTCGAGGCCGGTGTACCGTTCGATATCAAGCAGGATGCCGGCGGTATCGTCGATATCGAATTTATGGTGCAATACGCCGCTTTGGCCTGGTCCCACGACCACCCGGCCATACTCCGATGGACCGATAACATCCGCATTCTGGAAGAGCTGGAGCAGGCGGGTTTGATGCCGGCCAGTGACGCGGTGCTGTTGCGTGAAGTGTACAAGGCGTTCCGCTCGGCCTCGCACCGCCAGGCCCTGCAGAAGCAGGCCGGGGTTATCGATGCGGCGCAGTTTGCCGATGAACGCCGTGAGGTGCGGCGGATCTGGGGTGAATTGGGCCTTACCTGAAGGCCCCGCCAACCCTGTGGGAGCGGGTTCACCCGCGAATAAGGCCACGCGGTGCCTGGCACCGGCTTCGCCGGTGTTCGCGGGTAAACCCGCTCCCACAGGGTCTGCAATCAGCGGCGGATATGCCTGAGTGGTACACTGTCCGCCACATAGCCTGAATATAAAGAGGGGAGGCCAGGCTGTACCGCAGCCTGTAGCCTCCCCGAGCGTTTCTGGACTAAGCATGAGAATACTGATCATTGGCCCCAGCTGGGTTGGCGACATGGTGATGGCGCAGACCCTGTTCCAGTGCCTGAAACAGCAGCACCCCGACTGCGTGATCGATGTGCTGGCCCCCGAGTGGAGCCGGCCGATCCTCGAACGCATGCCCGAGGTCCGTCAGGCCCTGAGCTTCCCGCTCGGCCACGGCGCACTGGAACTGGCCACGCGGCGACGCATCGGCAAGTCCTTGGCCGGCCAGTACGACCAGGCCATCCTGCTGCCCAACTCGCTGAAGTCGGCGCTGGTGCCGTTCTTTGCCGGTATCCCCAAGCGCACCGGCTGGCGCGGCGAAATGCGCTTCGGCCTGCTCAACGACGTGCGCAAGCTGGACAAGGCCCGTTACCCGCTGATGATCGAGCGCTTCATGGCCCTGGCCTACGCACCCGGCGCCGAGCTGCCGCAGCCGTACCCGCGCCCCAGCCTTCAGATCGAAGCGCAAAGCCGCGACGCCGCCCTTGCCAAGTTCGGCCTGGAGCTGGACCGCCCGGTGCTGGCGCTGTGCCCCGGTGCCGAGTTCGGCGAGGCCAAGCGCTGGCCGGCCGAGCACTACGCCACCGTGGCCGATGCGATGATCCGCCAGGGCTGGCAGGTGTGGCTGTTCGGCTCGAGGAACGATCACCCGGTCGGTGAGCAGATTCGCGATCGGCTGATCCCGGGCTTGCGTGAAGAGTCGTCCAACCTGGCCGGCGAAACCTCGCTGGCCGAGGCCATCGACCTGATGTCCTGCGCCCATGCCGTGGTGTCCAACGACTCGGGCCTGATGCACGTGGCCGCCGCGCTGAACCGCCCGCTGGTGGCGGTGTACGGCTCGACCTCGCCGGGCTTCACCCCGCCGCTGGCCGAGCATGTGGAAGTGGTGCGCACCGGCATCGAGTGCAGCCCGTGCTTCGACCGCACCTGCCGCTTCGGCCACTACAACTGCCTGCGCCTGCTGGAGCCGGGCAAAGTCATCGCTGCCCTGCACAGCCTGACCGGGCCGGACCTGATCGATACCGTGGCCGAGGTCGACTAAGTGCGGGTACTGATCATCAAGACTTCGTCGCTGGGTGATGTGATCCACACCTTGCCGGCGCTTACCGATGCCGCCCAGGCCATCCCGGGCATCCGTTTCGACTGGGTGGTGGAAGAAGGCTTCGCCGAAATCCCCAGCTGGCACCCGGCGGTCGACCAGGTGATCCCGGTGGCCATTCGCCGCTGGCGCAAGAACCTCTGGCAAACCATCAAGAGCGGTGAGTGGAAGGCATTCAAGCAGCGTGTACGCGAGCGCAAGTACGACCTGGTGATCGACGCCCAGGGCCTGGTCAAGTCGGCCTGGCTGACCCGCTATGTGAAGGCGCCTGTGGCTGGCCTGGACCGCTACTCGGCCCGGGAGGGCTGGGCCAGCCGCTTCTATGACCGGCGCCTGTCGGTTGCCACCGGCCAGCATGCGGTGGAGCGGGTGCGCCAGCTGTTCGCCATGGCCCTGGCCTACGACCTGCCGGAAGGCATCGGCAACTACGGCCTCGACCTCGAGCGCCTGCAACTGCCGCCGGCCGCCCCCTATGTGGTGTTCCTGCACGGTACCACCTGGGCGACCAAGCACTGGCCCGAAGCCTACTGGCGCGAACTGGCCGAGCGCATGGGCCGGCGCAAGCTGGAAGTGCGCCTGCCGTGGGGCAACCCGGCCGAGAAGGCGCGGGCCGAGCGCATCGCCCAGGGCTTGAACAACTGCCAGGTGCTCCCCAAATTGAACCTTGCCGGCGTCGCACGCGTGTTGGCGGCGGCAAAAGCCTGTGTGGCGGTCGATACCGGCCTCGGCCACCTGGCGGCGGCACTTGATGTGCCCACCATTTCGCTGTTCGGCCCGACCAACCCGGGCCTGACCGGCGCCTACGGACGGACCCAGATTCACCAGGCCAGTGACTGGCCCTGCGCGCCCTGCCTGCAGAAGAAGTGCACCTACAAACCGAGCGCCGACGACCTGCGCCGGTTCGATCTGAAACGCGAGTGGCCGCTGTGCTTCACTCGCCTGAATCCCGAGCATGTGGCGAGCCGCTTGAGCGCGTTGCTGCTGGCTGAGGATGTCCGTTGATGCAACTGGCTTTCGTGCTTTACAAATATTTCCCCTTCGGCGGGCTGCAGCGCGACTTCATGCGCATTGCCCTGGAATGCCAGAAGCGGGGCCACCAGATCCGTGTGTACACGCTGATCTGGGAGGGTGACATTCCGCCGGGCTTCGAAGTGCTGGTGGCGCCGGTGAAGGCGATTTTCAATCACCGCCGCAATGAGAAGCTCAGCGCCTGGATGGCCGCCGACCTGGCCAAGCGCCCGGTCGACCGCCTGATCGGCTTCAACAAGATGCCTGGGCTGGATGTGTACTACGCCGCCGACGGCTGCTTCGAGGACAAGGCGCAGACCCTGCGTGGCGGCCTGTACCGCCGCTGGGGCCGCTACCGGCACTTTGCCGAGTACGAACGTGCGGTGTTCGCCAAGGACGCCCATACCGAAGTGCTGATGATTTCCGAAGTGCAGCAGCCGCTGTTCATCAAGCACTACGGCACCCCGGTGGAACGTTTCCACCTGCTGCCGCCGGGCATTTCCCAGGACCGCCGCGCGCCGGCCAATGCCGGCGAAATCCGCGCCGAGTTCCGCAAGGAATTCAACCTGGGCGATGACGACCTGCTGCTGGTGCAGATTGGCTCAGGCTTCAAGACCAAGGGCGTTGACCGCAGCCTCAAGGCCCTGGCCGCGCTGCCATCGGCCTTGCGCAAACGTACCAGGCTGATGGTGATAGGCCAGGATGACCCCAAGGTGTTCCAGCTGCAAAGCGCTACCTTGGGCCTGGGCGAGCAGGTGCAGTTCCTCAAGGGCCGCAGCGACATCCCGCGCTTTCTGCTTGGCGCCGACCTGCTGATCCACCCGGCGTACAACGAGAACACCGGCACGGTGCTGCTCGAGGCACTGGTGGCCGGCCTGCCGGTGCTGGTCTCCAAAGTATGCGGCTACGCCCACTATATCGCCGAGGCCGACAGTGGCCTGGTGCTGGACGAGCCGTTCGAGCAGGAACAGCTCAATGGCTACCTGCAGCGCATGCTCGAAGACCAGCAGGCCCGCGCCAGCTGGTCGCGCAACGGCCTGGCGTTTGCTGAAACCGCCGATCTGTACAGCATGCCGCAGCATGCCGCCGACGTGATCCTGGGGCAGGAGTCCGCATGAAGCTGATACTGGCCGAACCGTTCAAGCGCCTGTGGGCCGGGCGTGATGCCTTCGATGCCGTGGAGGCGCTGCAAGGCGAGGTCTATCGCGAACTGGAAGGGCGCCGCACGCTGCGCACCGAAGTCGCTGGCGAGGGCTTTTTCGTCAAGATCCACCGCGGCATCGGCTGGGGCGAGATCTTCAAGAACCTGCTTACCGCCAAGCTGCCGGTACTCGGCGCCGGCCAGGAATGGCAGGCCATACAGCGCCTGCACCAGGTTGGCGTGCCGACCATGACAGCCGTCGCCTATGGCGAGCGTGGCAGCAACCCGGCCGCGCAGCACTCGTTCATCATCACCGAAGAGCTGGCGCCGACCATCAGCCTGGAAGACTTCAGCATCGACTGGGTCAGGCAGCCGCCCGAGCCGCGCCTGAAGCGCGCGCTGATCGCCGAAGTGGCGAAGATGACCGGCGGCATGCACCGCGCCGGGGTCAACCACCGCGACTGCTACATCTGCCACTTCCTGCTGCACACCGACCGCCCGGTGACGGCGGAAGACTTCAAACTGTCGGTAATCGACCTGCACCGCGCGCAGACCCGGGCGAAAATCAGCCGCCGCTGGCGCGACAAGGACCTGGCCGCGCTGTACTTCTCGGCGCTGGACATCGGCCTGACCCAGCGCGACAAGCTGCGTTTCCTGCGCGGTTACTTTCAGCGCCCGCTGCGGCAGGTCCTTAAGGATGAAGCCGCGCTGCTCGCCTGGCTGGAGCGCAAGGCGCAGAAACTCTATGACCGCAAGCAACGTTATGGGGATGCACTCTGATGGCGGGGTGGACACTGGCGCCAGGCTACCAACACCTGGCGGCGGACTTCGGCAGCCTGGAAGCGGTATTTGCCCTGCAAGGCGAGCGCCTGACCCGCGACCCGCTCAGTGAGGTGGTGCGTATCACGCGTGACGGGGTCAATTATTACGTCAAGCGCTACACCGGGGCCGGCAAGCACATGCGCCGTTACCTGGGCCGGCCGCGGATCAAGGCCGAATGGCAGAACCTCAAGCAGTTCGCCAAGTGGGGCATCGCCACTGCCGAAGTGGTGGCGTGGGGCCTGGAGCGTAATGGCCTGGCCTTTGGCCGGGGGGCCATGATCACCCGCGAACTGCCGCGTACCGAAGACTTGTCGGCGCTGGCCGAGCGCAACGATGCACGCCTGGCCGATCGCGCCTGGGTCGGGCATGTCAGCAGCCAGCTGGCGCGCCACACCCGGGTCATGCACCAGCACCACTTCGCCCATAACGACCTGAAATGGCGCAACTTGCTGGTCGACGACCAGGGCACGCTATTCTTCATCGACTGCCCCACCGGCGATTTCTGGCGCGGCTTCATGTGGCGGCACCGGATGATCAAGGACCTGGCATGCCTGGACAAAGTGGCCAAATACCACCTGTCGGCGACCCAGCGCCTGCGTTTCTACCTGCAATATCGTGGCCGCGACCGGCTGAATGTGCGTGACAAGAAGCGCATTCGCCAGGTGGTGAGCTTTTTCGAGGGAAGGGAATGACCGATTACCTGGCCAGCGCGGACCTCGCGCTGCTCAAGCGCCATGGCCTGGACGACTTCGAGGCACTGTGGGCGCTGCAACTGGATGCCGTGGACGAACCGAACACCGGCCGCGGTGGCTGGAGCAGCGTGTACCGCCTGGAGCTCGAGGGCAAGGGCTACTACCTCAAGCGCCAGAGCGACTACCTGACCCGTACCCTGCACCGGCCATTCGGCGAGCCGACCTTCGCCCGCGAATTCCGCAACATCAGCCGTTACCAGAAACTGCAGATTCCGGCCTTGCAGGCGGTGTTCTACGGCGAGCGCAAGAAAGGCGGCACGCACCGGGCGATCCTGATGACTCGTGCTCTGGACGAATGGGCCGACCTCGACAGCTTGTTGGCCCGGTGGCCACAACTTAGCGATGCCGAACGCAATGGTGTCCTGCAGGCCTGCGGCCAGCTGGCGCGCACCCTGCACCGTGCCGGCCAGGTGCATGGTTGCTTCTACCCCAAGCACATCTTCCTGCGTCAGCGCCGCGAAGGCTGGGACGCGCAACTGATCGACCTGGAGAAGACCCGACCCCTGTTGTTCGGCATGCGTGACCGCCTCAAGGACCTGGAACCGTTGCTGCGCCGCGCACCGGTCTGGGGCGAGCGCGATGTACGTACCTTGCTGGCCAGCTACCTGGCGCAGCCTGCCGATGGCACGCTGGTCGATACCTGGCTGCAACGCCTGACGCAACGCCGTCGTGAAAAAGAGGCCCGCTGATGCGTTTGTCTGAATTGAAAGAGGCCGGGCGCAGCCCCTCGTTGCCCCTGAGCATCACCCTGGCCGATGCCGCCGGCACGGCCGACCTGCAATTGCTCAGCCTGCTGCGCGTGCTGCCGGGCCAGCGCTATGTGGGTGCCGGCGTGTGGCGCGGTACCCCCGTGCTGGCCAAGCTGCTGGTCGGTGGTAACGCTGCACGGCATTTCCAGCGCGAACTGCAAGGCGTGAAACTGCTGGCCGAGCAGGGCCTGACCACGCCGAAGCTGCTGGCTGACGGCCTCAAGGAAGGCGAGGGCGGCTGGCTGCTGTTCGAATTCCTCGACGGCGCCGAGAGCCTGGCCGATGCCTGGGCGGCAGTGGAGAGTTTGCCGGTGTTGGCAGACGAGCAGCATCTGGTGCTGGGCGAGGCGCTCACTGCAGTGGCGCACATGCACGCCCGGGGTTTATGGCAGGAAGACCTGCACCTGGACAACCTGCTGCGCCACGGCGGCAAGCTGTACCTGATCGACGGCGCCGGCATCAAGGCCGAAACGCCTGGCCAGCAGCTGTCACGCCCGCGTGTGCTGGAAAACCTGGGGGTGTTCTTCGCTCAGCTCCCCAAGCGCCTGGAGCCTTTCATCGAAGAACTGTTGGTGCACTACCTGCTGGCCAACGCCGAGCATGCGCTGCCGCTGGAAGCCTTGCAGAAGCAGGTGGACAAGGTGCGCAGCTGGCGCCAGAAGGATTACCTGGAAAAGGCTGGTCGTGAATGCAGCCTGTTCAGTGTCGAGCGCAGCCTTTCGGGCTTGCGGGCAATCCGCCGCGACGAGGTCGAAGCCATGCTGCCGGTACTGGAGCAGGCTGACGCGTTGATCGACCAGGGTCACCTGTACAAGACCGGGGGTGCGGCCAGTGTGGCGCGCATCGAGGTTGGCGGCCGCACGCTGGTGCTCAAGCGCTACAACATCAAGAACACCGCACACTGGTTCAAGCGCTTCTGGCGCCCGAGCCGGGCCTGGCATTCCTGGATTGAAGGCCATCGCCTGGAATTCCTCGACATTGCCACGCCGCGTCCACTCGCGGTGCTGGAGCAACGGGTGATGGGGCTGCGAAGCCGTGCCTACCTGGTCACCGAGTATATCGATGGCCCAGACCTGGCCGAATGCTTCGCGCCCTACGTGGATAACGGCGATGCGCCCGAGGAGCAGGTGGATGCCCTGGTGCATGTGATGCAGCAGCTGATTCGCGAGCGTATCAGCCATGGTGACTTCAAGGGCCACAACCTGTTCTGGCACAACGGCCAATGGTCGCTGATCGACCTTGACGCCATGTGCCAGCACGCCACCCAGCTCAGCTTCGCCCCGGCCTACGCCCGTGATCGGGCGCGGCTGCTGCGCAACTGGCCGAGTGGCAGTGCCTTGCATCAGCGGCTGGACCGGCTGCTGCCCAAGCTGGCCGAGTAATCCGCCGGCAGTGCCAGCCAGTCGCTGCTGCGGCCTGGCTGGCGCACGCGAATGCGCCATTGGCCGCCCTGTTGGCGCAATACTGCCCAGGCGTGGACTGCGCCCAGTGCCTTCTCGGGCAGCAGCAAATGGTATTGCCCGGCAAGCAGGTGCCGTCGAACCGGCAACTGATGGTTACCCAACTGCAAATAGAGTTGCCCCCCATCGTCGTGCAGGTCGGCGTCCCCTGCCACCGGTTCGCCCGCTAATGGTTGTTGCAGGCGTACCTCTTCCAACAGGTGGGCTATGTCAGGCAACCCGTCATGCCAAAGCACGATGGAATCGACCACCCAATTGCCGTTGCGCAGCCGTTTGATCGGCAGTTGCGCGTAGGCATCCGGCTGCCTGGGGTCGAGTACCCGCCAGCGATAGCCGTCGAAGTGGACGTTGTACAACCGCCCCTGGCTGTCCTTGACGAAGTACCGGTCCGGACCTGGCACGCTGTTGATCTGTTCGTACACTTCCTCGCCATGAACGCCGTCGATCCGGTAGCGCAGCTTGCTCACATCCACGGCCGCTTCGTGGGTATTCGGCAGTGGGCGCGGAGGTTGCGGCGGCAGGCCGCGCATCGCCCGGCGCATGAGGGGCGAACCAGCGAAACTGGACAACCCATCGGCGCTGTGGCTCAAAGCGGCCATGGCGTGGTGGAAGGTTGCTGCATAGTCCTCTTTTTCCAGGGCTTCGAAGCCGTCCCACAGCGAAATCGACATACGGCCGAAGGCCAGGGCTGACATTGTCGGGGCCGGTAGCACGAGGCTGATCATGTCGAGAACCAGGCGCAGCGTCGACAGCCCGTACTCGCCGAGCAGCTCGCGGTTGCTGCGGCTGTTGGTATCGGCCTCGGCGATCATGGCGTGGACCTGGGCCTTGTAAAGGGCATCGAAGAGGTTGCCGTTGATCATTGGTCTTTGCACATATGGCCCGAGGCGGCCTTTGCGCACCAACTTGTCGAGCCGCTTGCCATCAGCCAGAGGCGCGCGCTGGATCAGGTACTTTCGCAAGGAAGGCGTGCTGCGAAGGGTTCTGAGCAGCGCCCGGGTATCGGGGTATTCACGCCATGCGCGCCGGTCGGGAGCGTCCGGTGTATACAGCACCAGCGACGGCTGGTTGTCGCTCTCGGCATTGAGCAGCAGTACCCCTTGCAGCGTGTGCCCGTCGATGATCAGTTGGCGCACCGCGATACGATGCTCGTCGATGGTAGGACGCCAATTGTTGTCGGGGTGGTCGGTGACGGCCTTGACCCAGCGATAGCCCCGCTCGTGGGTATCGTTCAGAAAGTGCCTGGCATAGCGGGCCTTGGCAGCCTCGGCGCGCATGCGGGCGCGGTTCATGTTGCCGTGGCATTGCATGCGCCAGCGCGCACCTGGAGACTCCAGCAGGTGGGTTCGCAGGTAGCGGATGTAGCCACTGCCGGCGTCCAGCTCACGCACCAGGCGCTTTACCCCTTCAGCGGATATTGATTCCAGCGTGGAACCGTCTTCGTGGTGTATTCGGGCAGTCAGCCAGTAATCGACGTCGAACCAGCCGATGTTCAGCAGGGCCAGCTCGTCCAGGCGGTAGGTGGTGGTTACCAGTTCGATGGTGCCACCGACATGGCGACGGTTGGCAACGGCCACGTAACCCGAAGGTGCCAGCGGGTTGATCAGCGGGCCGGTGCGGTGTGCAAGCGTGACGGTTATGCAGACTTTTTCGGCAGGCAATTCGATGGAGAATTCGCGCCGCAGCGCCTTGCCAAGGCGTTCGCGCACCCATGCCAGCAGGTGGTGGCGATTGCCGAACGCCTCCAGGGTCAAAAGGCCGGGTGCAGCAGCCTGGGTGATGGCCCCGGCGAGCTCTTGGATCGTTTGCATGATGTGCGTCAGGCTTTGCGTGGAGCTCTGGCGCAGCCAGGCGGGCAGGTGTTTTTCCAGCAGCAGCGCATAACGGGTGGACAACGCATATTGGCTGCCCATGAGATCGGTCAGTGACTGCTGTTTGGCCAGGGTGCTTTTCAGTGCCGGTAGATTCGGGTTCTGGTCAAGCGCCCAGGCGGCGTGCCAGGCGATGGTAAGCCGTTGATGCTGCGCGTCGATCACGTCAGTGGCCTGTTGTTCGACCAGGTCGCCAGTAAACCACTCGTAGCGCAGCCGGTCGGCACACCGGACCAGTTGCTGGTCCTGCAGGCGGGGGAGCAGTTGCAGCATTGGCCGGCTTTGCATGGGGTCGTCCAGGCGCTCGCACAGCTCCCTATGCAGTTCAGCCAGGTTGGCGAAGCCTTCAACGCCATGAGACACGCTGCACAGCAGTGCCTGGCCTGTGGCTGTTGCAGGCTCGGCAACGGCCCCTTCCGGTGCGTCTGCCACCAATACCAGCACGCCGGGTAACGGCAACCGGCCATGGGGGCTTGAACGGTTGAATACCGGCCGATAAACCTGGGCCCGGTGGGTGTCTGGCAGGTGGTTGCGCTGCCAGGGTAGCGGCAGCTCCAGGGAGGTGCGCAGCAGGCTGATGTGGCTGTAGTCCAGGGTCTGGTCGGCGAGGCGCAGTTCCAGTTCGGCCAGAAGTTGCTCATGACGCAGTTCGCGCAGTTGCCGGACGCGGCTGTGGCCTGTTTCGACAGGGTCGTTCCAGAACGCTGCCAGGTCACCAAAAAAACGCTGGCGCAGGGCGGCCGGTTCCGTTTCGCTCGCCAGTTCGGGTTTGCCTTGCTCAAGGGCGATGAGTTGTTGATCGAGCGCTTCGAGGCGCTGCAAAGGTGTCATGGTATGGCTCCTTGGAAAATGGCAGCCAACCATGTCGCGGCAAAAGAGGGTGCGGGTATTATCCGGTTACTGCCGTGGACGAGGGTAGAAACCTTGCAGGCCGAGAGCCGTCGACACCCCCAGGCCGAGCCAGGCCAGGCTGTCCCAGACCCCGTCCCCCAGCAAGGCGGCAAACAGCCCCACGGCAGTGAGCAAGGCCACGACCATCGGCCAGATGAAGATGCGCCAGGTCGGCTGTGACTTGTGGCTCATGCCCGCGCCTCCCGCTTCGTGCGCTGTTTGCCCCACCACAGATACAAGCCGCTGCAGAGGACGATGATGGTCAGCACATCGAGTAGCGCCCACAGGATTTGCATGGGCCGGCCACCGTAGTCACCGAAGTGCAGCGGTTGCGACAGGCCCATGGCATCCATGTACCAGGGGCGTTCGCCGACGGCGGTCACTGCCAGTGTTCGCGCATCGATCAGCACGGGCGTGAGCAGGTGCGAGGTCAGGTGCGTGGCGCCCTTCATGAACACCGCATAGTGGTGCTCACTGGAAAAGCGTGTGCCCGGGAAGGCGATGAAGTCCGGACGCATGCCGGGGGCGGCCTGTTCGGCGATGGTCAGCAGGTGGGTTGCCGGGGCGCGTTCGGTGAGCGGTGGGGCATCACGGTATGGGGCAACCATGGCGGCCAGGCTGTCGTTGCGCCAGGCGGCGATGACCAGGTCCGACAGCGCGCTGATGACACCGGTCACGCCTACCGTCAGTGCCCAGGCCAAGGTGACCACGCCGATCAGGTTGTGCAGGTCGAGCCAGCGCAGGCGACGGGATTTGCCGTGGCGCACCGTGCCGAAGTCCAGACGGCGCATGAACGGTGCATAGAGCACGGTGCCGGAGATGATCGCCACGACGAACAGCACGCCCATGAAGGCCAGCAGCAGCTTGCCGGGCAGGCCGGCGAACATGTCCACGTGCAGGCGCAGCATGGTCATCATGAAGCCGCCGTTGGCGGCCGGCATGGCCACGGCTTCACCGGTGCGGGCGTCGAGCATGAAGGTGTGCGAAGAATTGGGTTCGGTGCCGGCGGTGGCGGCGGTTATGGCCACTACGCCGTTGGCTTCGTCCTTGTCGTAGCCGAAGTACTGCATGACCTCGTCGGGTCGGTGCTGCTCGGCCTTGATCACCAACTGCTGCAGGTCGAGGTGTGGCGTATCGGCCGGCATTTCCCGCAGTTCGGGGGCGTCGCCGAGCAGGTGTTCGAGTTCGTGGTGGAAGATCAGCGGCAGGCCGGTGACTGACAGCAGCAGCAGGAACAGGGTGCAGACCAGGCTGCTCCAGGTGTGGATCACCGACCAGCGGCGGATGGTTGGGCTTTTCATCACGGTACCGATTTTTGCCTGTTGGAAGCTGGGGCCGCAAAGCGGCCCCCGTTCACTCAGAACTTGTAATTGACACTGGCCACCACGTTGCGCTCGTCGCCGTAGTAGCAGTAGTACCCGTCACAGGTAGACAAGTAGTCCTTGTTGAACAGGTTCTTCGCATCCACGGCTACGGTCACCCCCTTGAGGGTGCTGTTCAGGCGGCCCAGGTCGTAGTGCACCGAAGCGTCGTACACGGTGTAGGACCCAACATGCCCCCAATCGGTGTTAGTGGTATTACCGTAGGTGTCGCCCACGTAGCGCACGCCAACGCCGACCCCGAACCCATCCAGTGGTCCGCTGTGCCAGGTGTAGTCAGCCCAGGCAGTAGCCTGGTTGCGCGGCACCTGCGCCATGCGCTTGCCTTTCTCGTCACTGGTGCCTTTGATGATTTCGCTGTCGTTGTAGGTGTACGAGCCCACCAGTTTGAGGTTCTCGGTCACATCCGAGGTAGCCTCCAACTCCAGGCCTTTTACGCGCACTTCGCCTACCTGGCGGGTGACACCACCCTCGGTCACCGACATGTTCTCCTGTGTCAGGTCGAACACAGCAGCGGTGAACAGGCTATTGCTGCCTGGAGGCTGGTACTTGATGCCCAGTTCGTATTGCTTGCCTTCGGTCGGTTCGAAGGCATCGGAGCTGTTGACGGTGGAACCGGTGGCAGCCTGGAACGACTCGGCATAGGAGATGTAAGGCGTCAGGCCGTTATCGAATACATAGCTGAGAGCTGCGTTACCACTGAACTTCTTGTCGCGTTGGGTGTTGGTTGCGTCGCCTTGATTGTGGAAGGTGGTGCCGGTGTGCACCCAGTCCTCACGGCCACCAAGGGTCAGGCGCCAGTTGTCCAACGCCATCTGGTCCTGGATATACAGGCCGGTCTGCTGGGTTTTCTGGTCGTAGTCGTACATGTCGAAGTACTGAACGTTCGAGAAATCCTGACCGTAGATGGGGTTGTGGATATTGCTCGGTGGCACACCCGCCGAGCCCCAGCGCCAGCGGGCATTGCTGTCCGAGCGCTGGTGGTCGAGCCCCAGCAGCAGGGTATGGGCAACCTGCCCGGTCTGGAAGTCGGCCTGGAAGTTGTTGTCCAAGGCGAACTGTGAGATGTCCTCCTCGACGATACCGGCGGTGCGTTGCACGGTGCCATCGGCGCTGACAGCTTCGTCCGGGCCGGCTGGCCAGATCGAACCACCGGCGGTAATGCCCTTGAAGTCCAGTTCGTTACGCGCGTAGCGCAGGTTCTGACGGAACTGCCAGGTATCGTTCAGGCGGGTCTCGAACGCATAGCCCAGGTGGTAGTAGGTGCGGTCGTAGGACTCCCAATCCGGGTCGCCCAGGTTCTTGTGGTGCGAAATCTTGCCTGCGGGGCTATCCAGCTTGGTGCCTTGCAGTGGCAGGAACTGGCCGGTGATGCCGGTGTCATCGCGGGTGTATTGGCTGATGAAAGTCAGCTTGGTGTCGTCGTTGATGTTCCAGGTCAGGCTGGGCGCGATGTTGTAGCGTTTGTCCGGGATGTGGTCTACCGGCGAACCGCTGTCACGCACGGTGCCGCTCACTCGGTACAGGAACTGGCCTGCATCGTCGAGCTTGCCAGTGCTGTCGAAGTTGATCTGCTTGTGGTTGTTGCTGCCAACCTGGGCTTCGACTTCGTGGCTGCTTTCCAATTGCGGCTGACGACTGGTCATGTCCAGCAGGCCGCCTGGTGGAGTCTGGCCGTAGACCGAAGAGGCAGGGCCACGCAGCACGGCGATGCGCTCCAGGTTCCAGGGCTCG
The DNA here is from genome assembly GCF_023093815.1 of Pseudomonas sp. PNPG3. Lineage (NCBI taxonomy): Bacteria > Pseudomonadati > Pseudomonadota > Gammaproteobacteria > Pseudomonadales > Pseudomonadaceae > Pseudomonas > Pseudomonas sp. PNPG3. The sequence continues at coordinate 138,695 of NZ_JALLKV010000003.1, forward strand.
ATCTTGGGGGTGGCGTAGTTGCCCTTGGGCAATGGCAGGCCATCGAGGAACTGGGTAGGCACAAAACCCCGTACCAGCAACCAGTCACTGCGCGAGTCGGATCCATAGCCGCTGCTCTGCACGCCAGCGGTGTAGCGAAGGGCGTCGTTCAGGCTGAGCACCGGCCGGTCTTCCATCTGCTGGCGGGTGATCACGCTTACCGAGCGGGGAAGTTCGGCGATGGCGGTGTCGGTCTTGGTGCCAGCTGCTGTCCGGGTCGCGGTGTAACCCTCTACCGGTCCCCAGGCGCTTTCATAGCTGGAAGTCGCATTGATCGCAGTCTCCGGCAACGCCAGTGTCCCTTCCGGCGTAGCCACCAGGCTGTAGCTGCCCACGCTGCTTTGCTGCAGTTGCAGGCCGGTGCCGCGCAGGGCGGCCTGCAGGGCACCAAGGCCATCGTACTGCCCGCTCACTGGGGCCGAGGTGCGGCCGCTTACCAATGCCGGGTCGATGGCCAGGGTGATGCCGGCCTGGCTGGCGATCTGGTTGAGAGTGGTGGCCAGCGGGGCGCTGGTCAGGTCGTAGGCGCGCTGAGCGGATTGCTCGGCGGCGAACAGGGCAGGGCTGGCCAATGGTGCGGTCACGGCGATGGCCAGGGCCATCAGGCTGGGGCGCAGGATACGATCAACAGCACGGGACATGCAGAGGCTCCTCGACGGATAAGTGCTTTCTGCTTCCTTGCCGAGCGAGATTTGAAAAGTGACAGGGCGAATCTGAAAAAAATTGAGAATTATTTGAAGTTGGTTTTCGCCTGTACCGCCCCTTTCGCGGGCTTGCCCGCTCCCACAGGGATCGCGGGGGCTTTGAGGCTGGTGCAACCCTGTGGGAGCGGGTTTACCCGCGAAGAGGCCGGTGCAGGTTTATTTGGGAACGACGGTCACCCACCACGGCGTATGCCGCTCGACCTTCACTGGCAGTGCCGGCACCAGCGACGACAGTGCCAGGTCGGTATCGGTCAGCGGGAAGCTGCCGGTCACCCGCAGATCGGCGACCTGGTCGTCTACCCCGAGGTAACCGCTGCGGTACTGGCCAAGCGTGGCCAGCAGGTCAGCCAGGCGCACGTTGTCCACCACTAGCATGCCGCGGGTCCAGGCGTCGGCACCGGCTGGCACCGTGCCGATCCGGCCAAGGCCGTTGGCGTTCATCAGAACCTGCTGGCCTTCGCGCAGCACCTGTTCGTCGCCGCTGTTCAGCGGCATGGCAGCGACCGAGGCTTGCAGTACTTCCAGGCGCGTGCCGTCGTCCTCGCGGCGCACCAGGAAGCGTGTGCCCAACGGGCGCAGGCGGCCATCGTCGGTGCGCACCAGCAGCGGGCGCCGGTCCTGATGGCCGGTTTCGACCGAAATCTCGCCTTGGTGCAGCACAATCACCCGTTGCTTGCCGGTGTAGTCGATATCCACGGCCGTGTGGCTGTTCAGGCTCAACAAGGTGCCGTCTTCCAGGCGCAGGGTACGCAGTTCGCCGGTGGCGGTACGCTGATCGGCCAGCCAGTAGCTCGGTGCCAGCGATGGTGCGCCGACCCAGGCCAGCAGCGAGCCCAGCAGAAACATGCCGGCCAGCCCGCCGCCGACCTTGCCGATACGTCGGCGCAGCCCGGCGCGCGATTGCAGCAGGGCCTGGCGTGCCGGGCCGGCAGCGGCGCTCACGCGCTGGTCCATGGCACCGAGTTGGCGCCAGGCGCGGGCATGCTCCTCGCTGGCGGCATGCCAGCGCATGAATTCGCTGCGCTCGTCAGGTGTGCCGCTGCCGTTGTCGAGGCTGAGCTTCCAGGCAATGGCGGCTTCCAGCACCCGGGACGAAACCGGTGAACTGCTCACGTCGGCTCCCCGTACAGGGCCACGTAGCACTGGCGCATGCCCTGGGCGATGTACTGGCGCACCCGCGAAACCGAAACCCCCATGTGCTCGGCGATTTCGGCATGGCTCATACCTTCCAGGCGATTGTGCAGGAATGCTGCGCGGGCCTTGCTCGAGAGCTTGCCGAGCAGGCGGTCGATGGCCTTGAGGTCCTCAAGGATCAGGTGTTGCACTTCCGGGGAAGGTTGTTCGACTTCCGGCATCAGGGCCAGTTCGGCCAGGTAGGCCTGTTCCAGCGCGGCGCGGCGGAAGTGGTCGAACATCAGGCCCTTGGCCACGGCGGCCAGGAACGCGCGGGGTTCGCGGGGCGTATCCAGTTGCGCACGGCCGAGCAGGCGCACGAAGGTGTCCTGGCTCAGGTCTTCGGCACGTTGGCGGCAGGCCATGCTGCGTTGCAGCCAGGCGAGCAGCCAGCCGCGATGGTCGCGGTACAGCGCACCGACCAGATCGGCGTGTGGGCTCTGTGCAGAAGACAAGCAGCGTCCCCCCGGAACGAATGCATTAACTAACGATAATTATTCGCGATTGTTGCAGAGGGGAGGGGGTGGGTGCAATGGACGCTTATCGGATGGCCATCATCCAAGTCGTGCAGATGTTATGCCTGTGCTGGCCTCTTCGCGGGTAAACCCGCTCCCACAGGATCTCCAGGGCATCAAAGGCAGTACAGTCCCTGTGGGAGCGGGTTTACCCGCGAAGAGGCCAGCAAGGGCGGTGAAAAGCTACAGGCCGTGGTTGTGCACCTTGCGCCTGCGCCACCCGCGCAAGCGCTGCTCCAGCTGCAGCGGGCTGTCCAGCTGCTGGCGCCGGGCCTGGCTGAACAGGATCAGCGCCAGTTCGGCGGTAACCAGGGCATCGGCGCTGGCATGATGGCGCTCCTCGACTTGCAGGCCAAACCGCGCGACCCAGTCATCCAGCCCGGCCTCGCGCAGCACTGTGTCGGGGTTGAGCATCGGTGCCAGTTCGGCAACATCCAGGAAGGGCGAGTGCAAGCGATAGCCCAGGCTTTCCTTCAGCGCACGGGCCAGCATGCGCTGGTCGAACGGCGCGTGGAATGCCAGCACCGGGCTGTTGCCAATGAAGTCGAGCAGGTCGAGCAAGGCCTCGGCCGGGTCGCAACCGGCAGCCAGGGCACTCGGGCCCAGGCCATGGATCAGCACGCTGGCGTTGGTCTTCTGCAAAGGCCGGTGCAAGGTGCGTTCGAACTGCTGGGCAAAGTCGATGGCGCCGTCTTCGATGGCGACGGCACCAACCGATAGCACCTGGTCACGGTTGGTGTTCAGGCCGCTGGTCTCCAGGTCCAGCACCACCCAGCGTTGCTCGCGCAGGGTACACACCCCCAATGGCGCTGGCTTGGGCAGCCGGGCCAGGCGCTGGCGCGTGGCGTGGTCCAGTTCCGGCGCACTGGGGCGCAGCCAGGCGAACAGGCTCATAGCTGGTACCGCAAGGCCAGGCTGCTTTGCAGGCGCTGGGCCTGGCGCAGGGACTCGCGCAGGATGCGCCGGTCCAGGTGGTTGAGGCTGTCCGGGTCCAGGCGGTTGGAATAGGGCAGGTTGTCGCGGGTCTGGCGCTGGTGCTGCTGCATGCGCGTTTGCTGGATGAAGTGGTAGGCCTCTTCATACGCTGCGCCATCCAGTGCCTCGATCACGCCCTTGGCCACGAGCTGGCGCAGGCGCTCCAAGGTATTGCAAGCACCGATGCCGTTGGCCAGGGCCAGCAGCCGCGCACCATCGACGAAGGGCGTCAGGCCCTGGACCTTGAGGTCGAGGGTGGCGGCCTTGTCGTTGCCCTGGCGGGTCAGCACGAACTCGCGCAGGCGGCCCACCGGCGGGCGCTGGCGCAGGGCGTTGTCAGCCATCATGCGCTGGAAGATGCGGTTGTCGGCCACCTGGTCCAGCAGGCCCTGGCGCAGCTGCTCGCAACCTTGCTCGTCGCCCCACACTACGCGCAGGTCGAAATAGATGCTCGAGCCCAGCAGGTTCTCCGGGCTGGCTTCGCGGACAAAACCGGCAAAACGCCGCGCCCATTCACTGCGCGACAGGCACAGCTCGGGGTTGCCGGCCATGACGTTGCCCTTGCACAGGGTGAAGCCGCACTGGGCCAGGCACTGGTTGATGTATTGCGCCAGCGGCAGCAGGCGTGCGCGGATGGCGTCGGCTTCGGTGCTGTCGGCGGCTTCGAAGAGGATGCCGTTGTCCTGGTCGGTGTGCAGGGTTTGTTCTCGTCGCCCCTCGCTGCCAAAGCACAGCCAACTGAACGGCACGCCCGGGTCACCGCGCTCGGCCAGCGCCAGTTCGATCACCCGGCACACGGTGTGGTCGTTGAGCAGGGTGATGATCTGGGTGATCTGCGTGGAGGACGCGCCATGGGCCAGCATGCGCTCGACCAGCTGGCTGATTTCTCCGCGCAGCGAGACCAGGGTATCCAGGCGTGGCGCATGGCGGATGGTGCGTGCCAGGTGCACCAGGTCGACCCGTTGCAGGGAGAACAGGTCGCGCTCCGAAACCACACCGCACAGGCGTCGGTTTTCCACCAGGCATACGTGGGCGATATGCCGCTCGGTCATGGCCATGGCTGCGTCGAAGGCGCTGGCCTGGGGGCTGAGGTAGAACGGCTGGGCGGTCATGTGCCGCGCGATGGGCGCGCCCAGGTCGGCATCGGCCGCCGCCACCACCTGGCGCAGGTCGCGCAGGGTGAAGATACCGGTGGGGTAGCGCTGCGGGTCGACCACCACGATGCTGCCAACCTGCTGCTCGTGCATCAGCCGCACGGCGTCGCGCAGGGGCGTGTCGGGGCTGCACACCACCGGGTGGCGCATGGCCAGTTCACCCAGTGGCGTGTTCAGCGAATACTGGGTGCCGAGGGTTTCCACCGCGCGCTGGCGTACCTGCTGGTTGACCTGGTCGAGCAGGCTGCTGACCCCGCGCAGGGCAAAATCCCGAAACACTTCCGACATCGAGAACACGCGGATGAACGCGGCCTTGTTCAGCTGCAGGCAGAAGGTGTCCTCGCCGGCCAGATGTTCGGTGCGTGTCGCCCGCTCGCCGAGCAGGGCAGCCAGCGGGAAGCATTCGCCACTGGTGATCTCGAAGGTAGTCTCCACACCAGGTTTGACCAGATGCTGGCGTTCGCCGACCACGCGGCCCTGCTTGACGATGTAGAAGTGCTCGACCGGCCCGTCGGCAGGTTTGACGATGCTTTCGCCGCTGGCATAGAAGCGCAGCTGGCACTGTTCGACCAGGTAGGCCAGGTGGCTGTGTTCCATCTGGTTGAACGGCGGAAAACGCTGCAGGAACTGCAAGGTGCCCTGGATGTTCTGCAGCACTGCCGTCCTGCCCGCCTGGCTGTAGGCGTCCTTTTTGCTCATGAAACTGACCGTATCGCTATGCCGAACTATATATCTATATATATAGGTGCCGGCCATGTTGTTCTCTGCCTCCATGGTCGGCTTGCGGCGGGATGGTGCCCATTGGACGTAAGTCTATGAGAGCCCCTGTCAAAGACCCGACGAAAGGCCAGCCGGGTTACGCAAGTTCTGCGGTCCTAATGCTGAAGCGGAAATTTTTTGACGAGATGAGCATGCCTGAGCAATACGACATCCTGAGCGACGCCGAGCGCGAGGCATTGGCCGTCGTAAGTGCGCCCGTGGCTGCCAAGCCGCTGGTGCTGGTGGTGGATGACAATGCGGTGAATCGTGAGGCGCTGATCCTGTACCTGAAAAGCCGGGGGATTGACTGTGTCGGGGCGGATGGGGCCGAGGAGGCCAGGCTGTACCTGCACTACCAGCAACGGATTGGCTTGATGATTACGGATTTGCGCATGCAACCGGAGGATGGCCTGGACCTGATCCGCAAGGTTCGCGAATCAGAGCGGGCGGCGTTGTCGATCATCGTGGTGTCGGGCGATACCGACGTGAAAGAGGCGGTGGACGTGATGCACCTGGGGGTGGTGGATTTTCTGTTGAAGCCGGTGGATCTGGGCAGGCTGTTGGAACTGGTGAAGAAAGAACTGAAGATCGAGTAGTGCAGGAGTGGGGCTGCTTTGCAGCCCTTTCGCGACACAAGGCCGCTCCTACAAGTACCGCGCCAGACCTCAGCCTTGCGCGGTACATGTAGGAGCGGCCTTGTGTCGCGAAAGGGCCGCAAAGCGGCCCCCTGTCGCAGATGTTGCTTACAACCCGTTACGCGCCTTGAACTCGCGGCGACGGCGGTGCAGTACCGGCTCGGTATAGCCGTTCGGCTGCTTGCCACCTTCCACCACCAGTTCTACCGCCGCCTGGAACGCGACGTTGTCGTCGAAGTTCGGTGCCATCGGGCGGTACAGAGGGTCGCTGGCGTTCTGCTGGTCCACCACCACGGCCATGCGTTTGAGGCTTTCCAGCACCTGCTCCTGGCTGACCACGCCATGGCGCAGCCAGTTGGCCAGCAGCTGGGCCGAGATGCGCAGGGTGGCGCGGTCTTCCATCAGGCCGACGTTGTTGATGTCTGGCACCTTCGAGCAACCTACGCCCTGGTCGATCCAGCGCACCACGTAGCCGAGGATGCCCTGAGCGTTGTTGTCCAGTTCGTTGCGGATCTCTTCGGCCGACCAGTTGGTGTCGGCGGCCAGCGGGATGGTGAGGATGTCATCCACCGACGCGGGTGTGCGCGAAGCCAGTTCACGCTGACGCGCCTGTACGTCCACCTTGTGGTAGTGCAGAGCATGCAGGGTGGCTGCAGTCGGCGACGGCACCCAGGCGGTGTTGGCACCGGCCAGGGGGTGGGCGATCTTCTGCTCGAGCATGGCTGCCATCAGGTCGGGCATGGCCCACATGCCTTTGCCGATTTGCGCACGGCCTTGCAGGCCGGTGGCCAGGCCAACGTCGACGTTGTTGTTCTCGTAGGCACCGATCCACTTCTCGTTTTTCATGGCGCCCTTGCGCACCACGGCGCCGGCTTCCATCGAGGTGTGGATTTCATCGCCGGTGCGGTCGAGGAAGCCGGTGTTGATGAACACCACGCGCTCGGCTGCGGCCTTGATGCACGACTTGAGGTTGACCGTGGTACGGCGCTCCTCGTCCATGATGCCGACCTTGACGGTATTGCGCTTCATGCCCAGCAGGTCTTCGACCTGGCTGAAGATTTCGGCGGCGAAGGCTACTTCCTCCGGGCCGTGCATCTTCGGCTTGACGATGTACACGCTGCCGGTGCGGGTGTTCTTGCGGCTGGTGTTGCCATTGAGGTTGTGCAGGGCGATCAGGTTGGTGAACAGGCCGTCCTGAATGCCTTCGGGGATTTCGTTGCCTTGGGCGTCGAGGATCGCCGGGTTGGTCATCAAGTGGCCAACGTTGCGCACGAACAGCAGCGAACGGCCATGCAGGGTCACGCTACCGCCGTTGGGCGCGGCGTACTCGCGGTCCGGGTTCATGGTGCGGGTGAAGGTCTTGCCACCCTTGCTAACGCTTTCTGCCAGGTCGCCTTTCATCAGGCCCAGCCAGTTGCGGTAGACGATTACCTTGTCGTCGGCGTCCACGGCGGCAACCGAGTCTTCGCAGTCCATGATGGTGGTCAGCGCCGATTCCATCAGGATGTCTTTCACGCCTGCGGCGTCGGTGCTGCCGACCGGGGTGCTGGCGTCGACCTGGATTTCGAAGTGCAGGCCGTTGTGCTTGAGCAGCACCGCAGTCGGCGCGGCGGCATCGCCATGGAAGCCGATCAGCTGGGCGTCGTCACGCAGGCCGCTGTTGCTGCCGCCTTTCAGGGCAACTACCAGCTTGCCGCCTTCGATGCGGTAGCCGGTGGAGTCGACGTGCGAGCCGGCCGCCAGTGGCGCGGCTTCGTCGAGGAAGGCGCGGGCGAAGGCGATGACCTTGTCGCCACGCACCTTGTTGTAGCCCTGGCCTTTCTCGGCGCCGCCTTCATCGCTGATGGCATCGGTGCCATACAGTGCGTCGTACAGCGAACCCCAACGGGCGTTTGCGGCGTTCAGGGCGAAGCGGGCGTTCATCACCGGTACGACCAGCTGCGGGCCGGCCATGTGGGCGATTTCTTCGTCCACGTTCTGGGTGGTTGCCTGGAAATCGTCGGCTTGTGGCAGCAGGTAGCCGATTTCCTGAAGGAATGCTTTGTAGGCTACGGCGTCGTGGGCCTGGCCTTTGCGTGCCTGGTGCCAGGCGTCGATCTTGGCTTGCAGCTCGTCGCGCTTGGCGAGCAGGGCTTTGTTCTTTGGAGCGAGGTCATTGATGATCTTCTCTGCACCGGCCCAGAACTGCTCGGCGACGATGCCGGTCCCTGGGATGGCTTCGTTGTTCACGAAGTCGTACAGGACCTTGGCGACCTGAAGGCCACCGACTTGAACGTATCCAGTCATTGCTTGCCTCACTCTGCTCAGCTATTTCGCTCTTCTGTATTAAGCCTGTAGCGCTTCTCTAAACACGGCACCAGTGCATGCCCCCGAGTAAAGCCCCGAGCGCGGCTGGGTGCGGCCTGCCAGACCGGCTGGCAGACAGTGTGCGTATTTTCACAGGCGCCTTGGCAGACATCCAAACGACGTTTTGTAGTCCGCGCCACGGGATACTACATGAAGCAGTAGGCGGGGCAAAATCAGACTAAAAGCGCCGTTATGCGACCCGTTGGTCGCGTATGGTCACGCTGGGAGTGAGTATGTTCGCAAAAAACAGGTGGATTGTTCCAGATAAATCTTGAAACAGTACACGATTCGTTGTGCGGATTGCCCTGCGGCAGGTTGCCGCGCCTTGCCTATACTGAGTCGATCCCCCGATTTTCTGCCGCACGGCGCGGTCCGACACGAGGAAGGGCTTGTGGATCATCTTGTACTGACTGTGATTGCCCCTGACAAGGCCGGCCAGGTCGAGCGCATTGCCCAGTGCATCGCCGACCACAGTGGCAACTGGCTGGAAAGCCGCATGTCGCGCATGGCCGGGCAGTTTGCCGGCATCCTGCGTGTGGCGGTGCCGGCGGAAAACTACGACGAGCTGGTGGCTTCGCTGCAGGGGTTGGTCCGATATGACATCCGCGTGCTGATCGCCGAGAGCGGCATCGAGCCGTCGTGCACCTGGAAACCGATTGCCATGGAGCTGGTAGGTAATGACCGGCCAGGGATCGTGCGTGATATCACCCGCTTGCTGGCTGAATTGCAGGTGAACGTCGAGCGGTTTTCAACAGAAGTGCGGCCGGCGCCGATGAGCAGCGAGCCGTTGTTTCATGCAGATGCGTTGTTGGCTTTGCCGTTGACTCTACCGCTCGAAGAACTGCAGCAGCGACTGGAGAGCCTGGCGGATGACTTGATGGTGGAGTTGAAGCTGCGGCCGGAGGATTGATCCGAGATTGCCGGGGCCGCTTCGCGGCCCATCGCGACACAAGGCCGCTCCTACAAGGGTTACGCGTTCCCCTGTAGGAGCGGCCTTGTGTCGCGATGGGCTGCAAAGCAGCCCCCTGCGGTTATCCCGATATCACGGGGAAGGCCCTGTGGATAACCTGGGGGTTCCCCTCTCCAGCCCAGGCCGCTCGCGCCTTGCACGGCCGTGATCAAAAAACACCCAAAAATCAGCAGCTTGTGCACAAAGCACGGGGACGAGGGTGTGGATAACCTTTGGAGATGTCTCTGCAGGCCACGAATCACAAGGCCTGCAGAGTTTTGATCATTTTCTGATCAACTACGCTTGCGCAAACTGACCCACGCATCGACGCTGTAAATCGCCAAACCTGCCCAGATGAACATGAACGCCACCAAGTTGCTCGACGACAAGTGCTCATCAAACAGCAGCACCGCCTGCAGCAGCACCAAGGTCGGCGCCAAGTACTGCAGGAAGCCCAGCGTGGTGTACGGCAAGTGCCGCGCGGCAGCGTTGAAGCACACCAGCGGCACCAGTGTCACCGGCCCCGCAGCCATCAGCCACAACGCTTCGCTGCTGGTGTAGAACGCGCCCTGGGCACTTGTCGCCGCCGGATGCAGTAACAGCCAACCAAGGGCCAGCGGCACCAGCATCCAGGTTTCCACCACCAGGCCCGGCAGTGCCGCTACCGGTGCCTGTTTGCGAATCAGCCCATAGAAGCCGAAGCTCAGCGCCAGTACCAGCGACACCCACGGCAGGCTGCCCACCTGCCACACCTGCTGAGCCACACCCACGGCGGCCATGGCCACGGCCAGCCATTGCAGCCGACGCAGGCGCTCGCCAAGAATCAGCATGCCCAGCAGCACATTGATCAGCGGGTTGATGTAGTAACCCAGGCTGGCCTCAAGCATGCGCCCGTTGTTCACCGACCATACGTAGGTCAGCCAGTTGCCGGCGATCAGCGCCCCGCTCAGGGCCAGGATGCCCAGCCGGCGCGGGTTGTCACGCAGTTCACGCCACCAGCCGGGGTGTTTCCACACCAGTAGCAGCAGCGAGCCGAACAGTGCCGACCACAGCACCCGGTGGACAATGATTTCCACCGCCGGAACGCTCTGGATTGCCTTGAAGTACAGGGGGAAAAGACCCCAGATGATGTAGGCGCTGAGGCCCAGTAGGTACCCGCGACGCGGGTTTGCGGCGTGCATGCAGAATCCTTGCTTAGGTAGCTAAATAAAGCGACGCCTATTGTAGACAGAGGCGGGCGTGCTTCTAGAACAATTTCAGCGGCGCTTCATCCAGTGCGGCCATTTGCTCGCGCAGGGCGAGAATCTGGTCTCCCCAGTAGCGTGGCTGGCCGAACCAGGGGAAGCTCGGCGGGAACGCCGGGTCGTCCCAGCGCCGCGCCAGCCAGGCGCTGTAGTGCAGCTGGCGCAGGGCGCGCAAGGGTTCGATCAGGGCCAGTTCGCGCGGGTCGAAATCGTGGAACTCGTTGTAGCCGTCGATCAGTTCGGCCAGTTGGCCCAGGCGCTCCTCGCGGCTGCCGGCCAGCATCATCCACAGGTCCTGCACCGCCGGGCCCATGCGGCAGTCGTCGAGGTCGACCACGTGGTACACCTCGTCGCGGTGCATAAGGTTGCCGGGGTGCAGGTCGCCATGCAGGCGGATGAGCTTGTGCGGGGTGCGGGCATAGATGTCCTCCACTCGCTTGAGCAGGTCGCGGGCCACCGATTCGAACGCCGGCAGCAGTTCGCGAGGGACGAAATCGCCTTCCAGCAGGGTATTCAGCGAGGCGTGGCCGAAGTTGTCCACAGCCAGCGCTTCGCGGTGCTCGAACGGTTTGCTGGCGCCCACGGCATGCAAGCGGCCGAGCAACTGGCCAAGACGGTAGAGCTGGTCGAGGTTACCCGGCTCTGGCGCGTGGCCGCCGCGGCGGGGGAACAGGGTGAAGCGGAAGCCCTGGTGTTCGAACAGGGTGCGGCCGTCGTGCTGCAGCGGGGCGACCACCGGCACTTCGCATTCGGCCAGTTCGGCAGTGAAGCTGTGCTCTTCGAGGATGGCCGCGTCGCTCCAGCGGCCTGGGCGGTAGAACTTGGCGATCAGCGGTTGCGCGCCCTCGATGCCCACCTGGTAGACGCGGTTTTCGTAGCTGTTCAGCGCCAGCACCCGGGCATCGCTGAGAAAGCCCAGGCTTTCCACGGCGTCCAGGACCAGGTCGGGGGTGAGGGTATCGAAGGGGTGGGACATGGTGGCTCCGGGGATAGGCTGCGTGGGGACCATGGTAACGCGTTATGCCTGTACCAGCCTCTTCGCGGGTAAACCCGCTCCCACATGGACGGCGCAGCTGCCGGGGAAACGATGCACCTGTGGGAGCGGGTTTACCCGCGAACCGCGCAAAGCGCGGCCAGGCTATGCAGGAATCCCAAGCAATACATAAGAGGGATGAAATTGAACCCGCACCGAACTGCCTGCTGCTACCCGCTGCCCAGCCAACCAATCCGTCTCGGCAAACGCACACAACGTCTGCCCATTCCCCAACGCCAACCGGACCTCACCAGGCCCATCAGCCTCCGCCAGCACCTCCTCCACCGTCGCCCGTAGGCAATTGCTATCCGCTTCGGCCTCTTCGTCGTCGGCCAGCAACCTCACCCACCCCGCCTTGAGCAGCGCCACTACCGTCGTCCCCAGCGTCAGTTCCAGCCGTGCGGTGCTGTCGTGGGTGATCAACGCCTCGATCTCCAGCCCACCACCCAACGCCAGGCTGACGCGATCATGCCGTCCCTCGCGGCGCAGGCCGCTGACCTGGCCCTGCAACTGGTTGCGCGCACTGGTACGCAGCATCAGCCGGCCGAGCAGGTCGAGGTCGCTGGACTCCTCGGCCGCTTCGAGGATTTGCGCCTGAAGGGCCTGCAGCCTCTGGTACAGGCGCAGCACCCGCTGGCCTTCCGGAGACAGACGGGCACCACCGCCACCACGCCCGCCGGTACTGCGCTCGACGAGGGGCTGGCTGGCCAGGTTGTTGAGTTCGTCGATGGCGTCCCAGGCGGCCTTGTAGCTGATGCCCGCAGCCTTGGCGGCGCGGGTGATCGAACCTTCTTCGGCAATGTGCTGCAGCAGCGCGATGCGCTGGGGGCGGCGGGCGATGTGCTGGGTGAGGTGGGGGGGCAGGGGCATGGGCATTTGGTCATTGTAAGTGGCAGCGAAGTGTAGCTTGTGTGGGAGCGGCCTTGTGTCGCGAAAGGGCTGTGTAGCAGCCCCAGCGATTTTTGCTGTGGCAGAGATCCTGGGGCTGCTACGCAGCCCTTTCGCGACACAAGGCCGCTCCCACAAGTCATACATACCCCGGCTTGGCCGTACGCGCCAGGCAATACACATCCACCCGCCGCGCACCGGCCTTGCGCAGCACTTCGGCAACCGCTTGCGCGGTCGCACCGGTGGTCAACACGTCATCGATAATGGCGACATGCTTGCCCGTCAGCTTGCCCGTGACGGTAAACGCCTGGCGCAAGTTGCGGCGCCTGGCCTTGGCGTCCAGTTGCTGCTGCGCAGGTGTCTCCCGTGTGCGCAGCAGCAACCGCTCGTCGCAAGGTACCCCCACGTGCGACGACAGCCAGCGCCCGAGCATCCCCGCCTGGTTGAACCCCCGCTCCCGTAGTCGACGTTTGGCCAAGGGTACAGGCAACAACAGGTCGGGGCGCGGCAGCCCTTCGGTAAAGCGGTGCAGCAGCCCATGCGCGAGCAATTCGGCCATCAGGCGCCCCAAGGGCCACTGGCGGTTGTGCTTGAAACGGCTGATCAGCGTGTCCACCGGAAAGCCGAAATGCCACAGTGCAAGCACCTGCTCGAAGGCCGGTGCGCGGCGCTGGCATTGAGCGCAAGTCAGGCCGGCTATCGGCAATGGCAGGGCGCAGCGCAGGCAATGATCGCCCAGCCAGGGCAGTTCCTGCTCGCAGGCGACGCACAGCGGGTAGGCCTGCTCGGCAGGTTCATCGCACAGCAAACACAGTTGATTAATAAGTGAGCACTTGTAAACCAGTATTTTCCAGTGTGGTTGACAGTTCATAGGCCTTCCATGACTATGCGAGCTATCCGTGATGCGCTGGCGGGCTTTCCTGTCCCGGCGCCTGCTTCAGCCTAAACAAGGAAACGCCAATGAGCGCCAGCACAACTGCAACAACACGTCACGACTGGTCCCTGGCCGAGGTCAAGGCGCTGTTCCAGCAACCGTTCAATGACCTGCTGTTCCAGGCGCAGACCGTGCACCGCGCGCATTTCGACCCGAACCGCGTGCAGGTTTCGACCCTGTTGTCGATCAAGACCGGCGCCTGCCCGGAAGATTGCAAATATTGTCCACAGTCCGGCCACTACAACACCGGGCTGGAAAAACAGAAGCTGATGGAAGTGCAGAAGGTGCTGGAAGAAGCCGCCCGCGCCAAAGCCATCGGTTCTACACGCTTCTGCATGGGCGCGGCGTGGAAGCACCCGTCGGCCAAAGACATGCCCTACGTGCTGGAGATGGTCAAAGGCGTGAAGGCCATGGGCCTGGAAACCTGCATGACCCTCGGCAAGCTCGACCAGGAGCAGACCAAGGCCCTGGCCCAGGCCGGCCTGGACTACTACAACCACAACCTCGACACCTCGCCTGAGTTCTACGGCAGCATCATCACCACCCGCACCTACAGCGAGCGCCTGCAGACCCTGGCCTACGTGCGCGATGCCGGGATGAAGATCTGCTCCGGCGGCATCCTCGGCATGGGCGAGTCGCTGGACGACCGCGCCGGCCTGCTGATCCAGCTGGCCAACCTGCCCGAACACCCGGAGTCGGTACCGATCAACATGCTGGTCAAGGTGGCCGGTACGCCGCTGGCCGAGGAAGAAGACGTCGACCCGTTCGACTTCATCCGCATGCTGGCCGTGGCCCGTATCCTCATGCCCAAGTCGCACGTGCGCCTGTCCGCCGGCCGCGAGCAGATGAACGAGCAGATGCAGGCCCTGGCCTTCATGGCTGGCGCCAACTCGATCTTCTACGGCGAAAAACTGCTGACCACCGCCAACCCGCAGGCCGACAAGGACATGCAGCTGTTCGCACGCCTGGGCATCAAGCCCGAAGCGCGTGAAGAGCACGCCGACGAAGTGCACCAGGCGGCCATCGAGCAGGCGCTGGTCGAGCAGCGCAGCAGCGAGATGTTCTACAACGCCGCGACAGCCTGAAATGGCCTTCGACCTGGCAGCGCGCGTGGCCGAACGGCGCGCCGCAGACCTGTATCGGCAGCGGCCACTGCTGGAAAGCCCGCAGGGGCCGGAAGTGGTGGTCGATGGCCAGCGTTTGTTAGCCTTCTGCAGCAATGACTACCTGGGCCTGGCCAACCACCCCGATGTGATTGCCGCCTGGCAGGCCGGCGCCGAGCACTGGGGTGTCGGTGGCGGTGCCTCGCACCTGGTGATCGGCCACAGTACGCCGCACCACCAGGTGGAAGAGGCCTTGGCCGAACTCACCGGGCGCCCGCGCGCGCTGCTGTTCTCCACCGGCTACATGGCCAACCTGGGCGCCATCACCGCGCTGGTGGGGCAGGGCGACACGGTGCTGCAGGACCGCCTGAACCACGCTTCGCTGCTGGATGGCGGGTTGCTCAGTGGTGCCCGTTTCAACCGCTACCTGCACAACGACCCGGCCAGCCTGGCCAGCCGCCTGGACAAGGCCGTCGGCAATACCCTGGTAGTGACCGATGGCGTGTTCAGCATGGACGGCGACCTGGCTGACTTGCCGGCGCTGGCCGATGTCGCCCGCGCTCGCGGTGCCTGGCTGATGGTTGACGATGCCCATGGCTTGGGCACCCTCGGCACCCAGGGCGGCGGTATCGTCGAGCACTTCGGTCTGGGCGTTGAGGATGTGCCGGTGTTGATCGGTACGCTGGGCAAGGCTTGTGGTACCGCCGGTGCCTTTGTGGCCGGCAGCGAAGAGCTGATCGAGGCGCTGGTGCAGTTCGCCCGCCCGTACATCTATACGACCAGCCAGCCACCGGCGCTGGCCTGCGCCACCCTCAAGAGCCTGGAATTGCTGCGCCGCGAAACCTGGCGCCGCGAGCACCTGGCCGCGCTGATCCGCCAGTTCCGTGAAGGTGCGCAGCAG
Source organism: Pseudomonas sp. PNPG3 (assembly GCF_023093815.1). Taxonomy (NCBI): domain Bacteria; kingdom Pseudomonadati; phylum Pseudomonadota; class Gammaproteobacteria; order Pseudomonadales; family Pseudomonadaceae; genus Pseudomonas; species Pseudomonas sp. PNPG3. The sequence goes on from NZ_JALLKV010000003.1 coordinate 154,047, forward strand.
ATCGGCCTGGAGTTGATGGACAGCCCGACGCCGATCCAGCCCATCGTCATCGGCGACAGCGCAAAGGCCCTGCGCCTGTCACACATGCTGCGCGAGCGCGGCTTGCTGGTGACGGCCATCCGCCCGCCCACCGTGCCGGCGGGCAGCGCACGCCTGCGGGTGACATTGAGCGCCGCGCACAGCGAGGCGCAGGTGCAGCTATTGTTGAATGCATTGGCCGAGTGTTATCCACAGTTGGAGAGCGCCGATGCGTAATCGACTTGTTCTGTTGCCTGGCTGGGGCTTGGGCACTGCTTCCCTGGAGCCGCTGGCCGCCAGCCTGCGTGCCCAGGACGCCCGCCTGCAGGTAGAGCTGGTGCCCTTGCCGGAACTGGCCCACAGCGATGTGCAGGCCTGGGTCGACCACCTCGACCGCAAGCTGCCGAGTGATGTCTGGCTGGGTGGCTGGTCGTTAGGCGGCATGCTGGCCAGCGCGCTGGCGCACAAGCGCGGCGACCATTGCTGCGGCCTGCTGACCCTGGCCAGCAACCCCAGTTTCGTGGCTCGCCCCGACTGGCCCCACGGCATGGCCGAAGACACTTTCGGCACCTTCCTCGACGGCTGCCGCAGCCATACCCAGGTCACCCTGAAGCGCTTCCGTACCTTGTGCAGCGACGGTGCCCTGCAACCGCGCACCCTGCTGCGCCAGCTGGGTGTCGGCGTGCCGGACACCGACCCGCTGTACCTGGCCACCGGCCTTGAAGTGCTGGCCAAGCTGGATACCCGCGAAGCACTGCAGGCCTACGGTGGCCCGCAACTGCACCTGTTCGCCGGCAGCGATGCGCTGGTGCCGGCAGAGGCGGCAAAAGCGCTGAGCGAGCTGCTGCCCGATGTGGAAGTGGGCCTGGTCGAAGACAGTTCCCACGCGTTCCTGCTGGAATACCCGCAGGAACTGGCGGCGGGCATCAAGAGTTTCCTGCATGAGAGTGGCGATGACTGACCTTTCCCGTCCGACCCTACCCGGCGCGCTGCCCGACAAGCGCCAGGTAGCGGCCTCGTTCTCCCGCGCCGCAGCCAGCTACGACAGCGTGGCAGCCTTGCAGCGTGCGGTGGGTTCGAGCTTGCTGGAGCAGTTGCCGGAAGGCCTGCAGCCGTCACGCTGGCTGGACCTGGGCAGCGGCACCGGTCATTTCAGCAGGGCGTTGGCCGAGCGGTTCACCCAGGCCAGCGGCGTTGCGGTGGATATCGCCGAGGGCATGTTGTGCCATGCCCGCAACGAACAGGGCGGGGCGCTCTATCACGTGGCCGGTGACGCCGAGCGTTTGCCGCTGCGTGATGCCAGTGTCGACCTGGTGTTCACCAGCCTGGCCGTGCAGTGGTGCGGCCAGTTCGCCAGCGTGCTGGCAGAAGCGCTGCGAGTGCTGCGCCCGGGCGGCGTGCTGGCCTTCAGCAGTTTGTGTGTGGGTACCCTCGATGAACTGCGCGCCAGTTGGCAGGCGGTGGATGGCCTGGTGCATGTGAACCGCTTCCGCCGTTTCGAGGACTATCAACGCCTGTGCGCAGGCAGCGGCTTCGAGCAGCTTGGGCTGCAGCGCTGCCCGCACGTGTTGCACTACCCGGATGTACGCAGCCTGACCCATGAGCTCAAGGCACTCGGCGCCCACAACCTGAACCCTGGCCGGCCTTCCGGGCTTACCGGCCGGGCCCGCATGCAGGGCCTGCTGCAGGCGTATGAGGCGTTTCGCCAGCCCGAGGGGCTGCCAGCCACCTACCAGGTGGTCTATGGTGTGTTGCGCAGGCCACAGGCTTAAGGGGAGCGAGATGAGCCAGGCGTATTTCATTGCCGGTACCGATACCGATGTTGGCAAGACCACCATCGCTGCCGGGCTGTTGCATGCGGCACGGTCGCAAGGCTTGAGCACGCTGGGGGCCAAGCCGGTGGCCTCCGGTTGCACGATGACGCCCAAAGGCTTGCGCAACAGCGACGCTCAGGCGCTGATTGATGAAAGCACGATCAAGCTGCCCTACGAGCAGGTCAACCCGTTTGCCTTCGAACCTGCGATTGCGCCGCATGTGGCAGCACGTGAGGCAGGGGTGACGCTGGCCGTGCCGGAACTGCTGGCGGCGATGCGGAATGTGCTGCAACAAAATGCCGATTTCACCCTGATCGAGGGAGCCGGAGGCTGGCGCGTGCCGTTGTCGGGGCTGGAAAACCTGTCCGACCTTGCGGTGGCCCTGCGGCTGCCGGTGATTCTGGTGGTCGGGGTGCGGCTGGGCTGTATCAGCCATGCCTTGTTAAGCGCTGAGGCGATCGAGCGTGACGGGCTGCAATTGGCTGGATGGGTGGCGAACATCATCGAGCCGCGTACTTCGCGCCTGGAAGAGAACCTGGCCAGCCTGGCCGAGCGTTTGCCGGCGCCATGCCTGGGGCGGGTGCCCAAGTTGAAGCAGGCCAGTGCCGACATGGTTGCTGAACACCTTCAGCTGGATCTTCTGGATTAGCCGTTTCCAGGCCCGGCTCTTTCGCGGGTAAACCCGCTCCCACAGGTATTGCACAAGTCTCGAAAACTGTGGAGACCCTGTGGGAGCGGGTTTACCCGCGAAGAGGCCCGTGCAGGAATACCCAGGGCCTATCAAATGGCACCAGGCCATTAGGGATTTAAACGGGCCTTTTCACCCCTGGCCTGCTTTAATTGGGCCTGTTCGTCATCCAGCGTCAATGGAGTCCTGACATGGAAATCACCGGTAGCTCCGCCTATTACGCAGGCCTGAGCGCAATCCAGACCGGCCAGAACCGCGTCGATCAGGCTGCTAGCCAGATCGCCAGCACCACCGCCGAACGTAGCGCCACCAGCCAGTCCAGCGATTTTCAGGCCGAACGCCTGCGCGCGGTCGACCGCAGCCAGCAGATGGACCTGGCCACCAGCACCGTGCAGCTGACTCTGGGCAAACTCGAAGTAGAGCTTGGCGCAAAGGTCGCCAAGGCATCCGACGAAATGCTCGGCCGGATCATCGACACCTACGCCTGACCCGGCGGCCCTTCCCGAACATAACGCTATCCCTGTGGGAGCGGGTTTACCCGCGAATGCGTCCGCCCGGAAACCTCTGTTTTCCGGGCTGGCCCATTCGCGGATAAACCCGCTCCCACAGGGGGACTTATCATTGATTGACGCTTTTGCCATTTTTCGTGGCGCAAATGGCACCATAGTCCATCCTTGACATAAGGCGGAGCTAAACGTAAGTTTCAAACAACTGTTTGATCGACGGCCGCCAAGTGCGGGTCACCCCACAGAACTCACCTAGAGGTTCATCGCAATGCCTGATTACAAAGCCCCCTTGCGTGATATCCGCTTCGTTCGCGACGAGCTGCTCGGCTATGAGGCGCACTATCAGAGCCTGCCGGGTTGCCAGGACGCCACGCCCGACATGGTCGACGCGATCCTCGAAGAAGGCGCGAAGTTCTGTGAGCAGGTGCTGTCGCCGCTGAACCGCGTGGGTGACCAGGAAGGCTGCACCTGGAGCGAGGCGGGCGTTAAAACCCCGACCGGCTTCAAAGCGGCCTACGAACAGTTCGTAGAAGGCGGCTGGCCGAGCCTGGCGCATGACGTCGAGCACGGCGGCCAGGGTCTGCCGGAGTCGCTGGGCCTGGCGCTGAGCGAAATGGTCGGCGGTGCGAACTGGTCGTGGGGCATGTACCCGGGCCTGTCCCATGGCGCGATGAACACCATCTCTGCGCACGGCACCCCCGAGCAGCAGCACACCTACCTGACCAAGCTGGTATCCGGCGAGTGGACCGGTACCATGTGCCTGACCGAGCCGCACTGCGGTACCGACCTGGGCATGCTGCGCACCAAGGCCGAGCCACAGGCCGACGGTAGCTACAAGGTGTCGGGTACCAAGATCTTCATTTCGGCCGGTGAGCACGACATGGCCGACAACATCGTCCATATCGTCCTGGCCCGCCTGCCGGACGCACCGGCTGGCACCAAAGGCATCTCGCTGTTCATCGTGCCGAAGTTCCTGCCCAACGCCGAAGGCGGTGTGGGCGAGCGCAACGGCGTGAGCTGCGGCTCGATCGAACACAAGATGGGTATCCACGGCAACGCCACCTGCGTGATGAACTTCGACGGCGCTACCGGCTACCTGATCGGCCCGGCCAACAAAGGCCTGAACTGCATGTTCACCTTCATGAACACCGCTCGCCTGGGTACCGCGCTGCAAGGCCTGGCCCACGCCGAAGTCGCGTTCCAGGGTGGCCTGAAGTACGCCCGTGAGCGCCTGCAGATGCGCTCCCTGACTGGCCCGAAAGCACCGGACAAGGCTGCTGACCCGATCATCGTCCACCCGGACGTGCGTCGCATGCTGCTGACCATGAAGGCCTTCGCCGAAGGTAACCGCGCGATGGTGTATTTCACTGCCAAGCAGGTGGACATCGTCAAGTACAGCCAGGATGAAGAAGAGCGCAAGAAGGCCGATGCCCTGCTGGCGTTCCTGACCCCGATCGCCAAGGCGTTCATGACCGAGGTCGGCTTCGAAGCAGCCAACCATGGCGTGCAGATCTACGGTGGCCACGGCTTCATCGCCGAATGGGGCATGGAGCAGAACGTACGGGACAGCCGCATTTCCATGCTGTACGAAGGCACCACCGGCATCCAGGCCCTGGACCTGCTCGGCCGCAAGGTGCTGATGACTCAGGGCGAAGCGCTGAAGGGCTTCACCAAGATCGTGCACAAGTTCTGCCAGGCGCAGGAGGGCAACGAAGCGGTCAAGGAGTTCGTCGAACCGCTGGCGGCGCTGAACAAGGAATGGGGCGAGCTGACCATGAAAGTGGGTATGGCCGCCATGAAGGACCGCGAAGAAGTGGGTGCGGCCTCGGTCGATTACCTGATGTATTCCGGCTACGCCTGCCTGGCCTACTTCTGGGCCGACATCGCCCGCCTGGCGGCCGAGAAACTGGCTGCCGGCACCAGCGAAGAAGCGTTCTACACCGCCAAGTTGCAGACCGCGCGCTTCTACTTCCAGCGCATCCTGCCGCGTACCCGTACCCATGTGGCGACCATGCTGTCGGGTGCCAACAACCTGATGGCGATGGACGAAGAGCACTTCGGTCTGTCGTACTGATCCTGCCGCTGTAAAGCAAACCCGCCTGCCTTCACCGGCAGGCGGGTTTTTACATTCTGGAAAGCTGAACGCTATCCCCTGTGGGAGCGGCCTTGCGTCGCGAAAGGGTTGCGTAGCAACCCCGGCAATTTCGGCTGTGATACAAAAAGCTGGGGCCGCTTCGCGCCCCTTTCGCGACGCAAGGCCGCTCCCACAATGATCGCGTGCACGCCGGAATTTCCTGTTCATTCAATCCGCATACTCAACTGTTCATGTGCACTGCCGATGAAGTAAGGGCACAATGCCATCATTGATCTGCCGGGTTGGAGATTACCCTTGTTTCGTTTTAACGCTGTTCGCGCGAGCCACTTCCTGCCTTCGCTGATTCTTTTGCTGGCAGGACTCGCCGCGGCCTATGTGAGAGACCTCAGTGTCTTTTTCACATCGCTGTTCAACGTCCTGCCCACCTTGGTCCTGCTGCTGGGTGGCGCCTACTGTGCGGTGTACCGTCGCCAGCGCGAACTGTTCCTGATGCTTACGGTGTACATCGCCTACTACCTGCTCGACACCCAGACCGACTTCTACCGTGACCATGGCCGCGTTCGCGAGGACGCGGCGGTGATCTTCCATCTCGTGTGCCTGCTGCTACCCGCCCTGTTCGGGCTGTATGGTGCCTGGCAGGAGCGCACCCACCTGCTGCAGGACCTGGTCGCCCGTGGCGCCGTGCTGTTCGCCGTCGGTAGCGTGGCGGTGGCCCTGGAGCAAAGCTACCCCCAAGCACTACTGACCTGGTTGGCGGAAATCCGCTGGCCAACCTTGCATGGCCAATGGATGAGTCTGATCCAGATGGTCTATCCGCTGTTCCTCGGCGTGTTCATCCTGCTGGTGGTGCAATACCTGCGTGCGCCACGGCCGCTCCACGCTGCGCAGGTGATGGGCCTGCTGGGTATCTTCTGGATGTTGCCGCAAACCTTCATCCTGCCGTTTACCCTGAACATCATGTGCAGCCAGGTCATGCTGATGATCGCCGCAGCGGTGGCGCACGAGGCCTACCAGATGGCTTTCCGCGACGAACTGACCGGCCTGCCGGGGCGCCGTGCGCTGAACGAGCGCATGCACCGCCTGGGACGCAACTATGTGATCGCCATGACCGATGTCGACCACTTCAAGAAATTCAACGACACCCACGGCCACGACGTCGGCGACCAGGTGCTGCGCCTGGTTGCCAGCCGTCTGTCCAAGGTAACCGGGGGTGGCCGTGCCTACCGCTATGGCGGCGAGGAGTTCGCTCTGGTGTTTGCCGGCAAGACCGCCGAGGAATGCGTGCCCCATGTGGAAGCCGTGCGCGAAATGATCGCCAACTATGTGATGCACCTGCGCGACCAGCACAACCGTCCGCAGGATGATACCGCCGGGCGCCAGCGGCGGGCGGGCAGCAGTGGGGGTACGGTGTCGGTCACCATCAGCATCGGTGTGGCGGAGCGCCATGCCGATCATCGTAACCCCGAAGCGGTGCTGAAATCCGCCGACCAGGCGCTGTACAGCGCCAAGGGCGCAGGGCGTAATTGTGTCATGGTTCATGGGCAACAAGCGCAGCGAGGGGCGGTGCGCACGGCGTGACCGAGCCAGACTATACGGTCTATTGATGACCCTATGTCTCGTAAAAGTTGTTCGGTTACACTGCCTGCAACCCAGTGTCGCGGTTCCCCGAGACCGCCCCGACCCGACTAGCGAGAGGTTGTCATGGCTGAATATAAAGCGCCCCTGCGCGACATGCGCTTCGTACTGAATGAAGTCTTCAACGTGGCCGAGCAGTGGGCGCAGTTGCCCGGGTTGGCCGAGGTTGTCGATGCCGACACAGCCATGGCCGTGCTGGAAGAAGCCGGCAAGGTTACCGCCAAGTCCATCGCACCGCTCAGCCGTGCCGCCGACGAAGAGGGCTGTCACTGGGAAAACGGCGCGGTAAGTACCCCAGCCGGTTTCATCGAGGCGTACAAAACCTACGCCGAAGGCGGTTGGGTGGGTGTGGGTGGCGACCCGCTGTTCGGCGGCATGGGCATGCCCAAGGTCATCTCGGCCCAGGTCGAGGAAATGGTCAACGCCTCCAGCCTGTCCTTCGGCCTGTACCCGATGCTGACTGCTGGCGCCTGTCTGTCGATCAATGCCCACGCCAGTGAAGCGCTGAAGGAAAAGTACCTGCCAAACATGTACGCCGGCGTGTGGGCCGGTTCCATGTGCCTGACCGAGCCGCACGCCGGTACCGACCTGGGCATCATCCGCACCAAGGCCGAGCCCCAGGCCGACGGCAGCTACAAGGTCAGCGGCACCAAGATCTTCATCACCGGCGGCGAGCACGACCTGACCGAGAACATCATCCACCTGGTGCTGGCCAAGCTGCCGGACGCACCGGCGGGGCCGAAAGGCATTTCGCTGTTCCTGGTGCCGAAGTTCCTGGTCAATGAAGATGGCAGCCTGGGGGCGCGCAATCCCGCCACCTGCGGCTCGATCGAGCACAAGATGGGTATCCAGGCCTCGGCCACCTGCGTGATGAACTTCGATGAAGCGGTCGGCTATATCGTCGGTGAGCCGAACAAGGGCCTGGCGGCCATGTTCACCATGATGAACTACGAGCGCCTTGGCGTTGGTATCCAGGGCCTGGCGTCGGCCGAGCGCTCCTACCAGAATGCCGTGGAGTACGCCCGCGACCGCCTGCAGAGCCGCGCCCCGACCGGGCCACAAGCCAAGGACAAGGCCGCTGACCCGATCATCGTCCACCCGGACGTGCGCCGCATGCTGTTGACCATGAAGGCGCTGATCGAGGGTGGCCGTGCCTTCTCCAGCTATGTGGCCATGCAGCTGGACAGTGCCAAGTTCAGCGAAGACACCGCCGTGCGCAAGCGCAGCGAAGAACTGGTGGCACTACTGACGCCGGTTGCCAAGGCCTTCCTCACCGACCTGGGCCTGGAGTGCGCGGTGCACGGCCAGCAGGTGTTCGGCGGGCATGGCTACATTCGCGAATGGGGGCAGGAGCAACTGGTGCGCGATGTGCGCATTACGCAGATCTACGAAGGCACCAACGGCATCCAGGCCCTCGACCTGATGGGGCGCAAGGTGGTGGCCAGTGGTGGGGCATACTACCGGCTGTTCTCCGACGAGATTCGCCAGTTCATTGCCAGCGCAGGTAGCGAGCTGGATGAATTTGCCAAGCCGTTGGGTGCTTGTCTCGATCAGCTCGACGGGCTGACCGAGTGGGTGCTGGAACAGGCCAAGGGCAACCCGAACGAAATCGGGGCGGCTTCGGTCGAGTACCTGCAGGCCTTTGGTTATGTCGCCTACGCCTACATGTGGGCACTGATGGCGCGGGCGGCGAAGGCGGGTGAGGGGGATGAAGCGTTCTATACGGGCAAGCTGGGTACGGCGCGGTTCTACTTTGCGCGGTTGCTGCCGCGGGTGAATTCGCTGGTGGCTTCGGTGAAGGCGGGGAGTGAGTCGTTGTACCTGCTGGATGCCGAACAGTTCTGACAGATATGGGGACTGCGTAGCAGTCCCTGCCGTGTAAGCTTTTTCCTACACAACGTGGTGACTTTTCACCACTGTTCTCAGATTGGATCCACGGTTATTCTTTACCACATGGACGTTGCGCAGGAAGCGCAAAGGACAGATCAAGGACGACGACGAAGGACCACCTGCCAGGATGGCGGGGCGATACGGATGTCACAGGGAAACAGTCTGGAAAACCCCGCTTCGGCGGGGTTTTCTTTGTGCGCGTGTTTTTCAGCCCAGCACATCCAACGGTGATGCACCCAACAGGCGGGCGTCCGTCTCTTCCTCCAGCAACGTGCGCAGCAGCTCCACAGAGGCCTGCTGGCGCTGGGCATCGCGGAACACCAAGCCAACCTTCAGCGGTACCCGTGGCTCGCTCAACGGCTTCCACAGCAGCCCCTGGTCATCCTCGGCGGCCTCCTTGGCCCGCCCCGGCAAGATGGTGGCCAGCGCGGTATGGGCCAGGCTGTCGAGAATCCCCGCCATGTTGTTCATCTCTGCCTGCACCTGCGGCCGACGCCCTTGGCTGGCCAGCTGCGCCTGCCAGATCTGGCGGATCTGGAATTCCTCGCCCAGCATCAGCATGGGCAGCTCGGCGGCCTGGCGAATGGACACCTTCTTGAAGTCCTTCAGCGGGTGGGTAGCGGGGATGACCAGTTGCAGCTCATCTTCGTACAGCAGCAGACCATGCAGCCCCGGCTGGCGTGGCGGCAGGTAGCTGATACCGATGTCCAGGCTGCCATTGAGCAAGCGCCGTTCGATCTCCAGCCCTGACAATTCGTAGATCTGCACCACCAGGTGCGGCTGTGCCCTGCGCAGGCGCTCAAGCAGCTGCGGCACCAGGCTCGGCCGCACGGTCTGCAGCACGCCGATGGCCAAGGTACGCAGCGACTGGCCCTTGAAGTTGCGCATGGCCTCGTGGGCGCGCTGCAGGCCGTCGAGCAACGGCAGGGCGTGGTTGTACAGGGTGTGGGCGGCCAGAGTCGGCAACAGGCGCTTGTTGCTGCGTTCGAACAGGCTCAGGTCGAGGCTGTGCTCCAGCTGGCGGATCTGCTGGGAAAGCGCTGGCTGGGACAGCGACAGGCGCTCGGCGGCGCGGCCCACGTGGCCTTCTTCATACACCGCGACGAAATAACGCAGTTGGCGGAAATCCATAAGTGATACTTATCGAAAATGCTGGAAAAACGAAATGGTCGAAAACCCTCGCGAGGCCTAGTCTATCGCCGTATTCCAACGGGTTACAGCGATGAATCGATCGATTGTTACTCCGGATGAAAAACACTTTTGATAGGCAAGGCAAAATATCGAGTGCCGCACCAAGACCGCACCGTGACCGCCCCTGTCGTGATTGGTTGGAGCCCTGATGAACCTGTTCAACCTGCGCCGCCCGGCCCCTGCCGCCGTCGCCGAGCCCAAGCGTGCGCCGGTGATCGTGCCGGAAGCGCCACAGCTGTCGCGTGAGTGCCTCATGCCCAGCACCGAACGCGCAGCGCAGGTATTCGTGCGTGGCCAGGGCTCCTGGTTGTGGGACAACGAAGGGCATGCCTATCTGGACTTCACCCAGGGTGGTGCGGTCAACAGCCTGGGCCACAGCCCCAGTGTGCTGGTGAAGGCGCTGGGCAGCCAGGCCCAGGCGTTGATCAACCCGGGCTCGGGCTTCCACAGCCGTGGCCTGCTGGGGCTGGTCAACCGCCTGTGCCAGAGCACCGGCAGCGACCAGGCCTACCTGCTCAACAGCGGCGCCGAAGCCTGCGAAGGTGCGATCAAGCTGGCGCGCAAGTGGGGCCAGCTGCACCGTAACGGCGCCTATCACATCATCACCGCCACCCAGGCCTGCCATGGCCGCAGCCTGGGCGCGTTGTCGGCGTCCGACCCGCTGCCGTGCAACCGCTGCGAGCCGGGCCTGCCGGGCTTCAGCAAGGTGCCGTTCAACGACTTGGCGGCGCTGCACGCCGAGGTGGACTCGCGCACCGTGGCGATCATGCTCGAGCCGATCCAGGGCGAGGCGGGTGTCATCCCGGCCACGCAGGAATACCTCAAGGGTGTGGAAACGCTGTGCCGCGAACTCGGCATCCTGCTGATCCTCGACGAGGTGCAGACCGGCATCGGCCGCTGTGGCGCGCTGCTGGCTGAGGAAACCTACGGCGTGCGCGCCGACATCATCACCCTGGGCAAGGGCCTGGGCGGTGGCGTGCCGCTGGCGGCCTTGCTGGCCCGGGGCACGGCGTGCTGCGCCGAGCCTGGCGAACTGGAAGGCAGCCACCATGGCAACGCGCTGATGTGCGCCGCCGGCCTGGCCGTGCTGGATACCGTGCTGGAGCCTGGCTTCTTCACCCAGGTGCAGGACAACGGCCGCCACCTGCGTGAAGGCCTGAGCCGGCTGGCCGGGCGTTATGGCCAGGGCGAAGTGCGCGGACAAGGCCTGCTGTGGGCCCTGCAAATGAAAGAAAACCTGGCCCGCGAGCTGGTGGCGGCTGCCTTGGATGAAGGCCTGTTGCTCAATGCACCGCAGGCGGATGTGGTGCGTTTTTCGCCAGCGTTGACCGTGAGCAAGGGCAACATCGACGAAATGCTGCTGCGCCTGGCCCGTGCCTTTGCCCGCCTGCATGCCCAGCAGCAGGCCCGCCGCGAAATGCCAGCCTAGCGGCCTGGTGACATCGAGAATTCTACGAACCGTCTGGCGTTCCTGCGCATCGCCCTTGGCCTGTTTCATTCGGCCCGGGGCGTTTTTTTTTACCTGTTGAACCTCTGTGGTGGGCGGCTAGTCTCTGATGTAACCCCTTCAGGAGAGACTCGCATGGACTTTATACGCATCATCATCGCCATCATCCTGCCACCGCTGGGCGTGTTTCTGCAGGTGGGGTTTGGCGGGGCGTTCTGGCTGAATATCTTGCTGACCTTGCTGGGGTACATTCCGGGGATCGTGCATGCGGTGTATATCATCGCCAAGCGCTGAAATTGCTGGGGCTGCTCTGCAGCCCTTTCGCGACACAAGGCCGCTCCCACAGGTAAAGTGCAACATTCGGGTTTGCGCGATCGCTTGTGGGAGCGGCCTTGTGTCGCGATGGGCCGCAAAGCGGCCCCAGAGGCTCAGCCCCTCAACACCCGGCAATAGAACTTCCACTCTTCTTCCAAGGCATGCGCCAGGTTCTCCGCCTTGCGGAACCCGTGCCGCTCCCCCGCATAGAAGTGCCCTTCAGCCTCGATCCCGTTAGCCTGCAGTGCCGCCAGCATCGACCGCGTCTGCTCCGGCACCACCACCGCATCCAGTTCGCCCTGGAAGAAGATCACCGGCACCTTGATCTGCCCCGCATGCAGCAGCGGCGTACGCTGGCGATAGCGCTCGGCATCCTGCAGCGGGTCGCCGATCAGCCAGTCCAGGTAGTCCCCTTCGAACTTGTGGGTGGCCCGGCCCAGGGCAACCGGGTCACTGACCCCGTACAGGCTGGCGCCGGCGCGGAACACATCATGGAATGCCAGGGCGCACAGTGTGGTGTAGCCGCCCGCGCTACCGCCGCGGATGAACGCCTTGCGGCTGTCGACCAGCCCACGTCCGGCCAGGTGTTCCACCGCCGCGCAAGCATCGGCCACATCGCTTTCGCCCCAGCGCAGATGCAAGGCCTGGCGGTATTCACGGCCATAGCCGGTGCTGCCCCGGTAGTTCAGGTCGGCGACGGCGAAGCCGCGTTGGGTCCAGTACTGGATGCGCGGGTCGAGCACGGGATAACAGGCCGAAGTCGGCCCGCCATGGATGAACACCACCAACGGCGCGGCACCTTGCGAGCGGGCTGCTGGGTAGAAGAAGCCATGGGCGCGCTGGCCGTCACTGCCGTAGTGGATCGACTGCGGCAGGCTGATATGCCTTGCCGGCAGCACTTCGGCGCCACCAGCCAATACGCTGACCTCGTGGTTGTTGCGGGCGACTGCGATGACCGCCGGCGGGCTGATTGGCGAGGCGGCTATCGCGTACAGGTGTTCTGCATCCATGGCCAGGCTGCGAAAGCGCGTGTAGGCGTTGGCGAAACGCTCCAGGCGGCCATCGGCAGTGCGCAGGCCCAGTTGCCCGAAGCCGTCTTCGAACCAACTGGCCAGATAGCTTCGCGGCCCCAGCGCCAACCAGGTACTGGCGCCCAGTTGCCAGGGGGCTGCGGCGTGGTCCGCCGGCTCGGCAGGAAGGGCCTGCCAGCAGCCATCGACCTCGCCCCAGGGTTGCCAGAAGCCATTGCGGTCAGACAGGCAGTAGAGTCGGCCTTCGCTATCGAAGCGCGGCTGCTGCAGCGATTCGTCAGCGCCGGCCACACATTGCGGGGGCCCCCAGTGGCCACTTGCATCACGTGTGCGGCACATCAGCCTGGTGACGGTCCAGGGTTGTGCCGGGCGGTCCCATTCGACCCAAGCCAGGCGCTGGCCGTCGATACTCGCCGTAGGTGAGGCATAGAAGTCGGCCCCCTCAGCGAGCACTTCGCGAGCTTGTTCCCAAAGGGCGACCAAGCGATGCTCGACCCGTTCGCCATGCTGCTCCTCGACCGCCAGCACCAGGCCGTCGTGCCACTGCACATCGCCGTAGCGGCAGCTGGCATCATCAGTCAGGGCGCGCGGTACCGCGCCTTCCAGGGCCTGGGTATAGACCTGCTGGTCCTTTTCATTGACGAACAGCAGCCCATCACCACCCAGGCAAAAACTGCCACCGCCGTATTCGTACACCCGGCTACGTACGCTGAAGCCATCAGGTGTCAGGCAGCGGGCCTGCTGGTGCTGCCAGTGCCAGATGCGACAGGCACCATCGGCCGGGCGAAACTCGTTCCAGAACAGCCCCGCGGCGCTGACCTTGAGTTCGGCGAAGTCGGTGCCGGCGGCAACTGCCTGGGCCGCGCTGAACTCAGCCGCGGACGATGACACGGGAGTTTCGTTCATTGCGGAAGGTCATCTCTTCAATGGTGAGCTGGGCGCTTTCCGCCTCCTCGCGGGCCTTGAGGATGATGCCGTGGTCGGCCGACTTGGCGCACACCGGGTCGGCGTTGCTGGCATCGCCGGTGAGCATGAAGGCCTGGCAGCGGCAGCCGCCGAAGTCCTTTTCCTTCTCGTCGCAGGAACGGCAGGGTTCGGGCATCCACTCATAGCCACGGAAGCGGTTGAAGCCGAACGAGTCGTACCAGATGTGGTGCAGGTCGTGGTCGCGCACGTTGGGGAACTGCACCGGCAGCTGGCGCGCGCCGTGGCAGGGCAGGGCGGTGCCGTCCGGGGTGATGGTGAGGAACAGGCTGCCCCAGCCATTCATGCAGGCCTTGGGGCGCTCCTCGTAGTAGTCCGGGGTGACGAAGATCAGCTTGCACGGGTTGCCCTCGGCCTTGAGCTTGTCCCGGTACTCGTTGGTGATGCGTTCGGCCCGTTCCAGCTGCGCGCGGGTCGGCAGCAAGCCCAGCCGGTTAAGGTGGGCCCAGCCGTAGAACTGGCAGGTGGCAAGCTCGACGAAGTCGGCCTCCAGGGCGATGCACAGCTCGATGATGCGGTCGATCTTGTCGATGTTGTGCCGGTGGGTGACGAAGTTGAGCACCATCGGGTAGCCATGGGCCTTCACCGCACGGGCCATTTCCAGCTTTTGCGCAAAGGCCTTCTTCGAGCCGGCCAGCAGGTTGTTGACCTGCTCGTCGCTGGCCTGGAAGCTGATCTGGATATGGTCCAGGCCGGCCTTCTTGAAGTCGGCGATGCGCGCCTCGGTCAGGCCGATGCCCGAGGTGATCAGGTTGGTGTAGTAGCCCAGCCGGCGGGCCTCGCCGATCAGTTCGGCGAGGTCCTGACGTACCAGCGGTTCTCCGCCGGAGAAACCGATTTGCGCGGCACCCATTTCCCGGGCTTCGGCCATCACCTTGAACCACTGCTCGGTGCTCAGCTCCTGGCCCTGGGCTGCGAAGTCCAGTGGGTTTGAGCAGTACGGGCACTGCAGCGGGCAGCGGTAGGTCAGCTCGGCCAGCAGCCACAGCGGCAGGCCGACTGCGGGCGTGGGCGGTAACTCAGGCGAGGACGATCCAGTGTTCGGCACGGGCCACCTCCATGAACTGCTCGATGTCATCGGCCACTTCCGGGACACCGGGGAACTGTTGTTCGAGTTCGCTGATGATCGCGGCAACGTCGCGTTGGCCGTCGATCAGGCCACCAATCAGGGCTGCGCTGTCGTTGAGCTTGATCATGCCCTCTGGGTACAGCAGCACATGGCCCTTTTGCGCCGGCTCGTACTGGAAGCGGTAGCCGGGGCGCCAGGCTGGCACTTGATTACGGTCGAAACTCATAGGGGGATCCCTTTGTGCCACACCCGTTCCTGGGTGACGGAGTGATAGGGCGGGCGGTTCAGCTCGTAAGCCATGCTCATGGCGTCGAGCATGCTCCAGAGAATATCCAGCTTGAACTGCAGTATCTCCAGCATACGCTCCTGGCCCGCGCGGGTGGTGTAGTGCTGCAAGGTAATCGCCAGGCCGTGCTCCACGTCACGCCGGGCCTGGCCCAGGCGGGTGCGGAAGTATTCATAGCCGGCCGGGTCGATCCACGGGTAGTGCTGCGGCCAGCTGTCCAGGCGCGACTGGTGGATCTGCGGGGCGAACAGCTCGGTCAGCGAGCTGCTGGCCGCTTCCTGCCAACTGGCCCGGCGGGCGAAGTTGACGTAGGCGTCCACGGCAAAGCGCACACCGGGCAGTACCAGTTCCTGGGAGCGCAGCTGGTCAGGGTCCAGGCCCACGGCCTGGCCCAGGCGCAACCAGGCTTCGATGCCACCGTCCTCGCCGGGCGCGCCATCGTGGTCGAGCAGGCGCTGGATCCACTCGCGGCGTACTTCGCGGTCCGGGCAGTTGGCCAGAATCGCGGCATCCTTCATCGGGATGTTGACTTGGTAGTAGAAGCGGTTGGCTACCCAGCCCTGGATCTGTTCGCGGGTGGCGCGACCCTGGTACATCGCCACGTGGTACGGGTGATGGATGTGGTAGTAGGCGCCCTTGGCGCGCAGGGCCTGCTCGAATTCGGCAGGGGACATTGGCAGTGCGTCGCTCATTCGGCTGGCTCCTGTATAGCTGAGTCTCGGCGCGATCCCTGTGGGAGCGGGTTTACCCGCGAACACCGGCGAAGCCGGTGCCATACACTGTGTGGGATTCTTCGCGGGTGAACCCGCTCCCACAGGGCCTGTGTTGCTTGTGCGATCTGGCTGTTACAACTCGATACTCATGCCATCGAAGGCCACTTCCACACCCCGGCGCAGCACTTCAGCACGCTCGGGCGAGTCTTCGTCGAGAATCGGGTTGGTGTTGTTGATGTGGATAAGTACCTTGCGCTGGCGCGGGAAGCCATCCAGCACCTCCAGCATGCCGCCTGGGCCGTTCTGCGCCAGGTGGCCCATCTCGCGGCCGGTGCGGGTGCCCACGCCACGGCGCTGCATTTCATCATCTTCCCACAGGGTGCCGTCGACCAGCAGGCAGTCGGCGCCGTGCATCATCGTCAGCAGCTTGTCGTCCACCTGGCCCAGGCCCGGGGCGTAGAACAGCTTGCCGCCGGTGCGGGTGTCCTCGACCAGCAGGCCAAGGTTGTCGCCCGGGTGCGGGTCGAAGCGGTGCGGCGAGTAGGGCGGCGCGGCGCTGCGCAGGGGGAACGGGGTGAAGCGCAGGTTGGGGCAGGCGTCGATGACGAAGCTGCCTTCCAGCTCGATGCGGTTCCACTGCAGGCCGCCGTTCCAGTGGCTGAGCATGTTGAACAGCGGAAAGCCCGTGGTCAGGTCCTGGTGGACCATGTCGGTGCACCACACCTGGTGCGGGCAGCCTTCGCGCAGGCTGAGCAGGCCGGTGGTGTGGTCGATCTGGCTGTCCAGCAGGATGATGGCGTTGATGCCGGTGTCGCGCAGGGCGCGGGCCGGCTGCATCGGCGCAAAGGCCTGGAGCTGGGCACGAATATCGGGCGAGGCATTGCACAGCACCCAGTGCACGCCGTCGTCGGACAAGGCGATGGACGACTGGGTGCGTGGCGTGGCTCGCAGGGTGCCGTCACGCAAGCCCTTGCAGTTGACGCAGTTGCAGTTCCACTGTGGGAACCCGCCGCCGGCGGCGGAACCGAGAACCTGGATGTACATGGCCACTCTCTCTGCAGAAACCGTAGCGAAAAAACGAAAACGCCCCGGCAGGCCGAGGCGTTGAACCGTAAGCCGGGCTTAGCGGTTGGCGAAGTACATGGTGACTTCGAAGCCGATGCGCAGATCAGTGTATGCAGGTTTGGTCCACATGGAATTACTCCTTCCGGATGAGGGGGTGGGTTTGTCAGCTACTACTTGGGTACCGCCATTGGCTGGAGGTTCCCAAGGTTGGGATTGCGCTATCTTACAAGAAAAATTTGTACCGAAAGGTTAATTATTCGAAAACTCCGTTGCGGTTTTCGTAACAATCATGGGTTTGTACCCAGCCAGGAAGTATCTGGTGCGACTGCGTTGGCAAGGCATAGCCAAGTGGAATCTTTATCGAGCAAGTGGTTCAGCAACTGGTCCAGATCCGTCTGCCGCGTTTTCAGGATAGACCTGCACAGCGCATCCAGCCTGCCGGGTTGTGTGGCCAGGAATGTCTGCCACGCCCATTCGGCGACTTCGGCGTTGCCCATCGCCGGTTCATCGAATTGCCCGGCCAGGGCCTGACGAGCGGCAGGGGCCAGGGTAACGCCCTGGCGCAGCAAGGTGAGCAGGTGGTCGAGGATCTGTACCTGGCTGGCATGAGGCGACTGGACCCCGAACAGCAGGCCGCCGACACCCTCTACCTGACGAAAGGTACTGAATACCGCATAGCCGAGTTGCAGTTCTACCCGTAGCCGTTGGTAAACCGGCCCTTGCAGCAACTGCGCGAGCAGGCGGCCAGCGGCTTCCATGGCCGCTGGCAGTGGGCAGAACAGCAGCAGGGCATGCTCACTGCCGGGTACTTCGGCATGTTGCCAACGGTGGTTGGCCCAGGCGGGCAGAGGGCCAGGCGCTGAGCCTTGCCCAGGGCAGTGCTGCAGCACGGTGCCCAATGCGTTCAGGGCGCCATCGTCGAAGCCGGCAGCCAGGCCGTACCAGCGTGCTTGCTGCCACAGTTTGTCGAGATGCGTCTGTGCCAGGGTGCAGGCCGCAGCAGGTGCAGGCGTGGCGCCCAGCACGGCGTCGGGCAGCTGCTTGAGCAGGGCCCGGATGGGAATCAGTGCCGGAGGCTGCGTCGAACTGGGCAGCCAGCTGCCTGCCGGGGGCTTGCGCATCAGCGCCAAGGCTTGGTCCACAGTGCGCAGTACCGCTGCCGGCAGCCCGGCGCAGCGAAGTTGCCAGTATTCGCCAGCGGCACTGAACTGCAACTGCACCGATACGCGCTCGCAGCGCTCCTGCAGGGGGTGCAAGGCGCGTTCGAGCAGCGCATGCAGGCGCTGGCGCAACGGCGAAGGGACATGCCAGCGCAGGTACAGCGCCGCGTACTGACGAGCACCAGGCAGCTGGTCGCTGACTTTCAGTGCCGCTGGCAGCGGGTGCGGCCTGGCATCAGGCAAGTCGGCCAGGAGCAAGGGGTCGACTGCGGGCAGTTGCCAATGCCCATGTGCGCGGCCCGGCAGGCCTTCCAGCAGGGCACGGAGCGCCTGCAAGCCTTGTGTGTCCAAACCGCTGAACGGCTGGCCGGCGCTGTCCCGGCGGGCCAGCTCAAGCGCACTGGCACTGCGTTCGCGGCTTTGCTGCAGCAGCTCGAATTCGGCACTCAATTGCTCAGGGGCGGCCTGGCGGATGAAGCCGAACCAGCCCTGCAACAGGGCATCGGCTTCCTCTGGGCAGGCGTCCTCGCTCAGCTTCAGGTCAATGTGCCACAGCAACTGCCCGGCGAAGGCATACAGCGCCTCGGCCTTGAAACCTTGCAGCCAGCCACGCTGGCGAAGCGCATGCAGCCAGGTGCCCGGGCGGCTATCGCCGAGGCAGGCGATCAGCAACTCAAGGGCCTGCTCGGCACCTGCCGGCAGGTTTTCGTGGCTGAACAGCAGGTGCGTATCGGACGTCGATAAAGGCGGTGGCAGAGCTTGTGGCACCCGTTCACCTGTTGCGAACAGCTTGGCATGCTGCCGGCCCAGCAATTCCAGTTCATCCAGCGATTGCGGGCCGCACAGGCTCAGGGTGACCTGGCCGCCTTGGTAGAAGCGCTGGTGAAAGCCACCGAGCGCTTGCTGGAAGGCAGGGTCCTGCAAGGCCAGGGTATGCCGGTTACCGGCATGAAAAGCGCCCAATGGATGGCCGGGCGCTGCCGATTGCAGCAAGGCGAACTGCTGCTGGGCCTGAGGGTTGCGCGACCAGGCAATGAACTCGGCATGGATTACTTCGCGTTCGCGGCGTTGGCGCTCGATGCCCAGGTCTGGTTCGGCCAACATCTGGCACAGGCGCTCCAGCCCCCCGGCCAGGGCGCTGGGCGGGACCTCGAAGAAGAAGTCGGTGGTGCGTTCGCGGGTGCTGGCATTGACCTGGCCGCCGAGGGCCTGCACATAGCGCATTAGGCCGTCGTCGAGAGGGAAGCGCGAGGTGCCGAGGAAGAACAGGTGCTCCAGGAAGTGGGCCAGGCCGGGCCATTTGGTCGGCGTGTCGTGGCTACCCGCGTGCACCCGCAGGGCCGCGGCCGAGCGCTTCAGGCGCGGGGCGTGGCGCAGGGTCAGCTGCAGGCCGTTGGCGAGGGTGAGGTGGCGGGTGGCGTCAGGCATGGAAACTCCGGGGCAGGTGTTCATGCTAACCCATTTGTTTGCAGGGCCGGCCTCTTCGCGGGTAAACCCGCTCCCACAGGCACGGCATAGCTTTCAGGCCTGTGATTTACCCTGTGGGAGCGGGTTTACCCGCGAATGGGCCGCCCAGCGGCCCCTGTCAGCCTTTACGCAGGTGCAGCTCCTGGCGCAGATCGCTCAGGTAAGGAAACGCCGCCCGCCCCTGCACCACCCGCTCATGCTCCAGCTCCGCCAGCAACTGGCATTCGTCCCGCCCGGCCATGGCCAGCAGGCTGCCATCCGGGCCGATGATGCTGCTCTGCCCGCAATACTGGATCTCGCCTTCCGAGCCGCAGTAGTTGGCATACACCAGGTAGCACTGGTTCTCCTGCGCCCGCGCCCTCACGGTCACCTGGCAGATGAAGTCGTACGGCGACATGTTCGCCGTCGGCACCAGGATCAGCTCGGCACCGTCCAGCGCCAGGCGCCGGGCATTCTCCGGGAACTCGATGTCGTAGCAGATCAGCAGGCCGACCTTCCAGCCATCCAGCTCCACCACCGGGAAGTGATCGGCACCTGCGCTGAACATCGAGCGGTCCAGCTCGCCGAACAGGTGGGTCTTGCGATAGTTGCTCAGGCTGCGGCCGTGACCATCGATCAACTGCACGCTGTTGTAGATCGCGCCATCATCGCCACGCTCCGGATACCCGTAGACGATGGCGATGCGGTGCGCCTGGGCGATTTCCACCACCTCCATGGCCGTCGGGCCATCGGCGGCCTCGGCCAGGCGCTCGACCTGGGCCAGGCCGATGTTGTAGCCGGTCAGGAACATCTCCGGGCACACCAGCAAACTGGCGCCGCGTTCGGCCGCCAGTTGCGCCTGGTGGCGCAACCGTTGCAGGTTGCCGGGCACGTCCAGTGGCTTGGGTGCGCCCTGGAACAGAGCGATGCGCATGCTGCCTCCTTGTCTCAGTCCGGCAGGGCGATCGGGCCGATTTCGTCGAACACGTCGCCTGGGCCGGGGTTGTCCGGGTGGGTGCGGCCACCGAAGTGATTCATGATACCCCACACCGCATTCAGCGATGTCTGTACCGCGCCTTCCACCCAGGCCGGCGTCCACGACACGTCGTCACCGGCGATGAACATGCCGCGCTGTTCGGCAGGCATGTCCTGCTGCATGAAGTGCGCGTACATGCGCTGGTTGTAGCGGTAGTGCCCAGGCAGCGCGCCCTTGAAGGCGCCGAGGAAGTGCGGGTCGGCCTCCCAGGAAACGGTAATCGGGTCGCCGATGATGTGCCCGGCGATGTCGGTCTTCGGGTAGATCTTCTTCAGTGCGTCCAGGGCCAGTTGCACGCGTTTTTCCACCGGGTGCGGCAGCATCTTCAGCGCATCGCTCATCCACGAGTACGAAAGGCAGATCACCCCCGGCTTGTCGTTACCGTTGTCGAACAGGTAAGTGCCGCGGGTGAGGCGATCGGTGAGGGTCATGCTCATCAGGTCGCGGCCGGTTTCCGGGTCTTTGTCCTTCCAGAACGGCCGGTCGACCATGACGAAGGTCTTCGACGACTGCATGTAGCGGGTGCGGTCCAGGGCCATCCACATCTTCTGCGAGAACAGCGATTCCTCGCAGTCGATCTGGGTGGTCAGCAGCCAGGTCTGGCAGGTGGCGAGCACGGCACTGTAGTGACGGGTGTCGCCCCAGTTGTCGGTGACCGCCAGGCGGCCATCGGCAGCGCGAGCGATGCGCTTGACCCCGGTACGCGGTGCGCCGCCATGCAGCCCGCTCAGGCTGGTGCCTTCCGGCCAATGCACGCAGCGCTCCGGTACATGGCGCCAGATACCTTGCGGTACCTGCTCCACACCGCCGACCACCAGGTGTTGGTGGTCGTCGCAGTTGGTCATCACCACGCGGAAGATTTCCAGCATCGAGTTGGGGAAGTCCGAGTCCCAGCCGCCGGTGCCGAAGCCGACCTGGCCGAACACTTCGCGGTGCTGGAAGCTCAGCTGGGCGAACGAGCGCGAGGTGGCGACGAAGTCGTAGAACGTGCGGTCGTCCCACAGCGGTACCAGCTTGTTCCACAGCTCTTTCAGGCGCGGTACGTCCCGGTCGCGGATGGCCTGCTGGATGTCGGCGAACCGGGCACCGCTTTCCAGCGCGTCGGCCCAGGCATCGGCCACTTCGTGGAACAGCTTGGGCAGGTCGGTGGGTTTTTCGGCGTAGTAGGTCTGGCCTTCCAGGTCGATCACGGTGCTGCCCGAGGCCGGGGTCAGCGGGTTGGGGAACGGTTTGGTCTCCAGGCCCAGCTTGTCCACGTAGTGGTAGAAGGCAGTAGACGACACCGGGAAGCGCATGCCACCCAGTTCGGCGATGATCCCGTCGGTGCCGTTGAAGGTTTGCGAGCGCAGCCGGCCACCCAGCTTGGATGCTTCGTACACCACCGGCTTGAGGCCCAGCTTCATCAGCTCGTAGGCCGCCACCAGGCCGGCGATACCGGCGCCCACGATTGCCACTTCCTCACCATGGCGCTCGGCCGGGATGCTGCCCAGGCCTGCGGGATGTTCCAGCCAGTCGTCGAAGGCGAAGGGGAAATCCGGGCCGAAGATGGTGACGGGTTTTTTACCATCGGCGGGGTGGCGGTTTTTCTTGTTCATGAAGTGACCTTGCCAGAGAGGCTGCGCAGCGGGCGGAGCCTGAGTATAGGAGATGCCTGGAGGCCATTTTAGGGAGTGGGGTGTTCGTTATTAAGGTGCAGATTGTTGTCTGAATGTAGCTTGTGTCGTCGAAATGAAGGTATTCATAGGTATTATGACGAAAAGCGCGATTGAGTAATCGAGAGTTGAACTGGTCTATGTAGGAGCGGGTTTACCCGCGAATGCTGCAGTCAATCTACCGACGCATTCGCGGGTAAACCCGCTCCCACAGGGGGGCTGTGTTGCCCTTGCCATGCGGTCGATCAGACAGTGCCTACACCCATGCCGGGAAATAACGAATTACCCTACGCCCCCTATCGCCTTGGTCTGGCATCGCGGGAATCGCTTCATCGTTAACTTCACTGGGTCGCCGGAAATTCGGCGATCGGGCGTGAGAACCCGCGGACCGTTCTGGAGGCGCACTGCTATGGCAGCTGTGCGCGGGCAGGCTTTGCCTGGCCGGGACGCGCCTCCAAGTTCGCCGGTTCTCACCTCGTGCATGGCTGCCACCCAATTCCCGTGAGAAGGATGCGATTGGCCGCCGATCACCCTTGTGATTTGGAGGCTATACCATGACCAACCGCTTACCCGACCAACCCGAAAAACTGAAACCCACCGCAGAAAAAACCTTCTGCAACTGCGAATCCAGCCATCCGCCATTATTCGCCATACGCCCCGGCATCGACGCTGCAGACGCCTTGGTCCACGCCTGCCTGCTGGCCCGTGGCCTCAATCAGATCGCCACCGACTACGCCCAGCATCACGCCCCCGAGCGTAGCCGTGACATCGTCTGGTCGATGCAGCATTCCGCCGAAAGCCTTTCGGCGATTCTGGAAGGCCTGCTCGACGGCCAGGAGGCCTGACCGCCAGCCAGGTTCAGAACGGCTGCCCGCGGTCCACCTTGCTGCTGAGAATGATCGACGTGGTGGTCTTCTCCACCCCGTCGACACTGCCGATCTGGTCGAGCAACTGGTCCAGTTGCTCGGGCGAATCCGTACGCAGCCAGGCCACATAATCGAACTCGCCGCTCACTGCGCACAGCTGTTGCACCTGGCCCATGGCACTCAGGCGCCGCACCACCTCCTTGCCCGAGCGCGGCTGCACCTTGATCCCCACATATGCCTGCAGCCCACCACCCATCACCCGCTGGCCCAGGCGCACGCCATAGCCGGAGATGACCTTGTTCTTCTCCAGCCGCTCCAGACGCGAGTTGACGGTAGTACGAGCGATGCCCAGCTGGCGGGCGAGGGTGGCTACGCTTTCGCGGGCGTTTATCTGCAACAGGGCGATCAGCTGGCGATCGATTTCATCCAGCGTGATGGAGCGGGAATCCGACATGGCGAGTCTCTACGGTTGACCCGCTAGCCTAGCTAGCCTGCGGTAAGCAGGGCAAGGGTAGACAGTTGTCCATGCTTTGCATCAGTGCTGCAATCCCGGGGCCGCTTCGCGACACAAGGCCGCTCCTACAGCTGCTGCGCCGGCATGTAAGCATCGGGCGCAATGACAGAACTGCTCGATTGGTCCGGCAGGTCGAGGTGCGGTCTAGGGTGGAATAGGAGCTCACAAAATCTAACGATTTATAGCTGTTTAGATAGCCATGCCTGAGCAGAGAATGGCCCTCTCACGAACGTTGTGTTTCGGAGGACGAGGATGCCAGCCTACCACCTTGCATCAGCTCCCTCATTGCGCAATACTGCCGACAACAACTAACCCTCACGACCGGCGTGGCATGACCATCTGGTTGGAGGGGGAAAAAGCCGGCTTAAGCCGGTTTTTTCGTTTCTGGAGTGCAAAAAATGCAGAGAAAGCTTGATTCTGAGCCTCTGCGCACTCGTATCTATATCGACGGCTACAACTTCTACTACGGCTGCTTGCGCGGCACACCGTACAAATGGCTCGACCTGTTGCCTCTCTTTGAAAAGCACATCTAGCCTTCCATACTGGTCACGGACAGCCATGGCCAGATCAGGGCATCGCGGCTCCTGGAATCCCCCTCGATCAAATATTTCACGGCAAAGATCATTGAATCGGTCGCCCGTGCCGGCGATTCGGTATCGTCACAAGCTCGCTACCACACCGCTTTGCGAAAGCTGCATGACGGTCGAATAGAGCTCATCGAAGGTTATTACGCCGTCAATAAAATGAAGGTGAAGATCGTCGACCCTGAAGATCCGGACAAGGCTCCGCGTGAGTGCCAGGAAATCCAGGCCTGGAAGGTGGAGGAGAAACAGAGCGACGTGAATCTGGCCCTCCAGGCTTATCATGATTCGATCACGGGGCAGGTTGACCATGCCGTCATCGTTACCAACGATACTGACATCGCTCCTGCACTTCAGATGATTCGTGCTCACACAGATGTGCAGATTGGCGTGGTTGTGCCGACGTCCGGGCAAAACCGCTCGGCGAATACCGACCTGATCAAGTTTGCGCACTGGAAGCGAGAGCACATCAATTCAGGCGAGCTTGCGGCCTGTCAGCTACCGAGAGTGATTCCAGGGAGGAAACCAACCATCAAGCCGGAGTCCTGGTATGGGCAACCTGAACTGCTGCAGGAAATTCTGGATTTGGCCATCCCTGTACGCGGAAGCAGGGCGGCAGCGTTCAAGTGGATGGAGCAGCCCAATCAGTTCCTCAGTGGTGAGCGGCCGATAGAGCTGGTGGAAACTGCCGAAGGTGCGACACGGGTTCTTCAGTACATACACAGCTGGATAGCCCAGCAAGAGGAGTTGCCCTAGTCAGGAGAACATGACTGCAGTCCCCGAAAAGACAAAGGCCTACGTTCTGCAACGTAAGCCTTTGATTATCTGGTGGGCCCACACGGACTCGAACCGTGGACCAAAGGATTATGAGTCCTCTGCTCTAACCGACTGAGCTATAGGCCCTCAGTAAGTGGCCGGATTATAACGAGGGTTTCGCACCTGTGCCATCTGAAAGATCCGATAGTGCTATGCGAAGAAACGTCGCCGCGAACTCGTCCGGGGGCAGGGGCAGGCTGACGATGTAGCCCTGGATCTGCTCACAGCCTTCCGCCGCCAGGAACCGTTGCTGGGCCTGGTTTTCCACGCCCTCGGCAATGATGGTCAGCTGCATGCTGCGGCCCAAGGCGATGATGGCGCGGGCGATGGCGGCGTCATGAGGGTCGTCGGGCAGCCCGCGGATGAACGACTTGTCGATCTTGAGAATGTCCAGCGGGAGGCGCTTGAGGTAGCTCAGCGATGAATAACCGGTGCCGAAATCGTCGATGGCCAGTTGCACGCCCAGTTTCTTCAGCTGGTACAACACGGCCAAGGCTTCCTCTGCCTGGCTCATGATGAAGTTTTCGGTGATTTCCAGCTGCAGGTCACCGGCTGTGAGCTGGTAGTGCTTCAGCAACTGTTCGATGCGCCTGGCAAGATGGGGATGGCGCAGCTGGGCGCCGGCGAGGTTTATCGACAACGGGCCGAAGGGTTCGTAGTGCATCTTCCACGCCTGCATCTGCCGGCAGGCCTGCTCCAGTACCCAGTCACCGATCTGGAGGATGGTGCCGTTCTCTTCCGCCAGGTGAATGAAGTGCTCTGGCGGCACTTCACCAAAGGTCGGGTGGCTCCAGCGTATCAGCGCTTCGGCACCGACCAGGCTCTGTGTCTTGAGGCTGAGCTTGGGCTGGAAGCACAGGCTCAGTTCGTTGCGTTCGATGGCGCGGCGCAGTTCGTGCTCCAGGGCGATGCGTTCGCTGGCCTGGGCGGTGAGGTCGAGGGTGTAGGCTTCGACGCGGTTACGGCCCTTGGCCTTGGAGCGGTACATGGCGGCGTCGGCGTTGCGAATCAGTGTGGCAACGTCGGTGCCGTCCTGTGGATAAAGGCTGATGCCGATGCTGGCGCTTGTGAAGAACTCATGCTCGCCAGCCTGGAACGGCGCGTTGAAGCAGGTCAGCAGCTTGTTGGCGATGGCGCTGGCGTCACTGGGTTTGTGCAGGCCGGGCAGCAGGATGATGAACTCATCGCCACCCAGGCGGGCCACGGTGTCGACATCACGCACCTGCTCCTTCAAGCGTTGGGCGATGCCCTTGAGCAGCAGATCGCCGACTGGGTGGCCGAGGCTGTCGTTGATGTGCTTGAAACGGTCGAGGTCAAGGAACAGCACCGCGCCCTTGCGGTTGGAGACCTGCGCGCAGGTGAGCGCGGCCTGCAGGCGGTTCTCGAACAGGGCACGGTTGGGCAGGCCGGTCAGTGGATCGTGGTGGGCCTGGTAGTCAAGCTTGGCCTGGGCGTGCTTGAGGCTGGAGATGTCGGCGAACACAGCGACGAAGTGGGTAATCTCGCGCTCGCTGTTGCGCACGGCGCTGATGGTCAGCCAGCCGGGGTACAGTTCGCCGTTCTTGCGCTTGTTGTAGATCTCGCCTTGCCAATGGCCTTCATCGGTCAGCTGGTGCCACATGGCGGCATAGAACGCACTGTCGTGCTGGCCGGAGGCGAGCAGGCGTGGGGTCTGGCCGAGGGCTTCGATCTCACTGTAACCGGTGATTTCGCTGAAGGCGCGGTTTACGGCACTAATGTGCTGGTCGATGTCGGTGATCAGCACGCCTTCGGCGGTGTTCTCGAACACGGTGGCGGCCAGCTGCAGCTTTTCCTGCATCAGATGGCGCTCGGTGATGTCGCGGGCGATGGTCAGTATGCAGTCGTCGCCAGCAATCGGCAGCGGCCGTGCAGAGAGTTCGCAGAGGCGAATCTGCCCGTCGCTGCGGCGCAGGTGGCACGTGAAGTCGCGTACGAAGCCGTCGCGGTTTAGCTGTTGGACCAGACGCTTGCGCTCGTTGAGGTCGACCCAGATGCCCAGGTCCAGCGAGGTCTGGTCGATGGTCGGGCTGAGGTCATAGCCGGTCAGGCGGCAGAAGCCTTCGTTCACTTCGAGCAGCAAACCGTCGCTCTGGCGTGACAGCAGCAGGCCATCGGGCGAGGCATGGAAGGCCTTGGCGAATTTCTCTTCCGAGGTTTGTAGCTGCTCCTGGGTTTCCTTGAGCTGGCTGATATCGCGTACCGCCACCACGAACGCGAGGTTGCCGTCGAGTTCAAAGGTTTCGGCCGAGGTCAGGCCGGTGAAGAGTTGGCCGTTGCTGCGGCGGAAGCTCATTTCCAGGTTGCGGATACCGCCTTGGTGCAGGCGTTCGAGCAGCCGCGGGCCGTCGCCTTCGACGCCCCACAGGTTGAGTTCGGTGGCGGTGCGGCCAATTACCTGGTTCGGGGTGAGGCCGATCTGCTCTTCGAAGGCCTCGTTCACCTCCAGCAGGCAGCCGTCGCTGTGGCGGGCGATCAGCAGGATGTCGGGGCACTGCTGGAACACCGAGGCGAACTTCTGTTCGGACAGGCGCAGGGCGTCCTCGGTGCGCTTGGTCTCGCTAATGTCGATCATCAGGCCACGCATCACCGGCTGGTGGCCATGCTCGATCATGCTGACGATGTTGCGTACCCACAGTGGCTGGCCATCGGCTCTGATCACCCGGTAGTCGAGGCTGTGGTCGCGGCCGGCGGCAGTCTCGCTGTCGCAGTAGGCCTGGGCCCAGAGGGCATCCTCCGGGTGCAGGATGCTGCGCCAGAAGCCAGGTTTGAGCCAGTCGGCCAATGGGTAGCCGAGCAAGCCTTCTGCGTGGGGCGAGACGTAGCTGTAGGTGAAGTCGTTGGCGTCGGCCTCCCAGGCTATGGCGGACAGGCTCTCGACCAGGCTGCGATAGTGGTACTCGCTGCTGCGCAGTTCCTGCTCCAGGGCGATGCGCCGTGAAATTTCCGAACTGAGCCGGCGGTTGATGCGGATGACCGCTGCCAGCACGGCCATCAATACCAGCACCGTGGGCAGGCCATACACCAGCAGGTCCGACCAGAACATCCGTTGGTCGACCACATTGCCCACCCAGCGTTGCTGGATCTGGCTGACTTCGCTGCTGCTCATGTCGGCTATCACTTTGTCGAGTATGCCGACCAGTACTTTCTTGTCGCGCGGGGCGGCCATGGCCAGTTGGTAGCGGTAGGGCGTTTCGCCGCTGACGTAGAGGCCGTCGAGCTTGAGCTGGCGCAGGCTCCAGATGCTTGAAGCGAGGTCACCGACCACGGCGTCCACTTCGTCGGTGGCCAGGGCCTGCAGGGTGGAGCTGACGTTAGGTAGAGCCACCAGGTTGAGGTCTGGGTGGTGGGTGCGCAGCAGTTCGTGCGGGGCGTAGTTTTCGACCACGGCGATCTTCAGGCCGTAAAGGTCGTCTAGGTTGCGCGGCTGTGCACCGCCTTTATGGGCGAGGATTACGATGGGGAAGTCGAGGTACGGCCGGGTGAAGGCCAGGTAGCCTTGGCGTTCGGGGGTGGACATGATGCCGGGCAGCAGGTCGATGCGGCTTTCGCGTGCTTGCGCCAGTACCTCGGTCCAGCTGCTGGGTTCGACCGGTTTGAGCGTCACGCCCAGGCGTTGCTGGATCGTGGCGATGTAATCGGCGGCCAATCCCTGGTACCGGCCCTCCTGGTCGCGAAACTCGAACGGTGGCCAAGAGGCGTCTACACCCAGGCTTAGCTGCGGGTGGGCAGCCAACCAGGCTTTCTCCTCGTCTGTCAGGGTCAGGGCGCCGGCCGCTGTGTTCCACAAAATCAGGAGCAGCAACAGGATGGCCGGCATCAGCGGCATAGCGGCCTCACATTCAAGTGGTATGAAGTCGAGTGTAGACGGGCATTGCTGTAGGTGTGCGGTGGAAGGACGGGCTTTGTGTTCTGGCTGTCGGAAGGGGGAGGTAATGAGGAAATGGGGCTGCTGCGCAGCCCATCGTCGGCAAGCCGGCTCCCACAGGGATCGCGCAGGGCCGGAAAAGAAAAACCCCGGCCTAGGCCGGGGTTTTGTCATCACTCGTCGAGGAAGGAGCGCAGATGCTCGCTGCGAGTCGGGTGGCGCAGTTTGCGCAACGCCTTCGCTTCGATCTGACGGATCCGCTCGCGGGTCACGTCGAACTGCTTGCCCACCTCTTCGAGGGTGTGGTCGGTGTTCATGTCGATACCGAAGCGCATACGCAGCACCTTGGCTTCGCGTGCGGTCAGGCCCGAGAGCACGTCACGAGTGGCTTCCTTGAGGCTTTCGACCGTGGCCACGTCAATCGGGGACTGCATGGTCGAGTCCTCGATGAAGTCGCCCAGGTGCGAATCTTCGTCGTCACCGATCGGGGTTTCCATGGAGATCGGCTCTTTGGCGATCTTCAGTACCTTACGGATCTTGTCCTCAGGCATTTCCATGCGCTCGCCCAGCTCTTCCGGGGTCGGTTCGCGACCCATTTCCTGCAGCATCTGGCGGGAAATACGGTTGAGCTTGTTGATCGTCTCGATCATGTGCACCGGAATACGGATGGTGCGCGCCTGGTCGGCGATCGAACGGGTGATCGCCTGGCGGATCCACCAGGTGGCATAGGTCGAGAACTTGTAGCCGCGACGGTATTCGAACTTGTCCACCGCTTTCATCAAGCCGATGTTGCCTTCCTGGATCAGGTCGAGGAATTGCAAGCCACGGTTGGTGTACTTCTTGGCGATGGAGATCACCAGACGCAGGTTCGCCTCGACCATTTCTTTCTTGGCGCGGCGGGCCTTGGCTTCACCGATCGACATGCGACGGTTGATTTCCTTGATCTCGGCAACGGTCAGGCCGGTTTCGGTCTCAAGGTCGATCAGCTTCTGCTGGCAAGCGACGATGGCAGCGTCCTTTTCACCCAGGGCGGCAGCCCATTTGGTGTTGCGCTTGGCCAGGTCACCGCTCCAGGTCTGGTCGGTTTCGTTGCTCGGGAACATGCGCAGGAAGTCGGCACGCGGCATGCGGGCATCACGCACGCACAGCTGCATGATGGCGCGTTCCTGCTGGCGCAGGCGGTTCAGGGCGTCACGAACACGCTCTACCAGTACCTCGAACTGCTTCGGTACCAGCTTGATCGGCATGAACAAATCGGCCAGGGCCTGCAGGGCGTCGATGCTTTCCTGGTGGGTGCGACCATTCTTCTTCAGAACCTTGTTGGTGGCCTGAAGCTGGTCGTTGACCGCGCCGAAACGCTGACGGGCGACTTCCGGGTCCGGGCCGCTCTCGGCCTCTTCCTCGTCGTCACCGCTTTCGGATTCGTCCTCGTCGTCGTCGGACTCTTCCTTCGCAGCGGCGGCCTTGGTGCCCGGGATCGGCACTTCTTCGGTCGGCGCGGCGATATTGTCGTCAGGATCGATGTAACCGCTGAGAACGTCCGACAGACGGCCGCCTTCGCTGGTGACACGGTCATATTCGCTGAGAATGTAGTCGACAGTGCCCGGGAAGTGAGCGATGGCGCCCATGACTTCACGGATGCCTTCCTCGATACGCTTGGCGATTTCGATCTCGCCTTCGCGGGTCAGCAGCTCGACGGTGCCCATTTCGCGCATGTACATGCGCACCGGGTCGGTCGTGCGGCCGATATCGGTTTCAACTGCCGCCAACGCAGCAGCGGCTTCTTCGGCCGCGGCTTCGTCGGTGTCGGCTTCCGCCAACAGAAGGGCATCCGCATCCGGAGCACTCTCGAATACGTTGATCCCCATGTCGTTGATCATGCGGATGATGTCTTCCACCTGTTCCGGATCTGAAATATCCTCAGGCAGGTGGTCGTTGACCTCCGCGTAAGTCAGGTAGCCCTGCTCACGACCGCGGGTGATCAACTCTTTGATACGAGACTGCTGTTGCGCTTTTCCGGACATAACACCCTATCCACTGAAGGTCTTGGCGGGCAAAAAACAAGCCGAGGATTATACCCGAGCATGGGCCTCACGCGCCAGATGAGGTCGGCGTTTGTGCGGGAACATTCCGGCTCAGCAGGGCGAGGAGCTGGGTTTTTTCCTCGCTGGTCAATTCGCTTTGACGTGATTTCCTGAGCAGTTGTTCCAGGCTGCGCTCGCGTTGGCGGGCGGACAAGCTAGTTATAGTGTCGAAAAACTGTTGTTCAAGGTTGTCGGCCACGATCAGCCATTCCTTTTCCGCCAAGGCCCGCAGCAGGCGCCCCTGTTCGGTGCCGTGCCAGCGTGCGATCAACTGCATAGAGCTTAGCCCAGGATTTTTCTGCGCGGCTTCGATCAGTGCCACCAGCAGCTGGCTGTACAAGTGTTCTTCATCGGCGAAGTGGCTGGCATCTTCCACCTTGCCGGCCAGCAGAGGGTGGTGCAGCAAGGTGCGCAGGGCGGCCAGGGTGGGCGGCTCGACCGGGGCCGGTACGCGTGGTGGTGCTTCGTCACGCTGCTGCCATGGCTTGCCACCCTTGCGGTTCTTGTCCCAGGGTTTGTCGCCCCACTGCTTCTTGCCAGCGCCCTTGTTCGGCTTCCACTCCTGTTCCTGATGAACGGGGGCGAAGTCGTGCTGCGGCATGTCGCCGTAATCGGGGGTATAGCTGGCCATGGCGTCATAGTCGTAGCCAGGGTCGTAGTCCGGCACGCTGCTGGTGGCCGGGGCGTGTTGCGCCAGTTGCTCGACCTGCTGCGGGTCGAGGCCGGTGATTTCCTTAAGGCGGTTGCGCATCAGCTGGCGCAGGTTGGCGCCGGGGATCTTTTCGATCAGCGGTGCGGCAAGGGTCGCCATGTGCGCCTTGCCTTCCAGCGAGCGCGGGTCGGCTTCGACGCTTAGCTGCTCGAAGAAGTAATCGGCCAGCGGCTGGGCGTGCTGGTTGATGCGGGCCATGAAGGCGTCGGTGCCTTCGGCGCGCACCAGGCTGTCCGGGTCTTCGCCTTCGGGCAGGAACAGGAAGCGCGCGCGGCGGCCGTCCTGCAGGTTCGACAGGGTCGACTCCAGGGCGCGCCAGGCGGCCTTGCGCCCGGCCTGGTCACCGTCGAAGCAGAACAGCACGCTGGGTACCACGCGGAACAGGCGCTTGAGGTGCTCTTCGCTGGTGGCGGTGCCGAGGGTGGCCACGGCGTTGCGCAGGCCCTGCTGGGCCAGGGCAATGACGTCCATGTAGCCCTCGACGACGATGATTTCGTCGAGGTTGCGGTTGTGCTTGCGTGCCTCGTACAGGCCGTAGAGTTCCTGGCCCTTGTGGAACACCGGGGTTTCCGGGGAGTTCAGATACTTGGGCTTGTCGTCGCCGAGCACTCGGCCACCAAAGGCGATGATGCGTCCGCGGCTGTCGCGGATCGGGAACATCACCCGGTCGCGGAAACGGTCGTAGCGCTTGCCGCTTTCGGCGTTTTCGATCAACAGGCCGGCATCGATCATCACCTTCTGCTGCAGGGTGTCGGCACCCAGGTGCTTGAGCAGGTTATCCCAGCCTGGCGGGGCGAAGCCCAGGCCGAAGTCACGGGCGATTTCCCCGGACAGGCCGCGGCCCTTGAGGTAATCCACCGCTGCCTTGCGGGTCGGGTGGCTGCGCAGGGCCTGGCGGTAGAACTCCGAGGCGGCGTCCAGCAGCGGGTACAGCGGCGAATCGGTTGGCTGGCGCGGCTTGTGGTCGCGGCGACCTTGCTCGCGGGGTACTTCCATGCCGGCGGCGCGGGCCAGCTCCTCGACCGCCTGGGGGAAGTCCAGGTTGTCGTGGTCCATTACGAAGCCCAGGGCGTTGCCGCCGGCGCCGCAGCCGAAGCAGTAGTAGAACTGCTTGTCGGGGCTGACCGTGAAGGAAGGGGTTTTTTCCTTGTGGAACGGGCAGCAGGCGGAATAGTTCTTGCCGGTTTTTTTCAGCTGGACGCGCGAACTCACCACGTCGACGATGTCGAGGCGGTTGATAAGGTCGTCAATGAAACTCTGGGGAATCAGCCCGGCCATGGCAGTCTCGTCATCTGGCAGCTGGCAAGTCTAATCGCTCACGCGCCGAATGGGGCGAGTGCCGCTTGGGAAAGTGCGAGGGAATGTGTGCTCGTCGCCAGCCCCTGAGGGCTCGTCAGTCGGACGTGCACGTCTGGTCATACAACAAGGAGGACCAGCTCTGACGTTTCAGGCAGGTTGCCCATGTGCAGTTCGCATGAAGCTTGTGCAGGGCCTTGAGCTAGCTGCTCAAGTTTGAAGCGACCACTGCCATCGCCCGGCGGTTAGCCGGGCAGGGCAGAAGCTTTGCGTAGAACGTCTGTATTAGTACAGACGAACGGCGCGGCGCTGTTCGCGCTGAACTTTCTTGGCGTGACGCTTAACAGCAGCAGCTGCTTTGCGCTTACGCTCGGCGGTCGGCTTCTCGTAAAACTCGCGGCTACGAACTTCAGCCAGTACACCGGCTTTTTCGCAGGAGCGCTTGAAACGACGCAGAGCTACGTCGAAGGGTTCGTTCTCTTTAACTTTGACGGCTGGCATCCAGGGCTACCTTAATTCATTACCGGGGTAGACGTGCTCCTGGCAAAACAAAGGTGTGCTGGAGAACGTCGGTTTTCAAGGGTTGCGGATGTTAACCCTTAGCAAGCCGGAATGCAAAGCCTCTGATCGAAAACCGCTGGTCGGCATCCGACACGGGGACTATCATGCGCGGCTTCGAATTCAGCCCCTACAAGGGACGAACCCATGCTAGTACTGGGATTGGAAACATCCTGCGACGAAACTGGCGTCGCATTATACGACAGCGAACGCGGTTTGTTGGCCGACGCGCTGTTCAGCCAGATCGACCTGCACCGCGTGTTCGGCGGTGTGGTGCCTGAGCTTGCCTCGCGCGACCACGTCAAGCGCATGCTGCCACTCATCCGCCAGGTGCTGGATGAGGCCGGCTGCGTCGCCACCGAGATCGACGCCATCGCCTACACCGCGGGCCCTGGCCTGGTCGGTGCCCTGCTGGTGGGGGCCTCCTGTGCCCAGGCGCTGGCCTTTGCCTGGGACATCCCGGCGATTGGCGTACACCACATGGAAGGCCACCTGCTGGCACCCATGCTGGAGGAAAACCCACCGGAGTTTCCGTTCGTCGCTTTGTTGGTTTCCGGTGGTCACACCCAGCTGGTGCGGGTCGATGGCATCGGCCAGTACGAGCTGCTGGGCGAGAGCCTGGACGACGCCGCCGGCGAAGCGTTCGACAAGACCGCCAAGCTGATCGGCCTGAACTACCCCGGTGGCCCGGAAATCGCCCGCCTGGCCGAGCGCGGCGTGCCTGGCCGCTTCGTGTTCCCGCGGCCGATGACCGACCGCCCGGGCCTGGAGTTCAGCTTCAGCGGCCTGAAAACCTTTGCCCTGAACACCTGGCAGCAGTGCCGCGATGCCGGTGACGACAGTGAGCAAACCCGTTGCGACCTGTCCCTGGCATTCCAGCAGGCGGTGGTGGAGACTTTGACCATCAAGTGCAAGCGGGCGTTGAAGCAGGCAGGCCTCAAGCGCCTGGTCATTGCTGGTGGCGTCAGCGCCAACAAGGCCTTGCGTGCGTCCCTCGAGGACATGCTCGGCAGCATCAAGGGCAACGTGTACTACGCGCGCCCGCAGTTCTGCACCGACAACGGCGCGATGATCGCCTATGCCGGCTGCCAGCGGTTGTTGGCCGGGCAAAAGCAGGACCTGGCAATCAGCGTGCAGGCACGCTGGCCGATGGAGCAGTTGCCGCCGGTTTAAGCGTTAGAAGTGCCGTTCGCGGCCTGCGAACAGGTCGCGAAGGTTGCTGCGGTGGCGCCATACGATCATCGCCGTCAGCACAGTGATCGGTAGCAGGGCCTCTGGCTCGCGCCAGGCCAGCAACGGCAAGGTCAGTGGTGTGGCGATCAGTGCCGCCAGCGAACTGGTGCGGGTGAGGTAGAAAGTCAGCAGCCAGGCGCCGATGGCCAGCAGCGCGGCCGGGAAGTACAGGGCCATGAGCATGCCGGCGGCGGTTGCCACGCCCTTGCCGCCCTGGAAGCGGAAGTACAGCGGGAACAGGTGGCCCAGCACTGCGCACACGCCAATCCAGGCCTGCGCTTGCAGGTCCAGGCCGGCACCGCGGGCGAGCAATACCGGCAACAGGCCCTTGCACAGGTCGCCAAGCAGGGTCAGGATCGCCAGTTTGCGGCCTGCCAGGCGTAGCATATTGGTGGCGCCGGCATTGCCTGAACCGCTGGAACGCGGGTCCGGGCTGCCCGTAAGGCGGCTGAGGACGATGGCGAAGGACAGCGAGCCGAGCAGGTAGGCGAGCAACGCCAGTAACCAAAACATGCTAACTATTCCGGGCGAGGACGCCTTGATTCTAACGGCGCCAGTCGCCCTTGTCGTGCTGTGGAGAGAAGTGCTTGGACAGAGTGTTCATCGAAGGCCTGGAAGTCGATACCGTCATCGGTGCCTATGACTGGGAGCGGGATATTCGCCAGTGCTTGCGCCTGGACCTGAGCTTTGCCTGGGATAACCGCCCGGCTGCGGCGGGTGACGACCTGAACCTGGCGCTGGATTATGCCAGTGTGTCGGCCCGTATCCAGGCGTTTGCCGAACAGGCGCGTTTCGAGTTGGTTGAAACTTTCGCCGAGCGCCTGGTGGCGACGCTGATGGAAGAATTCCACATCCCGTGGGTGCGGTTGAAGCTGACCAAGCCGGGTGCGGTACCGGCGGCCCGTGGCGGTGTTGGCGTGGAGATCGAGCGCGGATGTCTCTGAGCACGGTTTACCTGGGCCTTGGCAGCAACATTGATCGCGAGGTGCATTTGTGCGCCGGGCTCGATGCATTGGCAGGCATCCTGACCGACATGCGCTGCTCGCCGGCGTTCGAAAGCCAGGCGGTGGGGATCAAGAGCGGTCCGTTCATCAACTTCGTGGTGACTGGGCAGACTGCGTTGCCGTTGATCGAACTGGACCGCCGGTTGAAGTTCATCGAGGCCGACAATGGCCGCTATGCCCCGGACCGCAAGGGGCTGCCGCTGGATATCGACGTGCTGATGTATGACGACTTGCACGGCACGTTCGATGGGCTGGTGTTGCCTCGGGCCGAGATCCTGAAGAACGCCTTTGTGCTGTGGCCACTGTCGCTGCTGGCGCCGGAGCTTGTGCATCCGGGGGTAGGCAAGACAATGGCGCAGTTGTGGCAGGAGGCGCGGATTGATCAGGTGCTGGCGCCGGTTGCCTTTGAGTGGCGTGGGTTGCAGCTGACTTCCGCGTAAGCCTGTTCCGGCCCTTTCGCGGCTAAAGCCGCTCCCACAGGTTTGGTGCGAGGCTCAGAAAATGCGCGGTTCCTGTGGGAGCGGGCGAGCCCGCGAACACCGGCGTAGCCGGTGCCATCCACTGAGTTGAGTTCTTCGCGGCCATGCTCGCTCAGGCTCACGCAGTCCCTGTGGGAGCGGCTTTAGCCGCGAAGGGGCCGGTATGTTCAACCGAGCTTGTAAGCTTCGAGGGCTTTCAGCCGCTCACTTTTGAGCGCTTCACCCAAGGCCTTGCCGGTCAGCCCTGCCTGCACCAATGGCTTAACATCCACTGCCCGCGCCGCCGCCGCTGCTCCTCGCAGGTAGTCGGCCTGTGGATAACCCGATTTTCCCTCGCCCAGTGCTGTCATCTCGCAAGCGATCAGGAAGTCCTCGAACCGCTGCGGCCGCCGGTACACGTCGAACTTCTGCAAAAGCTCCAGGATTATCGCCGCAGGCAGTTCCTGCGCCTGGTTGCCTAGCTCCAGGCACTCACCCGTCAGCAACGCCAGCTCCTGACACTCTCGCGGCGCCTTCAGGCGCTGGTTGATGGCTTTGATCACGGCCGGTGTCAGCGACTGCAGCAGGCAGGCCCAGCGTACATGCAGGGCCTGTTCGTGCATTGCCGCCTGTTCCAGCGCCGCCAGAGCCTGGGGGGCGTCATCTAGCTCTGGCAGCAGCTCCTGCAGGGCCCCACAAGCATGCAGCACCTGGAAGAACACCTGCGGCTGCGCCTCCATCAGCGCCCGCTCGATTTCCTTCCAGCTGCGCTCGGCGGTCAGCGCCTGCAATTCGCCAGAGGCACTGATCTGACGCATCAGCTCAAGCGTCTCATCGGCAACCCGGAAACCCAGCGGTGCATAACGGGCAGCAAAGCGCGCAACTCGCAGCACACGCAATGGATCTTCGGCGAATGCCGGGGAAACATGGCGTAAAAGGCGCTGGTCGATATCGTCCTGGCCATGATAGGGATCGTATACCGTACCCGTCTCGTCCTCGGCCATTGCATTGATGGTCAGGTCACGACGGATCAGGTCTTCTTCCAGGGTCACATCGGGGCTGGCGTGGAAAGTGAAGCCGCCGTAGCCCCGCCCGCTCTTGCGCTCGGTGCGCGCCAGGGCGTATTCCTCGCCGGTTTTCGGGTGCAGGAACACCGGGAAATCAGCGCCAACCGGTCGAAAGCCCTTGGCGTGCATTTCCTCGACCGTGGCGCCGACCACCAGCCAGTCGATATCGCTGACAGGGCGGCCGAGCAGGCGGTCGCGCACGGCGCCGCCGACTTTGTAGATGTGCATGTGCAGCTCTCCATAACTGCCGACAGGATAACCCGTCGGCAGCCTTGAAGTTGCACTAGAGGTGGTGAATGACAGCCAGATCCATGCGGCCATAGTCGGCGCTTTCGCCGTGCTCGCCGCGTGGTGGCATGTGGTGGGTTTTCATCACCTGCTCGCCCTGGACGGTCTCCAAGTGGATGTCGAAGCCCCACAGGCGGTGCAGGTGCTTGAGCACTTCATCGGTAGAATCGCCCAGCGGTTTGCGGTTGTGTTGCTGGTGACGCAAGGTCAGCGAGCGGTCGCCGCGGCGGTCAACGCTCCAGATCTGCACGTTCGGTTCGCGGTTACCCAGGTTGTACTGCGCCGCCAATAGTTCGCGAATGGTCCGGTAGCCGGCCTCGTCGTGGATGGCAGGTACATACAGGTCGTCGCGCTGGTCGTCATCGAGGATGCTGAACAGCTTCAGATCTCGAATGACCTTCGGCGACAGGTACTGCAGGATGAAGCTCTCGTCCTTGAAGCTGCTCATGGCGAACTTGATGGTAGAAAGCCAGTCGCTGCCGGCAATGTCGGGGAACCAGCGCCGATCTTCTTCGGTCGGGTTTTCGCACATGCGGCGGATGTCGGTGTACATCGCAAAGCCCAGTGCGTAGGGGTTGATGCCGTTGTAGTAGGGGCTGTCGAAGCCGGGCTGGAATACCACGCTGGTGTGCGACTGCAGGAACTCCATCATGAAGCCTTCGGTGATCAGCCCCTCGTCGTACAGGTCGTTCATCAGCGTGTAGTGCCAGAATGTCGCCCAGCCTTCGTTCATCACCTGGGTTTGGCGCTGCGGGTAGAAATACTGGGCGATCTTGCGCACGATGCGCACCACTTCACGTTGCCAGGGCTCCAGCAGCGGGGCGTTCTTCTCGATGAAATACAGGATGTTTTCCTGCGGTTCGGCGGGGAAGCGCGCATCATCTCGCTCGTTACCCTTGTCGGCGCTTTTAGGAATGGTCCGCCAAAGGTCATTGATCTGCCGCTGCAGGTGCTCCTCGCGTTCCTTCTGCCGCCGCCGCTCCTCTTCGGCGGAAATCGGATAAGGCCGCTTGTAGCGGTCGACGCCGTAGTTCATCAGGGCGTGGCAAGAGTCGATCAGGTCTTCCACGGCATCGATGCCATGGCGCTCTTCGCACTGGGCGATGTACTGCTTGGCGAACACCAGGTAGTCGATGATCGAGCTGGCGTCGGTCCAGGTGCGGAACAGGTAGTTGCCCTTGAAGAAACTGTTATGGCCGTAGCAGGCATGGGCAATCACCAGTGCTTGCATGCACATGGTGTTTTCTTCCATCAGGTAGGCGATGCACGGGTCGGAGTTGATCACGATCTCGTAGGCCAGGCCCATCTGGCCACGGCTGTAGGACTTCTCCGTGCTGAGGAACTGCTTGCCGTAGGACCAGTGGTGATAACCCAGCGGCATGCCGACCGAGGCGTAGGCGTCCATCATCTGCTCGGCGGTAATGACCTCGATCTGGTTGGGGTAGGTGTCCAGGGCGTAACGCTCGGCCAGGCGGCTGATTTCCCGGTCGTAGGTCTGGATCAGTTCGAACGTCCACTCGGACCCGGTGGAAATAGGTTGGCGTCTCTGTGCTCTGGCGGTCATGTGGCTAACCTGCGCTGGAAGAGTTCACGGAAGACCGGGTAGATGTCGCCGGCCGATACCAACTGCTGCTGGGCGAACGTGTCGGGGAAGGCTTCGCCGATGCGCTCGTATTCGTACCACAGCGCCTGGTGTTCACGCGGGGTGATTTCAACGTAAGTGTAGTACTGCACATGCGGCATGATCTGCTTGGCCAGGATGTCACGGCAGATCGGCGAGTCGTCGTTCCAGTTGTCGCCGTCGGAGGCCTGGGCGGCGTAGATGTTCCAGTCGCTGGCCGGGTAGCGTTCGGCCATGACCTCCTGCATCAGCTTCAGCGCGCTGGAAACGATGGTGCCGCCAGTTTCCCGCGAATAGAAGAATTCTTCCTCGTCGACTTCACGTGCGCTGGTGTGGTGGCGGATGAACACCACTTCGATGCGGTCGTAGTTACGCTTGAGGAACAGGTACAGCAGGATGAAGAAACGCTTGGCGATGTCTTTGGTGGCCTGGGTCATCGAGCCGGACACGTCCATCAGGCAGAACATCACAGCCTTGGAGCTGGGGTTGGGCTGCTTGACCAGCAGGTTGTACTTGAGGTCGAAGGTGTCGAGGAAGGGCAGGCGGTTGATGCGTGCCTTCAGGCGTTCGATCTCGTGTTCGACTTCCTGGATATCGGTGAAGTTGTCTGGCTCCTCGACCTTCAGGCGGGCGAGTTCCTTCTGTGCTTCGCGCAGCAGTGCGCGGCTGCTGCCGGTCAGGGCGATGCGCCGGGCATGGGCCGAACGCAGGGTGCGCACGATGTTGATGCGTGACGGGTTGCCTTCGTTGGCGATACCGGCGCGCACGGTCTTGAAAGTGTCGGCCCCGGTCAGGTGACGTTTGACCAGGTTGGGTAGCTCGAGGTCCTCGAACATGAACTCGAGGAATTCTTCCTGGGTGATCTGGAAGACGAAGTCGTCCATGCCCTCGCCGGAGTTGCCGGCCTTGCCGCGGCCGCTGCCACCGCCGCCGCCTTGTGGTCTTGGGATGTGTTCACCGGCAGTGAATTCCTTGTTGCCTGGATGCACGATGGTCTGCTTGCCCCCGCGACCATGGTGCAGCACCGGTTCGTCGATGTCGCGCCCCGGAATGCTGATCTGCTCGCCATGTTCCATGTCCATGATGGAACGGCGGCTCACCGCCTCTTCGACGGCTTTCTTGATGTGTTCGCGGTACCGCCGCAGGAAGCGCTGGCGGTTCACCGTGCTCTTGTTCTTGCCGTTCAGGCGTCGATCTATAACGTAGCTCATGGTCCCTCCGGTAGCTGGGAACAGCTGCACGCTTCAAGCTACGAGCTGCTGCACATAAAGGCAGCAAAGCAGCTGCCGCCGCCCAGGGCTGGCATGGCAGCCCTGGGCGCGCGGTGGGTAGCTTGTCGCTTTATTGCGATTTCCTGACCCGCAGGTACCATTCCGACAGCAGACGAACCTGTTTGTCGGTGTAGCCACGCTCCACCATACGCGTGACGAAGTCGTTGTGTTTCTGTTGGTCCTCCTTGCTTGCCTTGGCGTTGAAGCTGATGACCGGCAGCAGGTCTTCGGTGTTGGAGAACATTTTCTTCTCGATCACCACCCGCAGCTTTTCGTAGCTCAGCCAGCTCGGGTTCTTGCCGTTGTTGTTGGCGCGGGCGCGCAGCACGAAGTTGACGATTTCGTTGCGGAAATCTTTCGGGTTGCTGATGCCGGCCGGCTTCTCGATCTTCTCCAGTTCTTCGTTGAGGGCGATACGGTTGAGGATTTCGCCGGTTTCCGGGTCGCGGTATTCCTGGTCCTGGATCCAGAAGTCTGCGTACAGAACGTAGCGGTCGAAGATGTTCTGGCCGTATTCGCTGTAGGACTCCAGGTAGGCGGTCTGGATCTCCTTGCCGATGAACTCGATATAGCGCGGGGCCAGGTATTCCTTCAGGTAGCGCAGGTAGCGTTCGCGCACTTCGGCCGGGAATTGTTCCTGCTCGATCTGCTGCTCCAGCACATAAAGCAGGTGCACCGGGTTGGCGGCCACTTCATGCGGATCGAAGTTGAACACCTTGGACAGGATCTTGAATGCGAAGCGGGTCGATAGGCCGTTCATGCCTTCGTCGACGCCTGCCGCATCGCGGTACTCCTGGATCGACTTGGCCTTCGGATCGGTGTCCTTGAGGTTCTCCCCGTCGTACACCCGCATCTTCGAGTAGATGTTGGAGTTTTCCGGCTCTTTCAGGCGCGACAGCACGGTGAACTGGGCGAGCATTTTCAGCGTGTCTGGCGCGCAGTGCGCCTTGGCCAGCGAGCTGTTGATCAGCAGCTTGTCGTAGATCTTGATTTCGTCGCTGACGCGCAGGCAGTACGGCACTTTGACGATGTAGATCCGGTCGATGAACGCCTCGTTGTTCTTGTTGTTACGGAAGGTGTGCCACTCCGATTCGTTGGAGTGAGCCAGCAGAATCCCGGAGTAGGGGATGGCGCCGAGGCCTTCGGTACTGTTGTAGTTGCCTTCCTGGGTGGCGGTAAGCAACGGGTGCAGGACCTTGATCGGGGCCTTGAACATCTCGACGAATTCCATCAGGCCCTGGTTGGCCCGGCACAGCGCGCCCGAATAGGAATATGCGTCGGCGTCGTTCTGCGGGAATTCCTCGAGCTTGCGGATATCGACCTTGCCGACCAGGGCCGAGATGTCCTGGTTGTTCTCGTCGCCAGGTTCGGTCTTGGCGATGGCGATCTGGTTGAGGATCGACGGGTACAGCTTCACCACCTTGAACTTGCTGATGTCGCCGCCGAACTCCTGCAGGCGTTTGGTGGCCCAAGGCGACATGATGGTGTTCAGGTAGCGCCGCGAGATGCCGTACTCTTCCTCGAGAATGGCCCCGTCTTCGGTGGCATTGAACAGGCCCAATGGCGACTCGAATACCGGCGAGCCCTTGATGGCGTAGAACGGTACCTTTTCCATCAGCTGCTTGAGTTTTTCGGCCAGCGACGACTTACCGCCGCCCACCGGGCCCAGCAGATAGAGGATCTGTTTCTTTTCCTCCAGGCCTTGGGCGGCGTGGCGGAAGTAGGACACGATCTGGTCGATGCACTCTTCCATGCCATGGAAGTCGGCAAAGGCCGGATAGCGGCGGATAACCTTGTTGGAGAAGATTCGCGACAGTCTGGAGTTGGTTGAGGTGTCGATCAGCTCCGGCTCACCGATGGCCAGCAACAGCCGTTCGGCCGCCGATGCGTAGGCACTGCGATCCTCTTTGCACAGCTCGAGGTACTCCTGCAGCGAGAGTTCTTCCTGGCGCGTAGACTCGAAACGTTGTTGGAAGTGGCTAAAAATACTCATGACGTCACCTCGCTCGATACGTGGAGACGACGCCGGATCAGTCAGCTGATGCTGGCATGCAACCGGGGCTGCCGATTGCTGTATACCCCCCAGAACACCCTGTAACGCTACCGATGACCCGCACGCCGGTGTACCGGCTCTCCCCTTTTTCTGGATGGCCTGCGCTTAAGAATAGTTGGTTATCCGCAAGGTCAAGGGCGAGGGGCGGAGAAGTTGCGAACGACCGTTCGTCAGATAAGCCGCAAGCCCGCATGGGGCGCGGGCTGCAGTAAAAATGAAAAAATTATTCGGCAGCGCCCTGGGCGGTTTCGGCCGGGTAGGTGGCGCGCCACAGCTCAAAGCCGCCGTCGACGCTGTATACGTCCGAGAAACCCTGGTTCACCAGATAGGCCGCAGCACTCTGGCTGGAATTGCCGTGGTAGCACACCACCAGGGTTGGGGCGTCGAGGTCGGCATTGCGGATGAACTCGGCGACAGAATGGTTATCCAGATGCTTGGCGCCAGTGATGTGGCCGGCGGCATAGGCCTGCGGGTCGCGAATGTCGACGACTACCGCACCTTGCGCGCGAAGGGCCAGGGCCTGTTCGGGAGGGATGCGCTTGAATTCGCTCATGGGTACGGCTTCCTTCAGGATTGATCGTTCAGTGTAGGCGTTTGGGCGGGGAGGCGTAAGTTGCCGTCGTCGCTGCAGTCACAGCGGTGATATTCGCCGCTGTCGACGTTGTACAGGGTCATGGCACCGCCCCACACGCAACCGGTGTCCAGGGCGATGATGCCGGGCTCGTTGACCAGCCCCTGAAGGGCGGCCCAGTGGCCGAAAATAATCTTCACGTGGCGCGAGCGGCGGCCTTTGTGTGCGTACCAGGGCTTGTAGCCTTTGGGGGCGGTATCCAGGCCTTCCTTGCTCTTGAGGTCGAGCTTGCCCTCGGCGGTGCAGAAGCGCATGCGCGTGAGGCAGTTGGTGATGACCCGCAGGCGTTCGATGCCGGTGAGGCTTTTGCTCCACTTGTTCGGCTCATTGCCGTACATGCCGTCAAGGTACAGTTTCAGGCGCTCGTCGTCGCGCAGCACTTCCTCGACCTCGGCAGCCAACTCCAGGGCTTTGCCCAAGGTCCATTGCGGTGGAATGCCGGCGTGAACCAGGGCAATGCCGCGGGGTTCGTCGTAATGCAGCAGCTTTTGCTGGCGCAGCCAGTCGAACAGCTGGTCGGCGTCAGGCGCT
Organism: Pseudomonas sp. PNPG3; assembly: GCF_023093815.1. Classification (NCBI taxonomy): domain Bacteria; kingdom Pseudomonadati; phylum Pseudomonadota; class Gammaproteobacteria; order Pseudomonadales; family Pseudomonadaceae; genus Pseudomonas; species Pseudomonas sp. PNPG3. The sequence goes on from NZ_JALLKV010000003.1 coordinate 197,558, forward strand.
TCGATGATCTCGCGCAGGGTGTCGCTTTTCTTCAGGCGTTCGACGTTATGCCAGGCGGCCAGCAGGTGCAGGTCATGGTTGCCCAGCACGCACACCAGCGACTGGCGGATCGAATAAAGGAAGCGCAGGGTTTCCAGTGACTCGGGGCCGCGGTTAACCAGGTCGCCGACCAGCCACAGGTGGTCGACGGCGGGGTTGAAATTGACCCGTTCGAGCAGGCACTTGAGTGGCTGCAGGCAGCCCTGCAGGTCACCGACGGCGTAGGTAGCCATCAGTGCAGCGCCCCGGGCACCGCCAGGCGGAAGGGGGCGATCTCGGCATCGAAGCGTTTGCCGTCTTCGGCGAACATCTGATAGCTGCCCTGCATGGTGCCCACGCGGGTGCTGATGACCGCGCCGCTGCTGTATGTGTGGCTCTGGCCCGGGTCGATATTGGGCTGCTGGCCGACCACGCCGGCGCCACGCACTTCCTCGACCTCGCCGTCACCGTTGGTGATCAGCCAGTGGCGCGACAGCAGCTTGGCCTTCAGCGAGCCATTGTTCTGCACGGTGATGGTGTAGGCGAAAGCGAAACGACTGTTTTCGGGGTCGGATTGTTCTTTGAGGTAGCGGGTCACGACGCTGACGTCGATTTTATAGCGAGGGTCGGACATGCAAGGGCCTTGGGCAAACTGACGCAATAATGCAGTCTAGGCCATTGAGAGGGGGAAGGGCCAGCGGTGAGGGGCTTGGGGATTTGTGTGGTCTGTCCCGGCCCTTTCGCGGGTAAACCCGCTCCTACAAGGTGCTACGCAGATTTTGAGGGCTGCAGTACCTGTGGGAGCGGGTTTACCCGCGAAGAGGACGGTACACGCGATATCAGGCTTGCTGATCGGCCAACTGGTCAGCCAGGCGCACGAAGGCGGCCAGATCCAGCTGTTCAGGGCGCAGGCTGCCATCCACGCCGGCAGCTTCGATGGCCGCGCTATCGAGCAGGCCTTTCATGGTGTTGCGCAGGGTCTTGCGACGCTGGTTGAAGGCTTCGCGTACCACTTGCTCCAGCAGCTTTGCATCCTTGGCCGGGTACGGCAGCACTTCGTGCGGCACCAGGCGGACGATGGCCGAGTCCACTTTCGGCGGCGGGTTGAATGCGCCAGGGCCAACGTTGAACAGGTGCTCGACCCGGCAGTGGTACTGCACCATGATCGACAGACGCCCCCAGTCACCTCCGCCAGGGCCGGCGGCCATGCGCTCGACCACTTCCTTCTGCAGCATGAAGTGCATGTCGCGGATCAACCCGGCATGGCTGAGCAGGTGGAAGATCAGTGGGGTGGAAATGTTGTAGGGCAGGTTGCCCACTACCTTGAGGCTGCGCGGTGGCACGCCTAGCTGGTTGAAGTCGAACTTCAAGGCGTCGCCCTGGTGCAGGCGGAAATTGCTGCGGTCGGCGAACTTGTGCTGCAGGATCGGCACCAGGTCCTTGTCCAGTTCCACCACGTCCAGTTGCGCCCCGCTGCCCAGCAGGCCTTCGGTCAAGGCGCCCTGGCCTGGGCCGATTTCCAGCAGATGTTCGCCGGCCTTGGCGTTGATGGCACGCAGGATGCGGTCGATGATGCCGGCGTCGTGCAGGAAGTTCTGGCCGAAGCGCTTGCGCGCCCGGTGTTGGTATTGCTCGTTCATGGTCGGTTCTCGGCCATCTGGTAGGCGGTTTCCAGCGCGACGCGCAGGCTGCCGGTGTCGACCTTGCCGGTGCCGGCCAGGTCGAGGGCCGTGCCGTGGTCGACCGACGTGCGGATTATCGGCAGGCCCAGAGTCACGTTGACCGCAGCGCCGAAGCCTTTGTACTTGAGTACGGGCAGGCCCTGGTCGTGGTACATCGCCAGCACCGCATCGCAGTGCTCCAGATATTTGGGGGTAAACAGGGTATCGGCCGGCAGCGGCCCGCGCAGGTCCATGCCTTCGGTGCGCAGGCGGGCCAGGGTCGGCTCGATGATGTCGATTTCTTCGCGGCCCAGATGGCCACCCTCGCCCGCGTGCGGGTTGAGGCCGCACACCAGGATACGCGGGTTGGCAATGCCGAACTTGTCGCGCATGTCGGCATGCAGGATACGGGTTACACGCTCGACGCGCTCGGCAGTTATGGCGTCGGCAATGTCGCGCAGCGGCAGGTGCGTGGTAACCAGGGCCACGCGCAGGCCACGGGTAGCCAGCATCATCACCACTTGCGCGGTGTGGGTCAGCTCGGCAAGGAATTCGGTATGCCCGGAGAAGGCGATACCGCTTTCGTTGATTACGCCCTTGTGTACAGGGGCGGTGATCATCCCGGCGAAATGCCCTTCCAGGCAGCCTTGCCCGGCACGGGTCAGGGTTTCCAGCACAAACGCGGCATTGGCCTTGTCGAGCTGGCCCGGCACTACCGGGGCCGCCAGGGGGGTATCCCAGACATACAGGCTACCCGCTGGCGCCGGCTGCTCGGGCCATAGGCCCGGCGCTACCGGCAGCAGGTTGACGGCCAGCCCCAGCTGCGTGGCCCGCTCGGCGAGCAGGTCACGGCTGGTGATGGCGATCAGGGGGTGGGGCTGGGCGTCTGCGGCGAGCAGCAGGCACAGGTCAGGGCCTATGCCGGCCGGCTCGCCGGGGGTGACGGCGAAGCGCAGGGGCTTCACTGGGCAGCCTGGTCAGCGCCAGGCAGCTTGATTTCAACGTAGGCCTCGTCGCGGATCTGGCGCAGCCAGGTCTGCAGCTCTTCGTCGTACTTGCGGTTGCGCAGTACGTTCATGGCCTGTTGCTCACGAGCCTGCTCGGTGCTGTCGGTGGCGCGACGGCCCAGCACTTCCAGGACATGCCAGCCGTACTGGGTCTTGAACGGACGGGTGACTTCGCCTTGGGCGGCGTTGGCCATCTGCTCGCGGAACTCCGGTACCAGGCTGTTCGGGTCAACCCAGTTGAGGTCGCCGCCGTTGAGCGCCGAACCCGGGTCTTCCGAGAAGCTCTTGGCCAGCTCGCCGAAGTCTTCGCCGTTCTTGATGCGCTCGTACAGGCGTTCGGCCAGTTGCTCGGTGGCCGCCTCGCTGCGGATCTCGCTCGGCTTGATCAGGATGTGGCGAACGTGCACTTCGTCACGCAGCACGTTCTCGCTGCCGCCGCGCTTCTCCTCGAGCTTGAGGATGATGAAGCCGTTGGGGATGCGGATAGGCTGGGTAATTTCGCCAACCGGCATGCTGCTGAGCATTTTGGCGAAGTCTGGTGGCAGCTGGCCGGCTTTACGCCAGCCCATCTCGCCGCCTTCCAGCGCGTTTTCGCTGGCGGAGCGGGCAATGGCCATCTGGCCGAAGTCCGCGCCCTGCTTGAGCTGCTGGTACACATCGCCAACCTGGCGTGCGGCGGCCTGGATGGCTTCCGAATTGGCCGCTTCCGGGGTCGGGATCAGGATGTTGGCCAGGCGGTACTCTTCCGACATCTGCATCTTGCCAAGGTCGGAGTTGAGGAAGTTCTTCACTTCCTGCTCGGAGACCTGGATACGCTCGGCCACGCGGCGCTGGCGCACGCGGCTGATGATCATCTCGCGCTTGACCTGCTCACGGGCGTCGTCGAACGACATGCCGTCACGAGCCAGGGCGGCGCGGAACTGGTCCAGCGACATGCCATTGCGCTGGGCAATGGTGCCCATGGCCTGGTTCAGCTCTTCGTCGGTGATGCGGATGCCGGAGCGCTCGCCGATCTGCAACTGCAGGTTCTCGACGATCAGGCGTTCCAGCACCTGCTGATCCAGCGCACCGGCAGGCGGCATGCCGCCGCCACGCTTGGCGATGGTTTGCTGCACCTCTCGGACACGCTGGTCCAGCTGGCTTTGCATGACCACGTCGTTGTCGACGATGGCCACCACGCGATCAAGAGGTTGCACCGCGGCATGCACCGCGCCACTCAGCAATGCAACGCCCAGCAACGCCGGGCGCAGTCGATCAATAAGCTTGGTCTTCACGTTCACGATAACCTTGAATGCCTTGGTCGAGGAAAGATTCGACCTTGTTGCCGACTACACCACCGAGGCCTTTCAGCACGATCTGAAGGAAGATGCCGTGGTCGCCCTTTTCGTTTGTCGGAAGGGCTTGGCTGAAGTCGTCGTAATCGATCCAGTAACGGTTGATCAAACGCAGCTTCCAGCAGCAGTTGTCGTACTCGAAACCGCCCATGGCTTCCAGGGTGCGGTTGCGGTTGTAGTCATGCTGCCAGCGAGCGATGACGCTCCACTGCGGAACGATCGGCCAGATGACCGAGAAGTCATGCTGCTGGATCTTGTAGTAATCCTTGATGTAGTTCGGGTCCCCCGGGTTGCCATAGTCGCCGCCGCCCACTTTCCAGGTACCGGTGGTGGAGTCGTAGGCGATGGTGTCGTTACGGTAGCGATAACCGAGGTTGACCACCTTGTTCGGGTTGTCTTCAGGCTGGTAATGGAACATCGCGCTGCCCGAGCGGGTGCTGCGGCTGTCCGGGTCCCAGTTGAAATCCGAGTTGAAGCGCCAGTCGCGGTTGAAATAGTAGTTGTACAGCAGAGCGTACGGCGACACATCGGATTGCGCGTCTTTGCGGTCGCGGTAGTCGATGCCTGGCAACTGGACCTTGCGGTCTTTGAAGTAGTAGGCCTGGCCGATACTGAAGTTCTGGCGCTCGAAGCCGTTTTCCTCGATCCAGCGGGTGGTCACGCCCAGCGACAGCTTGTTCTCGTCGCCGATGCGGTCGACGCCGCTGAAGCGGTTGTCGCGGAACAGAGAATCGTAGCTAAAGAGCGTCTCCCCAGAGTCAAACAGCGGAATGTCGACCTGGTCCTTGTATGGAACGTAGAGATAGAACAGGCGCGGTTCGAGGGTCTGCTTGTAGTTCGTGCCGAACATGGATGTGTTGCGGTCGAAGTACAGGCCACTGTCGACGCTGAAGATCGGAACGTCACGGTTCTGGTTGCTCTTGAAGTCACCGTAAAGATCGATCCGGCCCGGGTTATCGATCAGGTCTTGTTTGCCCTTGCTGTCCAGATCAAGGTCATAATGTGTGTACATGTACTTCAGCTTTGGCGTGATATAGCCATAGCTGGCTTCCATCGGCAGGCTGATCGACGGTGCGACATTGAAGCGGTTGCCCGTGGAGCGAGCTACGCCGAAGATATTTTCGTCGAGTCGCTTACCCGGCACGCCGCCAACGCTGGTGTCTGGGTTGCCATCTTCGTCGAAGACGAAGTCATCTTTCAGATCGCGATCAAAGCGTACTGCTTCCGTCTCGTAACCGAAGTTCAAGCCGCTAGGATGGAACGGCAGCGTACCGTTGAATGTGATTTGCGGCAGGCGATCGTACGGCGTGATCTGCGAGATAGTCGCCATTTCGTAGGCGTGCACGTTCAGTCGCGCGGTGTAGCTGTCGCCGCGCCAGGTCAGTGCACCCTGTTGATCCAGGATGTCCTTGCTTTCAACACCGATCTGATCAGACTCCAGGTCCTGGAAATAGAACGGGTCGCTGATGTCGGTGTAGTCCACCTCGGTCATCAGGCGCTCGTCCAGCCCGCCCTTGTGCTGCCAGTTGACCATCCAGCGCTGCTCTTTGTAGTCAGTCTGGTCTTTGCGGTCGTCGTTCTTGTCGTTGAGGTACGCGCCACCGAACTGGCCTTCGCTGGAAGGCGTCAGGTAGCGGAACTCGCCTTCCATCAGCAGGCCGCGCTTGGTCATGTAGCGCGGGTACAACGTGGCATCGTAGTTCGGCGCCAGGTTGAAGTAGTACGGCGTGACCAGCATGAAACCGGTATCGCTGGTGCTGCTGAACGATGGCGGCAGGAAGCCGGACTGGCGACGGTCGTCGATCGGGAAGTAGATGTACGGTGTGTAGAACACCGGGAAATCCTTGACCCGCAGCGTAACGTTGGTCGCGGTACCGAAACCGGTGGCCGGGTTCAGGGTGATGTTGTTGCCCTTCAACTGCCAGGCGTTGCTGCCCGGTTCGCAGGTGGTGTACGTACCGTCCTTGAGACGAATGATGGCGTTCTCGCCACGCTTGGCGTACAGGGCACTGCCGCGGATGTGCGACTTGTGCATCACGTATTCGGCGTTGTCGACCTGGGCTTCGCCCGTGTCGAGCTGGATCTGTGCCTCGTCACCGACCACCAGCGAACCGTTGTCACGGATCTTGACGTTGCCCTTGAGCTCGCCACGGTTTTCGGTCTGGTAGAGGTTGGCCTCGTCGGCCTCGGCCTGCATGCTGCCCTGGCGCATCACCACGTCACCGGCGAGGGTAGCGATCTGCTGCTCTTGCTGGTACTTGGATACCTTGGCGTTGATGTAGGTCGGCGACTCGTCCTTCGGCGTGGTGTCGGCCATGCCAGGGCGGGTTGGCTCGATGTAGGCGCCACCGCAGTACGGGCCGGTTTCGGCCAGCTGTGCGGCAGTGAGCTTTTCACGCGGAACCCAGTCCAGGTGGCTGTAGTCTTCGCTACGCGACTTCAGGCCACGGCCCTTGGCCTCGGTGACCAGCATCGGCCGATCCGCGGTTTCGCCTTCGCTCGCGGCTTCGGTGCCGGTGCTGACGGCAGCACCCTCGTGCACCGGGCGCGGCGGCAGGTTGTTGGCTGGGGTCTTGGGCTTGCAGTCCCAACCACCGGAGGCGGACACTTGGCAGTCGAACTGTTCGGCTGCCACCACGTAAGACGTGGCCAGAGGTTGCAGGGCCAGCAGACCGCCGGTTACCAGCAACGGAAACTTTCTACGAAACGCGGGGGATTTCAATGCCATCTTATTAGTCCGGGCTTCCTGCGTGCCATCTGCCCGCGTGTGGGGCCGCACGCCTCTCGATGGTCTGAAAAAGATGCTGGATAATAAAGCATGACCCGCTTGACGGCTAGGGCCGTCGGAGACCCTTGTAATGCCTGAACACGATGTACGCCTGCAACAACTGACGGTCTGGCTCGATGAGCAGCTCAATGATCTTTTCCGGAAAAATGCTTGGGGCGACGTGCCTGCAGGCAGCTTGACCGCGGCCAGCAGCGACGCCAGCTTCCGCCGTTATTTCCGCTGGCAGGGTGCCGGCCACAGCTTCGTGATCATGGATGCACCACCTCCGCAGGAAAACTGCCGACCGTTCGTCGCCATCGATCACCTGCTGGCCAGCGCCGACGTGCACGTGCCGCTGATCCATGCCCAGGACCTGGAACGTGGCTTCCTGCTGCTGGGTGACCTGGGCCACCAGACATACCTTGATATCATTGATGCGGACAACGCCGACGGCCTGTTCGCCGATGCCATCGACGCGCTGCTGGCGTTCCAGCGCCTGCCGATGGACGCGCCGTTGCCCAGCTACGACGATGCGCTGTTGCGCCGTGAAGTCGAGTTGTTCCCGGAGTGGTACGTGGGTTGTGAGCTTGGGCTGGCCTTCAGCGATGCCCAGAAAGCCACTTGGCAACGAATCAGCCAGCTGCTGATCGACAGCGCACTGGCCCAGCCCAAGGTGCTGGTGCACCGCGACTACATGCCGCGCAACCTCATGCAGAGCACGCCCAACCCCGGCGTGCTGGACTTCCAGGATGCCGTGTATGGCCCGGTCACCTACGACATCACCTGCCTGTTCAAGGACGCGTTCCTCAGCTGGCCGCAGGCACGGGTCGAAGGCTGGCTGCGCGACTACTGGCAGAAGGCGCAGGCTGCCGGCATCCCGGTGCAGGCCGATTTCGAGGCGTTCCAGCGTGCCAGCGACCTGATGGGTGTACAGCGCCACCTGAAGGTGATCGGTATTTTCGCCCGTATCTGCCACCGTGACGGCAAACCCCGTTACCTGGGCGACGTACCGCGCTTCTTCGCCTATATAGAAGAAGTGATCAGCCGCCGGCCCGAATTGGCGGAGCTGAGTGAGCTGATTGCCGAGTTGCGGGCCGGAGCGCGTGCATGAAGGCAATGATCCTGGCAGCGGGCAAGGGCGAGCGCATGCGCCCGCTTACCCTGCACACCCCCAAACCGCTGGTCCCGGTCGCCGGTCAGCCATTGATCGAGTACCACCTGCGGGCCCTGGCTGCGGCGGGCGTCACCGAGGTGGTGATCAACCATGCCTGGCTCGGCCAGCAGATCGAGGACCACCTGGGTGACGGCAGCCGTTTCGGCCTGAGCATCCGCTATTCGCCCGAAGGAGAGCCGCTGGAAACCGGCGGTGGCATCTTCAAGGCCCTGCCATTGCTGGGTGACGCGCCGTTCCTGTTGGTGAACGGCGATGTCTGGACCGACTACGACTTCGCGCGCCTGCAGGCTCCCCTGCAAGGCCTGGCTCACCTGGTGCTGGTCGATAACCCAGGCCATCACGGCCGCGGCGACTTCCGCCTGGTGGGCGAGCGGGTGGTCGATGGTGACGATGCGCCCGGCACGCTGACCTTCAGTGGCCTGTCGGTGCTGCACCCGGCGCTGTTCGAAGGCTGCCAGCCTGGCGCCTTCAAGCTGGCGCCGTTGCTGCGTCAGGCCATGGCTGCGGGCCAGGTCAGTGGCGAGCACTACCATGGGCACTGGGTTGATGTCGGTACGCTCGAACGCTTGGCCGAGGCCGAGCGCCTGATCGGCGAGCGTGCCTGACATGTGGTGGCCAAGCACGGTGATTGGTGTCGGTGCCGGCTTTGCCGTTGCCAGCATCCCCGGGGCCTTGCTCGGGGCGTTGCTCGGACAGGCCATGGACCGTCGCCTGCGTTTGCAAGGCTGGGAGGACATGCGCGAGCGCCTGGGCGGGCGCCCGGCGTTGCAGGACGACGAATTGCTGTTCGTGATGCTCGGGCGCCTGGCCAAGTGCGATGGCCGGGTGGGCGAGCAGCATATTCAGCAGGCACGCCAGGAGATGGTGCGCCTGGACCTGGCCGAAGCGGCTCGGCTGCGTGCGATTGCTGCGTTCAACCGCGGCAAGGCGGGCAAGGACCGGCTGGGTGGGCACCTGCGGCGCATTCGCCAGCAGCCGCATGCGGCCGAAGGTACCCTGCGTGCCTGTTGGCGCATGGTCTGGGCCGACGGCAAGATGGGCAACAAGGAGCGTGAACTACTGCTGGACTGGGGGCAGAAACTGGGCCTGAGCCGGCGGCAGGTGCAGGCCATGTCGCTGGAGTACGAACCACGCAAGGCGGCGGGGCCGGAAGGGGTCGCCATGACCTATGCGGCGGCGTTGCGCTTGCTGGCGGTCGAGGCGGATACCGATGGCGACAAGGTCAAGCAGGCGTATCGTCGACTGGTCAGTCGGCATCACCCGGACAAGCTGGCGGGTACTGGTGCCAGTGAGTCGCAGGTGCGTGAAGCGACTGAACGGACCCGGGAGCTGCATCAGGCTTATGCCATGATCCGCAAGCGGCGGGGCCTTTAAAAAGCGGGGGCGCTTCGCACCCCTTTCGCGACACAAGGCCGCTCCCACAAGTACTGCGCAGCCCTCGGGTTTTGCGCGGCACCTGTGGGAGCGGCCTTGTGTCGCGAAAGGGCCGCAAAGCGGCCCCAGCATTCCTGGATCAATCCTGTGGGCTCATCCACCCCCGCACCCGGCGGAACAGTTGCTCCTGCTCGGCCGCCTTGTTCCCCGGCATGGCAATCAGCGACAACTGTCGGTACAGGCTGTCCTTCTGCCGCTTGCTGGCCTGCAGGCGCTGTGCGGCTGCATTGCGGTCACTGCTGCGGGTGGCGTAGTAGATGTCGGCAGTCGGCACTTTCAAGGTCGGCGCCAGGCTTTCCAGGTCATGCTCCACCCGCGCCGGTGTCTGCGCGGCAACCATCACCAGTTTCTGCACCTGCGGTGGCTGTTTCTCGCTCAGGTAGCGGGCCGCCCAATATGCGCCGCTGCCATGGCCGATCAGCACGATGCTGCGGGCGTTGTGCTGCTGGGCAAAGGCCACCGCAGCATCCAGGCGGGCGAAAATGCGCTCGGCATCGGCTGGGTCGGTTTGTTCGCTGGCCTGTTTGGCGTCAGTGCTCTCTGCGGTGTCGGCATCGGCTGCGGTAGCCTGGGCGACGTTGGCATTGGCATCGGCTGGTACGTCCTTGGCCGGGGCGCTTTCGCCCTTGTCTGGCTGCGGCTCGGCAGCCGGCTTGGCCTCGACTCGCGCCTGCGGGCTGTCGGCGAGCAGGTCGGGCAGGCTTATGCTGAGGCTGTGCCAGCCGATATCGGGGAACTTCTGCCGCAGCGGGCCGACCGCATTCGGCCAGTCAGCCGTTTCGCCAGCCCCCGGGACGATGATGACCGCGCCCTGTGGATCGCTGTCGTTGGCCGGTTTCCACAAGGCCAGGAAGCTGTCGGCACCGGCCTGAAGGGTCTGCTGTTCGGCCTTGGGCACCAGCCGTTCAAGTGCCTGGGCATCCTCCTGGCTGCGTTCCAGCAGCGGCGGGCGAGGAGCTTGGGCAACGGGTGCCTCGGTGGTGGTGGATGGTTTTTCGGCATCGGCGGCCAGGGCGCCGAGTGGAAGGATCGATGCCAGGCAGCACATTGCCAGCGTCGTGCGATAAAGTGTGGACATGAGTCAACCCGGGGCCAGAATGATACCGGCAGCCTAATGGTATTTGCCCGTGACGGCCATGCTGCATGGCCGCTTTGCCAAGACGAGCGTGTAGATGAAGCGAGTGCGTCGCCTGTTGGTTATCGGCTGCTTGTGGCTGCCCTTGATTGCATTGGCCAGGCCCGAAGCGGTGCCCACGGTTGCCCTGGAACCTGCCCAGCAGCAATGGCTGGATACACATCGGAGCCTGCGTGTCGGCCTGGTGTTGCAGGCGCCCTACGCTCAGTTCGACCGGCGCTTGCAGCAACTGTACGGTGCCAACGTGGAACTGGTGAGCAGCCTGGCGCAGGCGCTGCGGCTGGACCTTACCTGGCGCAACTTCGCCGACCAGGCCAGCCTCGAACATGCCCTCCAAGCCGGCGAAATCGACTTTGCCCCGGGGCTTACCCAGACCCCCGCCAGCTTGCGTCTGTGGCTGTTCAGCGAGCCTTACATGCGCGTGCCGCAACTGGTGGTGGGGCCGCGCACCGGGACGATGGCCGTGGAGCTGGAAACGCTCGGAGCCGAGCAGCGGGTGGCGGTGCGCATGCCCAGCCAGCTGGCGGACTACCTGCGCGGTAACTACAGCAACCTCAACCTGCAAGGGGTGCCCAACGAGCGCGAGGCCCTGCAATTGGTGGTGGGCGGCCAGGCCAGTTTCGCCGTGCTGGATGAAGCTCAGCTCAGCCGCCTGTCGCGCGAAAGCGAGTTCGGCGAGCTGGCTGTGGTCGGCGATATCGGCCTGCCGCAACTGTTGCGCATCGGTTCGCGGCGCGACTGGCCGCTGCTGGCCGATGTGTTGGAGCGCGGCCTGCAGGCGCTGCCGGCCAAGGAACTGGAGCAACTGCACCAGCGTTGGCTGCAGCCAAAGTACCCACGCCTGAGCGAGTCGACAGGATTCTGGAAGAACCTGGCACTGCTGTTCGGCTTGCTGCTGTTGTGCGCGCTGGCCACCCTGGTGTGGCAGCGTCGGCAACAGCGCCAGCTGGAGCGCAGCCTGCTGGCCACGCGCGAAAGTCTTGTGGAGCGGCAAGTGCGCGAAGAAGCGTTGCGCCTGAGTCAGTTTGCCATCGACCAGAGCACGGTGGGCATCCTCTGGGTCAACTGGGACAGCCACGTACGCTACGCCAACCATGCCGCCGAGCGCATGCTGGGCTACGGCGAAGGCGCGCTGCTGGAGCGGCCGCTGAGCGACTTTGAACCCAGCCTGACCATGGACCGCTGGCTAGAGCTGTGGAAGGGCGCGCGCACCGGGGCGGGCGGTGTCGGCCAGTTCGAGACGCAGTGTCGCCGGGCTGACCACAGCCTGCTGCCGGTCGAGCTGTCGCTGAGTTTTCTGCGCTTTCGTGACTCCGAGTACCTTGTGGTTTACCTCGCCGATGTTACCGAGCGCCACCGCGCCCTTGCGGCCCTGCGCGAAAGCGAGGCGCGGCTCAAGGGCATTGCCGGCAACGTGCCGGGGTTGGTGTTCCGTCTGGAGCGCGACCCGGCCGAGGGCGACCTGGAATTCCCCTACATCAGCGAGGGCAGCGAGGCCTTGGTGGGCTATTCGCCCAGCGAGATCCAGCACCCGCAGATGGGCCTGCGCAACCTGGTACATCCCGAGGACCGCGCCGATTACCACCGAGTGCAGGACCTGGCCCTGGCCAGCGACCAGGACTGGTCCTGGCAGGGGCGCATCCTCACCCGCCAGGGTGAACAGCGCTGGGCCGACATCAAGGCCAGCACCCGGCGCCTGGGCAACGGCCAGGTGGTGTGGGACGGTGTGGTGTGGGACATCACCCAGGGCAAGCGGGCCGAGTTGGCGCTGGCGAAATCCCAGGAGCAGCTGCGCGAACTGTCGGCCCACCTGGAGAGCGTGCGTGAGGAAGAAAAGGCCCGCATCGCCCGGGAAGTGCACGATGAGCTGGGGCAGATGCTGACCGTGCTCAAGCTCGAGGTGTCGATGTGCGAGCTGGCCTTCGCCGAGCTGGACCCGGGCCTGAACGAGCGCCTGACCAGCATGAAACGCCTGATCGCCCAACTGTTCCAGCTGGTGCGCGATGTGGCCACCGCCTTGCGCCCGCCGATTCTCGATGCCGGCATCGCCTCGGCCATCGAATGGCAGGCGCGGCGTTTTGAAGCACGCACGCAGATCCCCTGCCTGGTGCAAGTGCCGGATAATCTGCCAGCATTGAGCGATGCCAAGGCCATCGGGCTGTTCCGTATCCTCCAGGAGGCGCTGACCAACGTGATGCGCCATGCCCAGGCGCATAGCGTGGAGATCGAACTGGTGCGTGAGCACGGGCAATTGCGCATGACCGTCAGCGATGACGGCCAGGGCTTTTGCCGCGACCAGCCTCGGCCCACCTCGTTCGGCTTGGTAGGGGTACGTGAGCGGGTGCTGATGCTGGGCGGCAGCATGGCGCTGGACAGTGAACCGGGCGAAGGCACCAGCCTAAGCGTGGCCATACCGTTGGAGTAGGAGAGCGATCGTGATTCGAGTGCTGGTGGCCGAAGACCACACCATTGTCCGTGAGGGCATCAAGCAGTTGATTGGCCTGGCCAAGGACATGCAGGTGGCGGGGGAGGCCGGTAACGGCGAGCAGTTGCTGGAAACCTTGCGCCATACCCCGTGCGAGGTGGTACTGCTGGATATCTCGATGCCGGGCGTGAATGGCCTGGAGGCGATTCCGCGAATCCGCGCGTTGCAGGACGCCCCGGCGATCCTGATGCTGTCGATGCACGATGAAGCGCAGATGGCGGCGCGGGCGCTGAAGGCCGGAGCGGCGGGCTATGCCACCAAGGACAGCGACCCAGCGTTGTTGCTGACCGCGATTCGCCGGGTTGCCGCTGGCGGGCGCTATATCGACCCTGCGCTGGCCGACCGTATGGTCTTCGAGGTGGGCCTGACCGAGTCGCGGCCGTTGCACACCCTGCTGTCGGAGCGAGAGTTTTCGGTGTTCGAACGCCTGGCCCAGGGCGCCAACGTCAACGACATCGCCCAGCAACTGGCGCTGTCGAGCAAGACCATCAGCACCCACAAGGCGCGCCTGATGCAGAAGCTGAAAGTGAATTCGCTGGCTGAGCTGGTGAAGTACGCCATGGAGCACAAGCTGGTCTGATTGCGACATGCGCTTCCTGCGTCCTGTAGCGAATCCCTGTGGGAGCGGGTTTACCCGCGAAAGGGCTTGACCTGCCATCTGCGGTGCCTGGGCTGGCCTCTTCGCGGGTGAACCCGCTCCCACAGGGGCGTGCCGGAGGGCTGAGAGAAATATTCCAAACCCGCCATCTTTGTAGGGGAATCCCTACAACAAATCTTCCATCCGGATGATGGCATTCTCTCAGCACCCCCGATTTTCCGGCGCTTGCCGCTTGTCTAGTCTATGCCTACGCAGTCATCCAACAAGAAGGTGCAGGCATGAGCGAGGCGAAGTCGAACGCTGCAACCAGCGAAACGCTGGTCAGCTTCCGTGGTGTGCAGAAGAGCTACGACGGCGAGTCGCTGATCGTCAAAGACCTCAACCTGGATATTCGCAAGGGCGAGTTCCTCACCCTGCTTGGCCCGTCCGGCTCGGGCAAGACCACCAGCCTGATGATGCTGGCCGGCTTCGAAACCCCCACCGCAGGTGAAATCCAGCTGGCCGGGCGTTCGATCAACAACGTGCCGCCGCACAAGCGCGACATCGGCATGGTGTTCCAGAACTACGCGCTGTTCCCGCACATGACCGTGGCCGAGAACCTGGCGTTCCCGCTGACCGTGCGCAACCTGAGCAAGACCGACATCAGCGAGCGGGTAAAGCGGGTGCTGAACATGGTCCAGCTCGATGCCTTCGCCAAGCGTTACCCCGGCCAGCTGTCCGGCGGCCAGCAGCAGCGTGTGGCCCTGGCCCGGGCACTGGTGTTCGAGCCGCAGCTGGTGCTGATGGACGAACCGCTGGGCGCGCTGGACAAGCAGCTGCGCGAGCACATGCAGATGGAGATCAAGCATATCCACCAGCGCCTTGGCGTGACCGTGGTGTATGTGACCCACGACCAGGGCGAGGCGCTGACCATGTCCGACCGGGTGGCCGTGTTCCATCAGGGCGAAATCCAGCAGATTGCCGACCCGCGCACGCTGTACGAAGAACCCTGCAACACCTTCGTCGCCAACTTCATCGGCGAGAACAACCGCATCAACGGCACCTTGCTGGCCAGTGATGGCAAGCGCTGCCAGGTGCAGTTGCCGCGTGGCGAGCGGGTCGAGGCGCTGGCGGTGAATGTCGGCCAGGCCGGCGAGCCGGTGACCCTGTCGATCCGCCCAGAGCGCGTGCGCCTGAACGGCCACAGCGAGAGCTGCGTGAACCGCTTCTCGGGCCGGGTGGCGGAATTCATTTACCTGGGCGACCACGTGCGGGTGCGCCTGGAAGTTTGCGGCAAGGGCGATTTCTTCGTGAAACAGCCGATTGCCGAGCTCGACCCGGCCCTGGCCGTGGGCGATGTGGTACCGCTGGGCTGGGAGGTGGAGTACGCCCGCGCGCTCGATCCGATTGCCGAAGCCCATTGATGGATTGCTTCACCAACCCTGTACTGTGGAGAGAATAATAATGCGCAAGCAGTTGAAACTGACCGCCCTGGCCCTGGGGCTGTTCGCCGCTGGCCAGGCCATGGCCGCAGACCTGACTGTTGTCTCGTTTGGTGGTGCCAACAAGGCGGCCCAGGTGAAGGCGTTCTACGAACCGTGGGAAAAGGCCGGCAAGGGCAAGATCATCGCGGGCGAGTACAACGGCGAGATGGCCAAGGTCAAAGCCATGGTCGACACCAAGAGCGTGTCGTGGAACCTGGTGGAAGTGGAGTCGCCAGAGTTGGCCCGCGGCTGTGACGAGGGCATGTTCGAAGAACTCGACCCGGCCCTGTTCGGTAATGAGGCCGACTATGTGCCGGGTGCCATTCAGCCATGCGGCGTTGGCTTCTTCGTATGGTCCACGGTGCTGGCCTACAACGCCGACAAGTTGAAGACCGCACCGACCAGTTGGGCCGATTTCTGGGACACCAAGAAATTCCCGGGCAAGCGCGGCCTGCGCAAGGGTGCCAAGTACACCCTGGAATTCGCCCTGATGGCCGACGGTGTGGCGCCGAAGGACGTGTACCAGGTGCTGGGCACCAAAGAGGGCGTGGACCGCGCCTTCAAGAAGCTCGACGAACTCAAGCCAAGCATCCAGTGGTGGGAAGCTGGCGCCCAGCCGCCGCAGTACCTGGCCTCGGGTGACGTGGTCATGAGCTCTGCCTACAACGGCCGCATCGCTGCGGTGCAGAAAGAGAGCAACCTGAAGGTGGTGTGGAACGGCGGCATCTACGACTTCGACGCCTGGGCCATCCCGAAAGGCGCCAAGGATGCCGAGGAAGCGAAGAAATTCATCGCCTTCAGCGTGCAGCCCGAGCAGCAGAAGACCTACTCCGAGAACATCGCCTATGGCCCGGCCAATTCCAAGGCCGTGAGCCTGTTGTCGGACGATGTGAAGAAGGACATGCCGACCACGCCTGAAAACATCGCCAACCAGGTGCAGATCGATGTGGCCTTCTGGGCCGACAACAGCGAGCAGCTGGAGCAGCGCTTCAACGCCTGGGCGGCGAAGAAGTAAACGACCAGTGTAGGGGGCCGCTTTGCGGCCCATCGCCGGCAAGCCAGCTCCCACAGGGGGCCGCTGCCCTGGAGCCAGCGCAGTATCTGTAGGAGCTGGCTTGCCTGCGATGGGCTGCGCAGCAGCCCCATTTTCAGTTCGTATCGCGGAGTTCGCCATGGCCATTGCAGTGCCCCTCAAAGAAGGCGCAGGTCCAAGTCTCAAGCAGCGCCTCAAGCATGCCGAGCGGGTCAACCGCTGGAAGGCGCAGGCGTTGATCGCGCCGCTGGCGCTGTTTCTCCTGCTGGTGTTCCTGGTGCCTATTGCGGCGCTGCTGTACAAGAGCGTCGGCAACCCGGAAGTGGTTGGCGGCTTGCCGCGCACCGTTGGCGTCATCACCCAGTGGGATGGCAAGAGCCTGCCGGGCGAGGACGTTTACAAGGCGTTGAGCCAGGATTTGGCCGAATCGCGCAAGAACCAGACCTTGGGCGACCTTTCCAAGCGCCTGAACATGGAGCTTGCCGGTTACCGCAGCCTGTTGGCAAAGACCGCGCGGGCGCTGCCGTTCAAGAGCGAACCCGCTTCGTATAAAGATGCCTTGCAGGCTCTCGACGAGCGTTGGGGCGACCCGGCTTACTGGCAGGCAATCCGCCGCAACACCAGTACGGTCACCTCTTTCTACCTGCTGGCTTCGCTCGACCACCGTATCGATGACCTTGGCGAACTGGCCAAGGCCACCCCGGACCAGGCCATTTACCTGGACATCTTCGCCCGCACCCTGTGGATGGGTGTGGTGATTACCGCAATCTGCCTGGTGCTGGCCTACCCGCTGGCGTACCTGCTGGCCAACCTGCCGACCCGGCAGAGCAACCTGCTGATGATTCTGGTGCTGCTGCCGTTCTGGACCTCGATCCTGGTGCGGGTGGCGGCGTGGATCGTGCTGCTGCAGTCGGGCGGCCTGATCAACAGCGCGCTGATGGCCATGGGCATCATCGACCAGCCGCTGGAACTGGTGTTCAACCGCACCGGCGTGTACATCTCGATGGTGCACATCCTGTTGCCGTTCATGATCCTGCCGCTGTACAGCGTGATGAAGGGCATTTCGCCGAGCTACATGCGTGCGGCGATCTCGCTGGGCTGCCACCCGTTCGCCAGTTTCTGGCGGGTCTACTTCCCGCAGACCTACGCCGGGGTTGGCGCTGGTTGCCTGCTGGTGTTCATCCTGGCCATCGGCTACTACATCACCCCGGCACTGCTGGGCAGCCCGAATGACCAGATGGTCAGCTACTTCGTGGCCTTCTACACCAACACCAGCATCAACTGGGGCATGGCCACCGCGCTTGGCGGGCTGTTGCTGCTGGCGACCGTGCTGTTGTACCTGATCTATAGCTGGCTGGTCGGCGCCAGCCGCCTGCGCCTGAGCTGAGGAGCGTTGTCATGCTGAGCCCTTACATGTCGCCCGTGGAGCGGGTGTGGTTCTACAGCCTGCGCATTCTTTGCGGCTTGATCCTGCTGTTCCTCATTCTGCCGGTCTTGGTGATAGTGCCGCTGTCGTTCAACAGTGGCAGCTTCCTGGTGTACCCGCTGCAGGGCTTCTCGCTGCAGTGGTACCAGGACTTCTTCGGCTCGGCCGAGTGGATGCGGGCCTTGAAGAACAGCATCATCGTCGCCCCGGCAGCCACGGTGCTGGCCATGGTGTTCGGCACCCTGGCGGCCATCGGCCTGACCCGTGGCGACTTCCCGGGCAAGTCGCTGGTGATGGCGCTGGTGATTTCGCCGATGGTGGTGCCGGTGGTGATCATCGGTGTGGCCAGCTACCTGTTCTTTGCCCCGTTGGGCATGGGCAACAGTTTCACCTCGCTGATTCTGGTGCATGCGGTACTCGGCGTGCCGTTCGTGATCATTACCGTGTCGGCGACCTTGCAGGGCTTCAACTACAACCTGGTGCGCGCGGCAGCCAGCCTGGGCGCCTCGCCGCTGCTGACTTTCCGCCGGGTGACCCTGCCGCTGATCGCGCCCGGGGTGATTTCGGGGGCATTGTTCGCCTTTGCCACGTCGTTTGACGAAGTAGTGGTGACCCTGTTCCTGGCCGGGCCGGAGCAGGCGACCCTGCCGCGGCAGATGTTCAGTGGTATTCGCGAGAACCTGAGCCCGACCATTGCCGCGGCGGCGACCTTGCTGATTGCCTTCTCGGTAGTGTTGCTGCTGACCCTGGAGTGGTTGCGTGGGCGTAGCGAGAAGCTGAGGACCCAGCAGCCTGGTTGAAGGTATGTTGCCTGTGCTGGCCTCTTCGCGGCTAAAGCCGGTCCCACAGGATTTGTGCAGCTTTCGATGCCTGCGCGGTCCCTGTGGGAGCGGCTTTAGCCGCGAAGAGGTCGGTACAGGTTGATGCTAATCAGCCTTCATCCGCTTCCCTGGGTTACAATGCGCGCCACCGTGATTCTGCCAACAGGTGCGCCATGCAGCCCTACGCTATTGCCCCCTCCATTCTCTCCGCCGATTTCGCCCGTCTGGGCGAGGACGTCGACAAGGTATTGGCCGCGGGTGCCGACATCGTCCACTTCGATGTGATGGACAACCACTACGTCCCCAACCTGACCATCGGTCCGATGGTCTGCACCGCTCTGCGCAAGTACGGCGTCACCGCCCCGATCGACGTGCACCTTATGGTCAGCCCGGTCGACCGCATCATCGGCGACTTCATCGAAGCTGGCGCCACCTACATCACCTTCCACCCGGAGGCCTCGCAGCACATCGACCGTTCGCTGCAGCTGATCAAGGACGGTGGTTGCAAGGCCGGTCTGGTGTTCAACCCGGCCAGCAGCCTGGATGCCTTGAAGTATGTGATGGACAAGATCGACATGGTGCTGCTGATGAGCGTCAATCCTGGCTTTGGCGGGCAGAAGTTCATCCCTGGCACCCTCGACAAGCTGCGCGAGGCGCGTGCGCTGATCGACGCCAGCGGCCGTGATATCCGCCTGGAAATCGACGGTGGCGTCAACGTCAACAACATCCGCGAGATCGCTGCCGCTGGCGCCGACACTTTCGTGGCCGGCTCGGCGATCTTCAACGCCCCGGACTACCAGGAAGTCATCGCCAGGATGCGCGCCGAACTGGCTCAGGCCCGCCCATGAGCGGCTTCGAGCAGCTGTTCCCCGGGACGCTGCCCAGGCTGGTGATGTTCGATCTGGACGGTACCCTGATCGATTCCGTGCCAGACCTGGCCGCCGCCGTGGACCGCATGCTGCTCGAACTGGGGCGCCCGGCTGTCGGCCTGGAGGCGGTGCGCCACTGGGTGGGCAACGGTGCCCAGGTGCTGGTGCGCCGGGCGCTGGCCGGCGGCATCGACCACGCTGCCGTGGAAGATGCGCTGGCCGACCAGGCGCTGGCGCTGTTCATGGATGCCTATGCCGAAAGCCACGAACTGACCGTGGTCTACCCCGGTGTGCAGGACACCCTGCGCTGGCTGCGCAAGCAGGGCGTGGAGATGGCTCTGATCACCAACAAGCCCGAGCGCTTCGTTGGCCCACTGCTGGACCAGATGAAGATCGGCAACTACTTCCGCTGGATCATCGGTGGTGACACCCTGCCGCAGAAAAAGCCCGACCCTGCGGCGTTGCTGTTCGTCATGCAGATGGCCGGTGTCACCCCGCAGCAGTCGCTGTTTGTCGGCGATTCACGCAGTGACGTGCTGGCGGCCAAGGCGGCTGGCGTGCAGTGCGTCGGCCTGACCTACGGCTACAACCATGGCCGGCCGATCCACGACGAATCCCCCAGCCTGGTGATCGACGACCTGCGTGCATTGCTGCCCGGTTGCGCAGACCCGGCCACTGGGATAACGTTGGCGGACCTTCAAGCCTCACAAGACAGAGAGTCCACCGTGGCGGTTACCGGCAAATTCTGGATGAAAGTCATCAAGGCCCTGGCCCGTTGGCGTTGGCGCGCCTGACTTCAGCCTGCCGGCGCGTGCCGGCCCGTCCGTTTGCCTGACCTATTGCTGCTTGCCACGAGGCTACCCATGACCCGCGAAGAATTCCTGCGCCTGGCCGCTGCCGGCTACAACCGCATTCCCCTGGCCTGCGAAACCCTGGCCGACTTTGACACGCCGCTGTCGATCTACCTGAAACTGGCCGACCAGCCCAACTCGTACCTGCTCGAATCGGTGCAGGGCGGCGAGAAATGGGGCCGTTACTCGATGATCGGCCTGCCGTCGCGCACCGTGATGCGTGTGCACGGTTACCACGTCAGCATCCTGCAGGATGGCGTGGAGGTGGAAAGCCACGATGTCGAAGACCCGCTGGCCTTCGTCGAAACCTTCAAGGACCGTTACAAGGTCGCCGATATCCCTGGCCTGCCGCGCTTCAACGGCGGCCTGGTCGGCTACTTCGGCTACGACTGCGTGCGCTATGTGGAAAAGCGCCTGGGCGCCAGCCCCAACCCGGACCCGCTGGGTGTGCCGGATATCCTGCTGATGGTGTCCGATGCGGTGGTGGTGTTCGACAACCTGGCGGGCAAAATGCACGCGATCGTGCTGGTCGACCCGGCGGAAGAGCAGGCTTTCGAACAGGGCCAGGCACGCCTGCAAGGCCTGCTGGAAACCCTGCGTCAGCCGATCACTCCACGCCGTGGCCTGGACCTGAGTGGCCCGCAGGCTGCCGAGCCGGAATTCCGCTCCAGCTACACCCGCGAGGATTACGAGAACGCCGTCGGCCGCATCAAGGAATACATCCTGGCTGGTGACTGCATGCAGGTGGTACCGTCGCAGCGCATGTCGATCGACTTCAAGGCGGCGCCTATCGACCTGTACCGCGCGCTGCGCTGCTTCAACCCGACGCCGTACATGTACTTCTTCAACTTTGGCGACTTCCATGTGGTCGGCAGCTCGCCCGAGGTGCTGGTACGCGTCGAGGACAACCTGGTCACCGTACGCCCGATTGCCGGCACCCGCCCGCGTGGTGCTACCGAAGAGGCCGACCGCGCGCTGGAAGACGACCTGCTGTCGGACGACAAGGAAATTGCCGAGCACCTGATGCTCATCGACCTGGGCCGTAACGACGTCGGTCGCGTGTCCTCGACCGGCAGCGTGCGCCTGACCGAGAAGATGGTGATCGAGCGTTACTCCAACGTGATGCACATTGTGTCCAACGTCACTGGCCAGCTGCGCGAAGGGCTGACGGCGATGGACGCACTGCGGGCGATCCTGCCGGCCGGTACGCTTTCGGGTGCGCCGAAGATTCGCGCGATGGAGATCATCGACGAGCTGGAGCCGGTCAAACGTGGGGTTTACGGTGGTGCCGTCGGTTACTTCGCGTGGAACGGCAACATGGATACCGCCATTGCCATCCGTACCGCGGTAATCAAGGACGGTGAGCTGCATGTGCAGGCCGGGGGTGGCATCGTTGCCGACTCGGTGCCGGCGCTGGAATGGGAAGAGACCATCAACAAGCGCCGAGCGATGTTCCGCGCGGTGGCGTTGGCTGAGCAGACTTCGGCCAAATAAGTTGATCGGGGCTGCGTTGCAGCCCTTCGCGGGCATGCCCTTTCCCACAGGGAAATCACATGCTGCAAGGCCTGTGCAATACCTGTGGGAGCGGGCGAGCCCGCGAAGGGCCGCAAAGCGGCCCCATCAATTCAAAAGTCGACACTGATGCCCAAGCTCACTCCCTGCTGCGTCAATTCATCACTCTTGCGCCAGTTATAGTTGCCGCGCAAATGCACCCCCGCCACCACTTCATGGCTCACCCCCAGGCTCGCCCGGGTCAGGTCGCTGTGCGGCGTATACCCTGTCAGGGTGAAATCGTTCGCCGGCAGGCTGGTCAGGTGCATCGTCACATCCTGCTGGTCATCCTTGAACTCGTGCTCCTGCGCCACCTCGGCGAACAGCCGAGTACCTCGCAGCACCTGCACGCTACCCAGCAACCCCACGCCCAAACGGCGTGATGTACGTTCCTGGTCATCGAAACCCAGCGCCGTCGAGCGCCCGCTCTTCTCGTCATAGCCATCCACCTTCACCCGCGCATAGTCGGCGCTGATGAACGGTGCCAGCTGCCAGCTGCTGCTCTCGGCTGCCATGTTGTAGCCCAGTCGCCCCGACATCGCCCAGGCCTCGCCGTTGGTGTCGCCCTTTTCGCTGCGGTCGTTCACGCCAAGGGCGAAGGTGCGCTTGAGGTCGCTGTAGTCCAGGTGCCCGGCGGTAAGCGCCGCGTCGGCCCACCAGCGGTCCTGGCGGTATTGGGCGAAAGCGCTGGCAAGGTAGCTGTCCAGCTTGTAGTCCGAGTCCTGTGCGCCGGCTTCCAGCTTCTGCCGGTACACGCCTCCGGCCAGGCCCAGGCGCCATGCATCGTTCAGGCGGTAGCTGCCGCCCAGGGTCAGGTTGTAGCCGCGGCCGTCGCCGCTGGCCGCGCTGCGCTGGCCGTCGAAGTCCAGGTCCTGGGCGCCGGTGGCAACGAAGGCCTGCCACTGGCCAACTGCCTGCCAGGGTGTTTGCCACTGGTTGCGCAGTTCGTCCTGGTGAGCGCGCAGGCTGGCGTGGGCCATTTCCGGAAGCAAGGTCAGTTCCCAGGGGGCGGCGATGATCGAATAGGCGTAGTCGGCAATCAGTTGCTGGCCGGCGATGGTCGGGTGGACCGAGTCGTTGAACAGCAGCTTGGTCGGGTCTGGCGTGGCGCCGTTGATGCCGTACACCGGATTTTCCACACAGCCTTCGCCGCTGTAGCAGGTGCCGACCAGATTCTGGCCGCTGGCCAGGCCGAACTGTTCGGGGCTGGCCAGCGCTTCGCTCAGCAGCACAGGGATGTTCAGCGGAATGATTTCGGCATCGATCTGCCCCAGTTGGCTGAGCAGCGACTGGTTGAACGCGCCGGATAGCAGCGACAGTGGGTTTTGTTGCGGCGTACCGCTGAAGTTCGGTGTTTGCCCGAGGTCGGGCAGCAGCCAGACCATGATGTAGCGGGCGCCGCCTTGCTGCAGAGCCTGGGTGCTGGCGGCCAGGCGGGCGCCGGCGGCCACGGCATCGGCCGGGCTGTTGACCAGGCCTTGCAGGAAGTCATTGCCGCCGCCAGTCAGGTAATACAACGCGTTGGGGTCGGCGCGCAGACCGTTGGCCAGGTAGCCCGGTTTATCACGCAGTACCAGCCCGGCGCCGGGTCGCCCTGGCGGGATGACGGTTTCGGAGGTACTGGTGATCGAATCCAGGATCTGCTGGGTGGTGTAGCCACCGACTGCCCAGTTGTTGCCGTCGGGAAGCCCCAGCACCGGATTGACCGGGGAGGTGGAGGGGCCAAGCTCGGTCGGGCTCACACCAAGCCGCCCGCCCAGGATCATCGGTGACACTGGCGCATAATTGCCATTGGCATCGCGGTTGGTGAAGCGCACCCCGCCAAACTGCCCAGCGTCGCTGAGGCTGTCACCAAACACGATCATGCTGGAGTAGGGCGAGGGTGCAGCAAAGGCCTGGCTGCAGGCTAACGCCAATGAGGCGAGGGTAAAGCGCAATAACGGTGCTTTTCGCATCAGGGAACATCCTTTTCTTTGTTTTTATCAGGACAACCCCATCGACCTTAGCAAATCGCAGTGCATCCCTCCCAAGTCCATTCGTTTCCCCGTGTTTACGGGCATATTGCGCCCGCCGCCCCGGTAGGCTACTGTGCCGGAACGTATGAGCGAGACCTATCCTGTGTTGATCGTCAGCAAACTCTTGATGCGCGTTATCAAGGCCCACGCCCGTTGGCGTTGGCGCGCCTGACTTTATCCCCTGCCGGCCCGTCCGGCCCGCCCCCGTTTGCCTTCCTGTCTACCGCCCCTGAATGGCCAAGCTGCGCCTTTGGCAGAAGCAGGAAGGTTCGAATTTTGAAGTCAGTAGATTCAAGAGGTTTAACCCGATGTTACTGATGATCGACAATTACGACTCATTCACTTACAACGTCGTTCAGTACCTTGGCGAGCTGGGTGCCGAGGTAAAGGTCATTCGCAATGACGAAATGACCATCGCCCAGATCGAAGCCCTCAACCCCGAGCGCATCGTCGTATCTCCAGGCCCGTGCACGCCGAGTGAGGCGGGCGTGTCCATCGAGGCCATCCTGCATTTTGCCGGCAAGCTGCCGATTCTCGGTGTATGCCTGGGCCACCAGTCCATCGGCCAGGCTTTTGGTGGTGATGTGGTACGTGCCCGCCAGGTGATGCACGGCAAGACCAGCCCGGTACATCACCGTGACCTGGGCGTGTTCGCCGGCCTCAACAACCCGTTGACCGTTACCCGTTACCACTCGCTGGTGGTAAAGCGCGAAACCTTGCCCGAGTGCCTGGAAGTGACCGCCTGGACCGCCCATGCTGACGGTTCGGTCGACGAGATCATGGGCCTGCGCCACAAGACGCTGAATATCGAAGGGGTGCAGTTCCACCCCGAGTCGATCCTGACCGAACAGGGCCACGAACTGTTCGCCAACTTCCTCAAGCAGACCGGCGGCCGCCGCTAAGGATCGAACATGGATATCAAGAGTGCGTTGAGCCGTATCGTCGGCCAGCTGGACCTTTCAACCGAAGAAATGCGCGACGTCATGCGCCAGATCATGACCGGCCAGTGCAGCGAAGCGCAGATCGGCGCCTTCCTGATGGGCATGCGCATGAAGAGCGAAAGCATCGACGAGATCGTCGGTGCGGTGTCGGTGATGCGCGAGCTGGCCGACAAGGTCGAACTGCAGAGCCTCGATGGCGTGGTCGATATCGTCGGTACCGGCGGTGATGGCGCCAACATCTTCAACGTGTCCACCGCCTCGTCGTTCGTACTGGCGGCGGCAGGTTGCACCGTGGCCAAGCATGGCAACCGCGCGGTATCAGGCAAGAGCGGCAGTGCCGACCTGCTGGAGGCCGCCGGTATCTACCTGAACCTGACGCCCACCCAGGTGGCCCGCTGCATCGATAGCCTGGGCATCGGCTTCATGTTCGCGCAAAGCCATCATTCGGCCATGAAGCACGCTGCCGGCCCGCGTCGCGACCTGGGGCTGCGCACCCTGTTCAACATGCTCGGCCCGCTTACGAATCCGGCCGGGGTGAAGCACCAGGTGGTCGGGGTATTCGCCCAGACCCTGTGCCGCCCGTTGGCTGAAGTGCTGCAGCGCCTGGGCAGCAAGCACGTGCTGGTGGTGCACTCGAAAGACGGCCTGGACGAGTTCAGCCTGGCTGCGCCGACCTTCGTCGCCGAACTGAAAAATGGCGAAATCACCGAATACTGGGTAGAGCCGGAAGACCTCGGCATGAAGAGCCAGAGCCTGCACGGCCTGGCCGTCGAGAACCCGCAGGCGTCGCTGGAGCTGATCCGCGATGCGCTGGGCCGACGCAAGACCGAAAACGGCCAGAAGGCCGCCGAGATGATCGTGCTCAATGCGGGCGCGGCGCTGTATGCCGCTGACCATGCCATGAGCCTGAAAGCCGGTGTGGAACTGGCCCACGACGTTCTGCACACCGGGCTGGCCTGGGAGAAGCTGCAGGAGCTGGGTGCCTTTACTGCAGTATTCAAGGTGGAGAACGAAGCATGAGTGTGCCGACGGTGCTGGAAAGGATCATTGCCCGCAAGTTTCAGGAAGTGGCCGAGCGCAGCGCGCGCGTCAGCCTCGCCGAACTGGAGGCCCTGGCCAAGGCTGCCGACGCCCCGCGTGGCTTTGCCAAGGCCCTGATCGAGCAAGCCGCGCGCAAGCAGCCGGCGGTGATTGCCGAAATCAAGAAGGCCTCGCCGAGCAAGGGCGTGATTCGCGAGAATTTCGTGCCGGCGGAAATCGCCGTCAGCTACGAGAAGGGCGGGGCGACCTGCCTGTCGGTGCTGACCGATGTGGATTACTTCCAGGGCGCCGACGAGTACCTGCAGCAGGCCCGCGCGGCGGTGTCGCTGCCGGTGATCCGCAAGGACTTCATGGTCGATCCGTACCAGATTGTCGAGGCCCGGGCCTTGGGCGCGGACTGTGTGCTGCTGATCGTGTCGGCTCTGGATGACGTGAAGATGGCCGAACTGGCGGCCACGGCCAAGGATGTTGGCCTCGACGTGCTGGTGGAAGTGCACGATGGCGATGAACTGGAGCGCGCGTTGAAAACCCTGGATACACCGCTGGTGGGGGTGAACAACCGCAATCTGCACACCTTCGAGGTCAGCCTGGAAACCACCCTCGACCTGCTGCCGCGTATTCCGCGTGATCGCCTGGCGGTTACCGAGAGCGGCATCTTGAACCGGGCCGATGTGGAGCTGATGGCGATCAATGAGGTCTACTCGTTCCTGGTAGGTGAGGCATTCATGCGCGCCGAGCAGCCAGGGCTTGAATTGCAGCGGTTGTTCTTCCCGGAACAGGTGAAGAAGACTGTTCAGCAACTGGACTGACCGAATGAAGCCGGCGTTATTGCCGGCTTTTTTGTATGTCTGTAATGGCCCCTTCGCGGGCTCGCCCGCTCCCACAGGATGATCACCGGCTTTGGCATCTGTGGAATTCCTGTGGGAGCGGGCGAGCCCGCGAAGAGGCCGGTAAAAAAAACACATAGGTGGATCAATGACCGATCAACCCCTGGCCCTGACCGTAGAACAAGGCCTGCACGCCGAACAGGAATTGCTGGCCGCCGTCTGCCGCGGGGAGTGCGACAGTGGCGTGCTGTTCTGGCGCCCGACCGACCACGCCCTGGTCATGCCCCGGCGCATGAGCCGTCTGGAAAACTTCGAAGCCGCCTGCGCGGAGCTGGCGATTGCCGGCTGGCCGGTGCTGCTGCGCGAAACCGGCGGCGAACCGGTGCCGCAGTCACACTCCACGGTGAACGTAGCCCTGGTCTATGTTGCCCCCCGCAGCGAAGGCGACCACGGCCGTATCGAAAACGCCTACGAGCGCCTCTGCCTGCCGCTGTGTGAGGTGCTGCGCGAGTGGGGCGGGGTGGCGTCGGTGGGCGAAATCGACGGCGCCTTCTGCGATGGCCGCTACAACGTCAACCTCAATGGCCGCAAACTGGTGGGCACCGCCCAGCGCTGGCGCCAGGGGCTGGGTGGAAAGCGCCCGGTGGTGCTGGTGCACGGTGCGCTGCTGCTGGACAACGAGCGTGATTCGATGGTGGCTGCGGTCAACCGCTTCAACGAGTGCTGCGAGCTGGAGCAGCGCTGCCGCGCCGATGCGCACATCGCCCTGCACGAAGTGGCGCCTGCGGCCCCATGGTTCGAGCGGCTGTCGCAGGCCTATGCCAAGGTGCTGGCCGACCTGCCCAGGGACTAGCGGGTACCGTAGACCACCATGGTCTTGCCTTTGACCTGCACCAGGCTGCGTTCTTCAAGGTCCTTGAGGACGCGGCCGACCATTTCCCGCGAGCAACCGACGATGCGGCCGATTTCCTGACGAGTGATCTTGATCTGCATGCCATCGGGGTGGGTCATGGCGTCGGGTTGCTTGCACAGTTCCAGCAGGCAGCGGGCGACACGCCCGGTAACGTCGAAGAACGCCAGGTCGCCGACCTTGCGCGTGGTGTTGCGCAGGCGCTGGGCCATCTGGCTGCCCAAGGCATAAAGGATTTCCGGGTCCTGGCGCGCCAGTTCGCGAAATTTCTCATAACTGATTTCGGCCACTTCGCATTCGGTCTTGGCGCGCACCCAGGCACTGCGCTGCTGTTCACCTTCGACTGGTTCGAACAGGCCCAGCTCGCCGAAGAAGTCGCCATTGTTGAGGTAGGCGATGATCATTTCATGGCCGTCATCGTCCTCGATGAGGATGGTGACCGAACCCTTGATGATGAACGACAGTGTCTCGGCCCGGTCGCCGGCGCAGATGATGTTGCTTTTGGCGGTATAGCGACGGCGCTGGCAGTGCACCAGCAGCTTGTCGATGTTCTTGATCTTGGCGGGTAGGGCGGAAGCAACCATCACGAAATCCTGTTCGACATGACGCATAGGCTTTTTATAAAGGTTGGCTGGCGAAGTGCGCCAGTCATTTGGCGCCAGCTTATCAGACACTACCGGATGTTTCGGTACTAAACCGACATGACTCGTACTTTTCCCACAGCCGTACAAGGTCTAAGCTGACACCCTTTTTCGTAAATCAGGAGTCCGGGTAGATGAAGGCACGTATCCAGTGGGCCGGTGAGGCGATGTTCCTCGGCGAATCGGGGAGCGGCCATGTCGTCGTGATGGACGGCCCGCCCGAGGCCGGTGGCCGTAACCTGGGCGTGCGCCCGATGGAGATGCTGTTGCTGGGCCTGGGTGGCTGCAGCAGCTTTGACGTGGTCAGCATTCTGAAGAAGTCGCGCCAGGCGGTGGAAAGCTGCGAGGCGTTCCTGGAGGCCGAGCGTGCCAGCGAAGACCCGAAGGTGTTTACCAAGATCCACATGAACTTCGTGGTGAAGGGGCGTGGGCTGAAGGAGGCCCAGGTCAAGCGTGCGGTAGAGCTGTCGGCGGAGAAGTATTGCTCGGCTTCGATCATGCTCGAGCGTGCCGGGGTTGAGATTAGCCACGGGTACGAGATTGTAGAGCTGGGTCAAGGCTGACATTTTGGGGCCGCTTTGCGCCCCATCGCGACACAAGGCCGCTCCTACAAGGGATCGCGTACCACCTGTAGGAGCGGCCCTGGCAATTTCAGCTGCGAAGCGCCGGCAGCGCAGCCCGCACCCATCCCGGCAAACAATCGCGCATCACCCGGCTCAACCGCTCCCGCCGCTTCTGGTAAACCAGCCCCAGCCCGATAACCCCCAGCCCGATCAGGGTCACCACCACCGGGAACAGCAGCGAGTCGGCAAACACCTCGTACGACAGGTACCCCAGGTAAGCCGCCACACCCAACGCCCCGAACACCATGAACACCGGCCGGCGCAACAGCACCGCCATTCCCATCAAGGCAATATTGATCAGGCAGTACAGGGCCTTGCCCAGCTCGCTGCCGCTGTCCACCAGCGTCAGCCCGCCCCAGAATGCCGCCAGCCCGGCCAGGTAGCCCCAGTGGGCATAGTCTTCGCGGGTGCGGCCGTCCACACCAACAAAAAGCACCAGCAAGCCCAGACCGAACCACAGCGAAACCTCGCGGCGCTGTTCCCAGCTGAATGGCGAGCCGAAAAACCATTCGCTCAAGTCCATCGACATGAACCACAGGGCGACGGCAATCGGCATGACGATAAACGGGTAGGGGATCAGCCTCAGCATCAACAGCCCGGCAAGTACCGTGGCTGCTTCCATTGCCAGCCAGCCGCCCTGCACGTAGGTGTAGTACTGGTGATAGTTCGCCTGCGCATCATCCATTGGCCACCAGCCGGCCAGCCGTTCGATGGCGAACACCGCCAACGGCACGATGCTGACCGCCACCGCCGCCAGTACCCCGGCCGCGACGGGCTGTACGCGCCGTTGCAGGTTAACGGCGAACAGTGTGAGCAGCAGAATATAGAGGCTGGCGATGAGCAGTAGCGCCCAGTCGCCGATGCGCATCCAGGCTTCGGTGAGCAACCAGCCCATGGCTGCCATGATCAGCATGGCGCCGAAGTAGAACGCGACATGGGTCAGCTGGAAGCTGCCACGCTGTGCTGGTCGCTGGCGCAGGAATGCCAGCAGGGCCTGGTCCTGGCCCGGCTGGAGAATGCCGGCTTGCACGGCGCGCGCCAGGTCCTTGGCGTCGAAACGGTCCGTCATGGTGATGCCTTCAGATACGGTAGGTGCTCTTGGTCATGACTTTGGCCAACAGGCTCATGCCAAAGCGAACCGGAGCAGGGAAGCGATAACCGCCGGCTTCCAGTGCAGACTCGGCGTGCTGTTCCTCGTCGACGCGCATCTGTTCGAGGATGGCCCGGGACTTTTCGTCTTCCTGCGGAATCTGCTCCAGGTGCTCGTCGAGGTGCTTGCACACCTGATGCTCGGTGGCGGCGACAAAGCCCAGGCTGACCTTGTCGCTGACCAGCCCGGCGAGTGCACCGATACCGAACGACATGCCGTAGAACAACGGGTTGAGCACGCTGGGGTGGCTGTTCAGCTGGCGAATGCGCTGTTCGCACCAGGCCAGGTGGTCCACTTCTTCCTCGGCGGCATGTTCCATGGCCTTGCGCACTTCGGGCAGCTTGGCGGTCAGGGCCTGGCCCTGGTACAGCGCCTGGGCGCACACTTCACCGGTGTGGTTGATACGCATCAGCCCGGCAACATGGCGGGCCTGCTGTTCGTCAAGGTCGACGTCCGGCTGGACGATGGCCGGCGATGGGCGGGCGGGTTGGCCGCTGAAGGGCAGCAAGGTGCGCATGGCGGTATCGGCCTGCAGCAACAAGCGGTCGAGCGGCGAGTAGTGACGTTCGGTAGCCATCGGGCACCTCCGCAAGAATGTGCCCGACAGTTTACCGCAATAGTGGCAGGGTCGCTTGCCGTGGATCAGCCCGGTGGCCAGTGCATCTGGCGCTGGCCAAGCACGTGCATGTGGATGTGGTAGACGGTCTGGCCGCCTTGCTCGTTGCAGTTCATGACTACGCGGAAGCCTTCTTCGCAGCCAAGTTCCTTGGCCAGGCGCTGGGCGGTGAACAAGATGTGACCAGCCAGGCCTTTGTCTTCCTCGGTCAAGTCATTGAGAGTGCGGATGTGCTTTTTCGGGATGACCAGAAAATGCACGGGCGCCTGGGGGGCGATATCGTGGAACGCCAGAACCTGGTCGTCCTCGTAGATGATCTTCGCCGGGATTTCCCGGTTGATGATCTTGATGAATAAATCGTCCACAGCACTTGCTCCATGGTGAGGGTCGGGCCGAGTGTACTCAGCCGGGCGCCGCTCGCCCAGTAGCTATTCCATACCAACCGGGCAATAGCGGCGGTGGATGGCACCGGCCAGCTTGCGCACCAGCCAGCGCGGCAGCAGACGCGGGGCGAACGCCAGCCAGCGGTTGCGCCGGCCGGGCATGATCAGCGCGCGGTTCTTGTCCAGCGCGCGTACCGTGTACAGCGCAACTTCCTCAGGGCTGAGGCAGCGTGGCTTGCCATCCAGCCGCGGAATGCGCCGGCGCGAGGAGTGCACCGGGCCTGGGCACAGTACCGAAACCTTGATGCCGGTGCGCTTGAGTTCTTCACGCAAGGCCTGGGAGAAGCTCAGTACATAGGCCTTGCTAGCGGCATAGGCGGCCATCCACGGGCCAGGCGCCACCCCTGCCAGGCCCGCGACATTGAGGATCTGTCCGCCGCCCTGCACGGCCATCAGGTTACCGATGGCGTGGCACAGGCGGCTCAGGGCCAGCACGTTGACTTCCAGCAAGTCCTGCTCGTCCGCCCACTCATGGGCCAGGAATGGCCCGTAGGTGCGCAGGCCGGCACAATTGACCAGCAGGTCTATACGTCGCTCGCCTTCCTCCAGTTCAAGCACGAAGCCTGACAGGCGTAACGGTTGGCTCAGATCGCAGGCGCGGAATAGCACCTCGACACCGAAGCGTTGGGTCAGTTCGATGGCCACCGGCTCCAGCGTTTCACGCTGGCGAGCCACCAGGATCAGGTTGCGCCCGCGCCGCGCCAGGGCTTCCGCCAGGGCGAGGCCCAGGCCGCTGGAAGCACCAGTGATCATGGCGTAACGGGTCATGCAAGGCTCCTGGGGGCTGAAGAGGGCGCCTAGTGTACAGCTTGGCCAGTCAAGGTGTTGCCTTTTGCTACAAGGTACGGTCGCGCAGGGCCTGGCAGCGCTCCAGAGCGTCCCGGTACTCGTCATGCAGCCGTCCGATGAGCGCGCTGGCACTGGGCAGGTCGTCGATACCGCCGACCCCCTGGCCCGCCGACCACACGGTCTTCCAGGCCTTGGCTTCATCGTCGATCGGCTTGAGCTTGCCTTGCTCGTGGCCGCCCTTGAGGTTATCCATGTCGTAGCCAGCTTGCTCCAGGCTCGGGCGCAGGAAGCTGGCAGGGACGCCGGACACCGCTGGGGTGTGGATGATGTCGGCGGCATGGGAATCGAGCAGCATCTGCTTGTAGGCGCCCGGGGCCTGGCTTTCTGCGGTGGCGATGAAGCGGGTGCCCATGTACGCAAGGTCCGCACCCAGCATTTGCGCGGCGAGGATCTCGTGGCCGTGGTTGAGGCAGCCGGCCAGCAGCAGGGTCTTGTCGAAGAACTGGCGAATCTCTGCGGCCAGGGCGAACGGGCTCCAGGTGCCAGCATGGCCGCCTGCGCCCGCAGCGACGGCGATCAGGCCATCGACGCCGGCTTCGGCGGCTTTCTCGGCATGGCGGCGGGTGGTGACATCGTGGAACACCAGGCCGCCGTAGCCATGTACGGCATCGACCACTTCCTTCACCGCGCCGAGGCTGGTGATGACGATCGGTACGCGATGCTCCACGCACAAGGCCAGGTCGGCCTGCAGGCGCGGGTTGGTCGGGTGGACGATCAGGTTGACGGCATAGGGTGCTGGCGCCTGCAACAGTGCCAGGCCTGCCTCGATTTCCTCCAGCCAGGCCTTGAAGCCGGCACTGTCGCGCTGGTTCAGGGCCGGGAAGCTGCCGACCACGCCGTTGGAACAGCAGGCCAGTACCAGCCTGGGGTTGGAGATCAGGAACATCGGTGCGGCAACCACGGGCAGGCGCAGGCGTTGTTCGAGGGAGGCAGGTAGCGACATGGCAAGGCTCCTTGAGCGGGTGGCTATGTCAAAACGGTTTGACCACCACCAGAATTACGATACCCAGCAGGAACAATACGGGTACTTCGTTGAACCAGCGATAGTAGACATGGCTGCGGGTGTTGCTGCCGCTGGCGAAGCGCTTGCGCTGGGCGCCGCACATGTGATGGTAGACGGTCAGCAGGATGACCAGGGTCAGCTTGGCATGCAGCCAGCCCTGGCTGAGCCAGCCGGGCGTGAGATAGAGCATCCACGCGCCGAATACGTAGGTGGCGATCATCGCCGGGTTCATGATGCCGCGAAACAGCTTGCGCTCCATGGTCACGAAGCGTTCCTGGCTGATGCTGTCCTGGCTTTGGGCGTGGTAGACGAACAGCCGCGGCAGGTAGAACAGGCCGGCGAACCAGCAGACCACGCTGACGATATGCAGCGCTTTGATCCATAGGTAAAGCATGGGGGAGTTCCTTCAGGTATTCACGGTCGTCAGATAGTAGTGGTCAAGCGCCCGAAGGGTCACCCGAAGAGTTGTTACAGGCGCCTTGCGCCCCTATTATCGTGCGCTTTCCAGACGGCTCGTTGATAAGGGGCAAGCGTTATGATCAAGGTCGGTATCGTCGGCGGCACGGGTTACACCGGCGTCGAACTGTTGCGTCTGCTGGCACAGCATCCACAGGCCGAAGTGGCGGTCATCACTTCGCGCTCCGAGGCGGGCGTTGCAGTGGCGGACATGTACCCGAACCTGCGCGGCCACTATGACGGTCTGGCGTTCAGCGTGCCGGACAGCAAGACCCTGGCCGCCTGCGACGTGGTGTTTTTCGCCACCCCGCACGGTGTTGCCCACGCCCTGGCTGGCGAACTGCTGGCGGCAGGTACCAAGGTGATCGACCTGTCGGCCGACTTCCGCCTGCAGGACGCCGCCGAGTGGGGCAAGTGGTACGGCCAGCCGCACGGTGCGCCAGAGCTGCTCAAGGACGCGGTATACGGCCTGCCTGAAGTCAACCGCGAGAAGATTCGCCAGGCGCGCCTGATCGCTGTGCCGGGTTGCTACCCGACTGCTACCCAACTGGGCTTCCTGCCGCTGCTGGAAGCTGGCCTGGCCGACCCGTCGCGCCTGATCGCCGACTGCAAGTCGGGTGTCAGCGGCGCTGGCCGCGGTGCGGCGGTGGGCTCGCTGTTCTGCGAAGCCGGCGAAAGCATGAAAGCCTATGCAGTGAAGGGTCATCGCCACCTGCCGGAAATCAGCCAAGGTCTTCGCCTGGCCGCTGGCAAGGATATCGGCCTGACTTTCGTGCCGCACCTGACGCCAATGATCCGTGGCATCCACGCCACCCTGTACGCTACCGTCGCCGACACTTCGGTCGACCTGCAGGCGCTGTTCGAGAAGCGTTACGCCAACGAACCGTTCGTCGACGTGATGCCGGCTGGCAGCCATCCGGAAACCCGCAGTGTGCGCGGTGCCAACGTCTGCCGCATTGCCGTTCATCGCCCGCAAGGTGGTGACCTGGTGGTGGTGCTGTCGGTGATCGACAACCTGGTCAAGGGCGCGTCCGGCCAGGCAGTGCAGAACCTCAACATCCTGTTCGGCCTGGACGAGCGCATGGGCTTGTCACACGCCGGCCTGCTGCCGTAAGCCGCCAGCATTCGAAAAGGCCCGCGTCGTGCGGGCCTTTTTGTAGGTCGCGACTAAAGCCGCACAATTCTTGACCGATTTTCTCGGGAAAGCGGATAATGCGCGTCATCGAGTTTTATGGCGGCTACCACGCCGGGAGAATCAACATGAGCGTCGAAACCTTCACCCCTACCGCTTTGGAATTCACCCACGGCGCTGCGCAAAAGGTGAAGAACCTGGTTTCCGAGGAAGGCAACGATCGTCTGAAGCTGCGCGTGTTCGTCACCGGTGGTGGCTGCTCGGGCTTCCAGTATGGCTTCACCTTCGATGAGGACGTGGCCGAAGACGACACCATCGTCGAGCGCGAAGGTGTTTCCCTTGTGGTCGACCCAATGAGCTTCCAGTACCTCGCCGGCGCCGAAGTGGATTACCAGGAAGGTCTGGAAGGCTCGCGCTTCGTGATCAAGAACCCGAACGCTGCCACCACCTGTGGCTGCGGCTCCTCGTTCTCGATCTGAGGCCTGGCCATACGAAGACGCCGCGCAATTGCGCGGCGTTTTGCTTTCTGGCGTAAGGTTCAGGCCGGGTAGATTGCGCCGAGTACGCGCAGGCCCTTGGCCGCTGTCACGCTAGGGCGATTGGCAGCGATGCCTTCCAGGCAGCAGTGGGCCAGCCAGGCGAAGGCCATGGCTTCGACCCAGTCCGGGTCCACGCCATGGGCGCCGGTGCTGGCGACACGGGCGTCGGGCAGCAACTGGCCAAGGCGTGCCATCAGGGCGCCGTTGCGCGCACCGCCACCGCAGACCAGCAGCGCTTCGGTGCCTTGCTGGGCGTTGCTCAACGAGTCGATGATGCTGCGTGCGGTCAGTTCCAGCAAAGTTGCCTGTACGTCCTCGTCGCGGTAAGCAGGCAGGCGGGCCAGGTGACCTTCCAGCCAGGACAGGTTGAATACTTCGCGTCCGGTGCTCTTCGGGCCGATTCCGGCGAAGAACGGGTCGGCCAGCAGTGCGCTGAGCAAGTCGGCTCGCACCAAGCCCGAGGCAGCCCAAGCCCCATCCGCATCGTAGGCCTGGCCGCGCTTGCGTTCGATCCAGGCATCCAGCAGCACGTTGCCCGGGCCGCAGTCGAAGCCGTGGACTGGCTTGTCGTGTTCGATCAGGCTGAGGTTGCTGAAGCCGCCCACGTTGAGAATTGCCAGGCGCTGGCCCAGGTGGCTGAACAGGGTTTCATGGAAGGCCGGCACCAGTGGCGCACCTTGGCCACCGGCGGCCACATCGCGCCGGCGGAAGTCGGCGACTACGCTGATGCCGGTAAGCTCGGCCAGCAGCGCCGGGTTGCCGATCTGCACGGTAAAGCCGCGTGTAGGTTCGTGTCGGATGGTCTGGCCGTGGCTGCCGATGGCGCGGATGGCTCCGGCCTGCAGCCCTTGCCTGGTCAGCAGCTCGCGGATGCCTTCGCCTGCCAGGCTGGCCCAGCGGTTTTCCGCCAGTGCAGCGCGGGCGATCTCGTCAGGGCCGCTGCTGCAAAGGCCCAGCAGTTCCTGGCGCAGGTCGCCGGGCATGGGCAGGTAGTGGGTGGCGAGCAGTTGGAGCTGCTCGCCTTGTTCGATCAAGGCAATGTCCAGGCCATCGAGGCTGGTGCCGGACATCACCCCCAGGTAGAGCCCCATGGGCTTAGCGCTTGTTCGCTGCGAGCAGGGTGGCCTTTTCCTGATCCATGCGGGCGATCAGGGGTTGGCTCTGCTGCAGGAAACGCTGGCGCTCGTTCCTGGCGATCGGGTCGGCCATCGGCACCTTCTGGCTCAGCGGGTCGACGTGCACGCCATTGACCTGGAACTCGTAGTGCAGGTGCGGACCGGTGGACAGGCCGGTGGTGCCGATGTAGCCGATGATCTGGCCCTGCTTGACCGAGCCGCCGGTCTTGATGCCCTTGGCAAAGCCCTGCATGTGGCCGTACAGCGTCTTGTAGCGGTTGCCGTGCTGGATGATCACGGTGTTGCCGTAACCACCGCGGCGCCCGGCCAGCTCGATGCGGCCGTCACCGGCTGCCTTGATTGGAGTGCCGCGTGGGGCGGCGTAGTCGACGCCTTTATGGGCACGGATCTTGTTCAGGATCGGGTGCTTGCGGCCGGCGGAGAAGCGCGAGCTGATGCGGGCGAAGTCGACCGGGGTGCGGATGAAGGCCTTGCGCAGGCTGTTGCCATCGGCGGTGTAGTAGCTGGTGTTGCCCTGCTTGTTGGTATAGCGCACCGCGGTGTAGGTCTTGCCGCGGTTGGTGAAGCGCGCGGACAGGATGTTACCGGTGCCGACGACCTTGCCGTCCATTACCTTCTGCTCGTAGACCACGTCGAATTCATCGCCCGGGCGAATGTCCTGGGCGAAATCGATGTCGTAACCCAGCACGCGAGCCATGTCCATGGTCATGCTGTGGGACAGGCCGGCACGTTGGGCCGAGGCCGACAGCGAGCTTTTGATCACGCCGTGGGCGTAGGCGGTACGCACAACCGGCTTGCTGATCTCGCGGTTGAAGGTA
The DNA here is from genome assembly GCF_023093815.1 of Pseudomonas sp. PNPG3. Lineage (NCBI taxonomy): Bacteria > Pseudomonadati > Pseudomonadota > Gammaproteobacteria > Pseudomonadales > Pseudomonadaceae > Pseudomonas > Pseudomonas sp. PNPG3. The sequence goes on from NZ_JALLKV010000003.1 coordinate 234,325, forward strand.
TAGCCCTTGTCGGTCTTGGTCAGGCGAATGGTTTCGAGGTTGCTGACCTTGCTGTGCAGGCTGGCCAGCTGGCCGTCCTTGTCGAGCTCGAACTGCAGCACCTGGCCGTGCTTGAGCTGGCTGAACTGCTTGGCCTGCTTGTTGCTGGCCAGCAGGTCGTGCACCGCGTTGCTCGGCAGGCCGACCTTGGCGAACAGGGTGGACAGGGTATCGCCCCGGGCCACAGTGACTTCGCGGTGGCTGGGTTGCTTGGCGGCTTCGACGACCGGTTCGGCGGCAGGGGCTTCCTGCTCGGCCTTCTGGGTCTCGGGGGTGGTCTCTTCGATTTGGGCGAATGGCGAGCCTTGCTCACCTTCTGCCTGCACCAGGGGCGCAGCGCGGGATTCGTCCTTCAACTGCTCGGCAGGGCTCTCCAGCTCGAGGTTGAGGGTGGTTTTCTTGGCTTCCACTTCGCTGGAGGGAAACACCAGCAGGGCCAGGCTGAGCAGGGCGGCGATGCCGCTGGCGGCCAACAGATGGCTTTTCGGATAAAGCGGGGGCGCTTTAGGCGGTTCGTTGGTCATGGGCAAGGTGACTTTGAAAAAGGTGAAATGGAAAAGATGAATGACATGATGAAGATGAAATAACTGTATAAAATATAACCAAATCCATTTTCACGCAAGGGCGCGTAGACGCCGCAAGCGTGTGTTCGGGTCACATTCCTTTGCGAAACTTGTAATTGACGGCCGATCTTGTATGGTTGGCTCCCCCTGAATCTGAGCCTTGCGGGTTTGTCTATGAAGTCGGTTGAAGAGCAGCTGGCGCTTATCAAGCGCGGTGCGGAAGAAGTACTGGTCGAGTCGGAACTGGTGGAGAAGCTCAAGCGCGGCCAGCCTCTGCGCATCAAGGCCGGCTTCGACCCGACCGCGCCTGACCTGCACCTTGGGCACACGGTGCTGATCAACAAGCTGCGCCAGTTCCAGGACCTGGGGCACCAGGTCATCTTCCTGATCGGTGACTTCACCGGCATGATCGGTGACCCGAGCGGCAAGAGCGCCACGCGCCCGCCGCTGACCCGCGAGCAGGTGCTGGAAAACGCCGAGACCTACAAGCAGCAGGTGTTCAAGATCCTCGATCCGGCCAAGACCGAGGTCGCGTTCAACTCCACCTGGATGGACAAGCTGACCCCGGCCGACTTCATTCGCCTGGCATCGCAGTACACCGTGGCGCGCATGCTCGAGCGCGATGACTTCGACAAGCGCTACACCACCAACCAGCCTATTGCCATCCATGAGTTCCTGTACCCGCTGGTGCAGGGTTATGACTCGGTGGCGCTGAAGGCAGATGTCGAGCTGGGTGGTACCGACCAGAAGTTCAACCTGCTGATGGGGCGTGAGCTGCAGCGCGCCTATGGCCAGGAGGCGCAGAACATCGTGACCATGCCGCTGCTCGAAGGGCTCGACGGCGTGAAGAAGATGTCCAAGTCGCTGGGTAACTATGTAGGTATCCAGGAAGCGCCGGGGGTGATGTACAGCAAATTGGTTTCGATCCCGGATACCCTGATGTGGCGCTACTTCGAGCTGCTGAGCTTCCGTTCCATGGAAGAGATCGAGCAGTTCCGTACCGACGTCGCCAATGGCGCTAATCCGCGCGACATCAAGATCAAGCTGGCGGAAGAGATCGTTGCACGCTTCCATGGCGAAGAGGCTGCGGCCAATGCTCACCGTGCCGCGGGTAACCGCATGAAGGAAGGCGAGTTGCCGGAAGATCTGCCGGAGGTCGAAGTCGCTGCGGCTGAAAGCCTGCCAATTGCTGCCGTGCTGAACCGGGCTGGCCTGGTGAAGAACTCGGCTCAGGCGCGTGATTTGCTGAGTGGTGGTGCGGTCAAGGTTGATGGCGCGGTGGTCGATCGTGACTTCGTCTTCGCGCTGGGTGCAACCCATGTGTGCCAGGCGGGCAAGAAGTCATTTGCACGGGTTACCCTCAAGGCCGAGTGATTGTCTGCAGGTGTAGCTATATAGAAGCGGGGAGGCCGACAGGCCTCCCCGCTTTGCTTTTCGGCGATATGAAAGTTTCTTGAAATTAAAGGTTGACGCCCTCTCGAATCCCCTTATAATGCGCCC
>NZ_JALLKV010000399.1:0-207 GCF_023093815.1 Pseudomonas sp. PNPG3
CTGGAGTAGGAGGCGATCAGCGCGGTCAGCGGCGCGGCGTTGGACGAGGTTAGGTTCAGCGACCAGAAGGCTTCGTTCCAGCACAGGATCAGCGACAGCAACATGGTCGAGGCGAGCCCGCCCTTGCTGATCGGCAGGAGCACGCGAAGCATCTCCTGCAGCAGCGTGGCGCCGTCCATGCGGGCCGCTTCGAGGATGTCGCGGGGG
>NZ_JALLKV010000040.1:0-56899 GCF_023093815.1 Pseudomonas sp. PNPG3
GGCCTGCCTGGCGGCAGGCCATTACCGGCCCGAACACAAAAAAACTGACAGTCCCACTCAGCGCCAAACCTGTGGGAGCGGGCGTGCCCGCGAAGGGCTGCAAAGCAGCCCCAACAAAGCCTGCGGAAACGAAAACCTCTAAAGCAACCGTCGCGTCTGCAGAACATTCGATGCCATCTGCACCTGCGCAATAGCCATGTTCAAACTCAACTCGAACCGGCTCCCCAACCCCCGCGTCGACTCATGCGACAACCGTGCCCCCAGCAATTCCCCCATCTGCCGGCAGATCGACAAACCAATCCCCAGCCCGCCGTAACGCCGGGTCATCGAGCCATCCACCTGGAAGAAGCGCTGGTACAGGGTCGCCTGATCGAGATCATCGAAGCCGATACCGCTGTCGCTGACCATGAAGGTCAGCGCCAAGTCGTCAGGCCCCACCCGGCGCCCGCGCACCTGGATCATCACCCCGCCCTGGTGGGTGAACTTCAAACCGTTGTCCACCAGGCACCCCAGGCAGCGGGCCAGCTTCTGAGCATCGCCCAGCAACCCGTCCGGCACATCGGCCGGGATGTCCAGGCTCAGGTACAAGCCTTTGCCCAAAGCCTGCCCGGCATAACCGGCACGTACGCCCTGCAGCAGGTCACGCAGGCTGAATGGCGCCGGCTGCGCGCGCAGGCGGCCGGCCTGCAGTTCGGACAGGGTCAGGATGGCATCGACCATATCCATCATGCCCTGGGCCGAGCCCACCGCCGTGCGGTGGTACTGGGCCATCTCGGCCTCCATCGGCAGGGTATGCATCAGCTCCAGCGAGCCGATCACGCCATTCATCGGTGTGCGCAGTTCATGGGTCACGCTGGCCAGGAATTCATCTTTCAGCCGGTTGCTCCTGGCCAGTTGCAGGTTCAGTTGTTCCAGCGTGCGCCCGGTGTCGCGCAAGGTCTGCGCCTGCTGCTCGCGCAGGCTGTTGATGCGGTCAGCCAGCGCCAGCGACAGCAAGGCCACCTCAAGCGCCGACCCCAGCTGGCTGGCATACATGGTGATGAACACGTTCGGCAGGTAGCCCAACACCATCAGGGTGTTGACCAGCCCACCGAGCAGGAACGCAGTCCAGGCGATGATGAACCAGCGTGCCACGCGCAAGCCACGCCACCAGGCATACAGCCCGGCAGCGAAGATGCTCACGGTAAACAGCAACGCCAGCACCGTGGCCATGCGCAAAGCGACACCGTAGCGCATGGTCACCGCCAGCACCATGACCAGCGCGCCACCCAGCATCAGCAACTGCAGCAGCCGATCGAAAGCACGGCTGATGCTGCCAAGTTGCAGGAAATGCCGGGCGAACTGGCAACCGAACAGGCCTGCGGAACCGATGAACAACGGCGTCGAGGCATTTGCCCACCACGGGCTGTCCGGCCAGAAGTAGGCCACACCGGCGCCATTAACCGACACCTGGTAAAAGCCGAACGAGGCGATATAGAGGATGTAATAGAGGTAGCTGACGTCGCGCACGCTGAGGTAGATGAACAGGTTGTACACCAGCATCACCAGCAGCACGCCATAGATTATCCCCAGCACATACAGGCGCGTAGGCTGCTCCTCCATGTAGGCCTGGGCGGACCACAGCGCCAGCGGCGCCTGCACCGAGCCCTGGCTGTGCAGACGCAAGTAGGCGGTGGTCACCTGGCCAGGCTGCAGCTGCAGTTCGAACAGGTAGTTGTTCTGCAGTATTTGACGGCTGTGGTAGGGCAAGGCGTCGCCGGTACGCCGGGCCAGGCGGTAACTGCCGCTGCCGTCGGGCAGGTAGAGCTCGAGGTGATCCAGCGGTGGGTAGGCCAACTCCAGCAGCCATTGCCGTGGGGCGGCGCCAGGCGCGGCTACAGGGCGCAGTTCGACCTTGAGCCAGAACACCGAGGTGGAATAACCGGCGTTCAACACGTCTTTGTGGTGGGGGCGAAAATGCTTGGCGAAATCAGGGGCACTGACCTGGGTGATGCTGGCACTGCCATCGGGGTCTTCATAAACCTGCATGGCCTTGCCCAGCGGAAGATGCCGGGTAGCTGCGTCGAAATCGACTGCCCCGGCCAGCGCGGGCAGCAAGCCCAGAAGCACAATCAGCAAATAGCGCATACAGCCCCAGCATGGCCTGTCCAGTCGAGTCGCGGTTGCCTCCCATCCGTTTGAGACGACACGATCCGGCAGAACCCGTTTGTAGAGTTATCCGAGCACTCTAGCATAGCTTCGCAACCTGGCAATCGACCATATCCAATCACAAAGAAAAGGCTCTAAATCAATGCTTTCAGAAATTAAACCGGCAAAAATCTGACCTTATGATCAACAAAACTCATTTGTAGGACGATCCGCCCAAACAGGATTGGTGGTAAGCTCGCCGACCATGAATACCTACAGCTCCCGCCCCGTTGTCCTCTGTCTCTCCGGCCACGACCCCAGTGGCGGCGCCGGCCTGCAGGCAGATATCGAAGCCCTGATCGCCCAAGGCTGTCATGCCGCACCCGCAGTGACCGCCCTGACCGTGCAGGATACCGTCAACGTTTCCGACTTCCGCGTGCTCGACCGCGAGTGGGTGCTGGCCCAGGCCAACGCCGTGCTGGCCGACTCCTCGGTGGCCGCCGTCAAACTCGGCATGCTCGGTTCGATCGAAATGGTCGACACCGTCGCCGAACTGCTGGCGGCCCACCCGCATCTGCCGCTGGTCTGCGACCCAGTGCTGCGTGCCGGTGGTGGTGGTCGCCTGGGCAAGGACGAAGTGGGCTACGCCCTGCGCGAACGCCTGCTGCCGCTGGCGACCATCGCCACGCCGAACCTGCCCGAAGCCCGCATCCTTGCCGAACTGCCCGAAGGCACCGCCGACGAGTGTGCCGAGAAACTGTTGCCGTTCTGTAGACACCTGCTGATTACCGGCGGTCACGGCGACGAAGACGAAATTCACAACCGCCTGTACAGCCGCGACGGCCAGCACCACACCTGGACCTGCCAGCGCCTGCCGGGCAGCTACCACGGTTCGGGCTGCACCCTGGCCAGTGCCCTGGCCGGCCGCCTGGCCCTTGGCGAGCAGCTGGAAAGCGCCGTCCGCAGCGCCCTGGACTACACCTGGCGCACCCTGCGTGACGCCGAACAGCTGGGCAAGGGCCAGTTCGTGCCGCGCCGCCTGCCGCTGGATTTCTGCTCCTGACACGAGGCCTCCAATGAAGCTACGCGGTCTGTACGCCATCACCGACAGCCAGCTGCTCGCTGGCCGTTTCCTGTCCCATGTCGAGGCGGCACTGGAAGGCGGCGTATGCCTGCTGCAGTACCGCGACAAAAGTGACGACGCGGCACGCCGCCTGCGCGAAGCTGAAGGGCTGATGCAGCTCTGCGAGCGCTACGGCACTCAGCTGATCATCAACGACGACGCCGAACTGGCCGCGCGCCTGGGCGTCGGCGCGCACCTGGGCCAGACCGACGGCCCGCTGACCCCGGCCCGCGCATTGCTCGGACGCCAGGCAATCATTGGCTCCACCTGCCACGCCAGCCTCGAGCTGGCCGCCCAGGCTGCCAGCGAAGGCGCCAGCTACGTGGCCTTTGGCCGCTTCTTCAATTCTGTCACCAAGCCGGGTGCACCCGCTGCCAACATCGAATTGCTGGAGCAGGCCCGCGCCCAGGTGAAACTGCCGATCGCGGTGATCGGCGGCATTACCCTCGACAACGCCGCCCCGCTGGTCGCCCATGGCGCCGACCTGCTGGCGGTGATCCACGGCCTGTTCGGTGCCGACAGCGCGCAGGAAGTCACCCGCCGCGCCCGCGCCTTCAACGCCTTGTTCGCATCCTGATTCGAGAGATCCCCATGTCCCGTTCCGAAGCCCTGTTCGCCCAAGCCCAGAAGCACATCCCCGGTGGCGTCAACTCGCCGGTCCGCGCTTTCAAGAGCGTTGGCGGCACGCCGCTGTTCTTCAAGCATGCCGAAGGCGCCTACGTCGTTGACGAGGATGACAAGCGCTACGTCGACTACGTCGGCTCCTGGGGCCCGATGATCCTCGGCCACGGCCACCCGGAGGTACTGGACTCGGTACGCAGGCAGCTGGAGCACGGCCTGTCCTATGGCGCCCCGACCGCCATGGAAACCGAGATGGCCGACCTGGTCTGCTCGCTGGTGCCATCCATGGAGATGGTGCGCATGGTCAGCTCGGGCACCGAAGCCACCATGAGCGCCATCCGCCTGGCCCGTGGCTACACCGGCCGTGACGCCATCATCAAGTTCGAAGGCTGCTACCACGGCCACTCCGACAGCCTGCTGGTAAAAGCAGGCTCCGGCCTGCTGACCCAGGGCGTGCCGAGCTCGGCGGGCGTGCCGGCGGACTTCGCCAAACACACCCTGACCCTGCCGTTCAACGACATCGCCGCCGTCGAGAAGACCCTGGCCGAAGTCGGCCAGACCGTAGCCTGCATCATCGTCGAGCCGGTAGCCGGCAACATGAACTGCGTACCGCCGGCGCCAGGCTTCCTCGAAGGCCTGCGCGAGCAGTGCGACAAGCACGGCGTGGTGTTGATCTTCGACGAAGTGATGACCGGTTTCCGCGTTTCGCTCGGCGGCGCCCAGGGCCACTATGGCATCAAGCCGGACCTGTCGACCTTCGGCAAGATCGTCGGCGGCGGCATGCCGGTCGGCTGCTTCGGCGGCAAGCGTGAAATCATGGGCTGCATTGCCCCGCTCGGCCCGGTCTACCAGGCCGGTACCCTGTCGGGTAACCCGCTGGCCATGGCCGCCGGCCTGACCACCCTGAAGCTGATCAGCCGCCCGGGCTTCCACGCCGAGCTGACCGACTACACCAGCCGCATGCTCGACGGCCTGCAACAGCGCGCCGATGCCGCTGGCGTGCCGTTCGTCACCACCCAGGCCGGTGCAATGTTCGGCCTGTACTTCAGCGGCGCCGACGACATCGTCACCTTCGAAGACGTGATGGCCAGCGATGCCGAGCGCTTCAAGCGCTTCTTCCACCTGATGCTCGATGGTGGCGTGTACCTGGCGCCGAGCGCGTTCGAGGCCGGTTTTACCTCCATCGCCCATGGGGACAAGGAGCTGCAGATCACACTGGATGCGGCTGAAAAGGCTTTTGCAGCCCTGAAGTAATTTTCAGCCTGTACCGGGCTCTTCGCGGGTAAACCCGCTCCCACAGGGACTGCGCCCCCGTGAAAGCGGTGCGGTCCCTGTGGGAGCGGGTTTACCCGCGAAGAGGCCGGTACAGGCAACAAATACCCATGCACAATCAGCTGACTTCCCCAACCAAGCAGAAATTCGAGTAAAACTTTGTAAGGTTGGCGCTGCTTATCCCATAATGTGCCACCAGAGACATTGGCCGCAGCTTTGCAGAGGTAAGTCGATCCCCATGAACCGCACCGGCCGCGCCCTGACCCTGGGCTGCCTGTTGCTTCTTCAGCCCCTGCTGGCTCTGGCGGAGGGCGGTAACTCGTTGCTCATTCCGGCGACGGGCCGCTGCACCTTGAATGTCCAGCCTGAAGACCTGGCAAACGCCCTCAAGGCTTGTGAGCAGACGGCAACGGCGGGGGATGCCCAGGCGCAATTCGAACTGGGCGAGTACTACTACACGCAAACGCCGAAAAACCTGGGCAAAGCCCTGAACTGGTTCGAAAAGGCCTCGCTGCAAGGCCATGCCGAGGCCCAGTACCGCCTGGGCGCCATGTTCTTCCGTGGCGAAGGGGTCAAGGCCAACAATGTGCAGGCCTACATACTGCTGAAGATGGCCGCGGTCAACGGCGCCGAGGATGCGCTGGACATGGCCGACGAAGTGACCGAGCAAATGCCCCGCGACGAGCTGGAGCATGCCACCCAGGTGCTCGGCCAGATCTTCCGCAAGTACCTGCTGGAACTGCAGAACGCCGAAGGGCGCACGCCGTTCTCGCCACTCCCCTGAGGGTTACTTTTCCGGCATCGGCATGGGGAACGGCATCACGTTGCCGCCGCCCTTGGCTTCACTGATCTTAGCCGTGCCCAGTCGCTCCACCTCGTCGATGCGCACGATCGAGTGCATCGGCACGAAGCTGCGGATCACCCCATCGAACTGGCTCTTGAGCTTCTCCTCGCTCGGGTCCACCACCAGCTGCGAACGCTCGCCGAACACGAACTCCTCGATTTCCAGGAACCCCCACAGGTCGCTCTGGTAGATCTGCTTGGCATACATCTCGAAGACCTGCCCCTGGTTGAGGAAGATCACTTTATAGATGGCAGGTTCGCGTTTGCTCATGTTCGTCGGGATAACACATGCGTAAGAAAAGGCGGGCATCATACCAGTGCCCGCGAAGAGGCCGGAACAGGCCATACATACCGTTGAACGTTTCAGTGCTTTCGCCACTGCCATTCAAGGGTTATTCTTGAGTTCACATTCATTGCCGTCGAGCGGCTAAAAACGACCTTGAACGCACCCATACAACCCCATCGCTTCATCCTCGAACCTTTCGAGGCCCACCGTTTCGCCAACTTGTGCGGCCAGTTCGACGAGCACCTGCGCCTGATCGAACAGCGCCTGGCCATCGAGATCCGCAACCGCGGCAATCAGTTCGAACTGATCGGCGAACCCAAGACCACCTCCGCTGCCGAACAACTGCTGCGCCGTCTCTACCGCGAGACGAAGGCCAGCGACCTGTCACCGGAAACCGTGCATCTGTACCTGCAGGAATCGACCGTCGAGAACATCGACAACCCGGCCGTCAACGAGGTCAGCGTGTCGCTGCGCACGCGCAAGGGCAACATCCGCCCGCGCGGAGTCAACCAGCAACGCTACGTAAAAGAAATCCTGGCCAACGACATCAACTTCGGCATCGGCCCGGCCGGTACCGGCAAGACCTACCTGGCCGTGGCCTGCGCCGTGGACGCGCTGGAACGCGAACAGGTGCGCCGGATCCTGCTGGTGCGCCCGGCGGTCGAGGCGGGCGAAAAGCTCGGCTTCCTGCCCGGCGACCTGGCCCAGAAGATCGACCCGTACCTGCGCCCGCTGTACGACGCCCTGTACGAAATGCTCGGCTTCGAACATGTGGCCAAGCTGATCGAGCGCCAGGTGATCGAGATCGCGCCGCTGGCCTACATGCGTGGCCGCACCCTGAACAACAGCTTCATCATCCTCGACGAAAGCCAGAACACCACGCTGGAACAGATGAAGATGTTCCTTACCCGTATCGGCTTTGGCTCCACCGCGGTCATCACCGGTGACATCACCCAGGTTGACCTGCCCCGCGGCACCAAGTCAGGCCTGGCACACGTCATCGAGGTGCTGAAGGACGTTCCGGGGATCAGCTTCACCCACTTCCAACCCAAAGATGTGGTTCGTCACCCACTGGTGCAGCGCATTGTCGAGGCCTACGACCGCTTCGATGCCCGCCAGGCCAAGCCCGAGGCGCCCGGCAAAGATGCTTGAACTCGATATTCAACGGGCCACGGATGCTGCCGCCCCGGATGACACCGCCTTTCGCCGCTGGTGCGAACTGGCCCTGCGCCAGCGCAGCGCCGATTCGGAAATGACCATTCGCCTGGTCGACGAAGCCGAAGGCCGCGAGCTGAACCACACCTACCGGCACAAGGACTACGCGACCAATGTGCTGTCGTTCCCGGCCGACGTCCCCGACGACCTGCTCGATATCCCGTTGCTGGGCGACCTGGTGATCTGCGTGCCAGTGGTCGAGCGCGAAGCCGCCGATCAAGGCAAGTCGCTGGAAGCGCACTGGGCACACCTGGTCATACACGGTTGCCTGCACCTGCTCGGCTACGACCACATCGAAGATGAGGAAGCCGAGGAAATGGAAGGCCTGGAACGGGAATTGCTGGCAGAACTGGGTCATCCCGACCCGTACGCCGACGATGAAACCGACACCATCACACACTGAAACACGAAGGATCACGAGAACCGCCATGAGCGAAGATCGATCGAGCAACGGGCAGAAGTCCTGGCTGGGTAAACTGACCCAGGCTTTTGCCCATGAGCCGAAAAACCGCCAGCAGCTCCTTGAACTGCTGCGCGAAGCCCATCAGAACAAACTGCTGGACAGCGAAGCGCTGACCATCGTCGAAGGCGCCATCCAGGTGGCCGACCTGCAGGTTCGCGACATCATGGTGCCGCGTTCGCAGATGATCAGCATCAAGGCCAGCCAGTCGCCCCGCGAGTTCCTGCCGGCGGTGATCGACGCCGCGCACTCGCGCTACCCGGTGATCGGCGAAAGCCACGACGATGTGCTCGGTATCCTGCTCGCCAAGGACCTGCTGCCGCTGATCCTCAAGGAGAATGGCGACAGCTTCAACATCAAGGACCTGCTGCGCCCGGCCACTTTCGTGCCCGAGTCCAAGCGCCTGAACGTGCTGCTGCGCGAGTTCCGCGCCAACCATAACCACATGGCCATCGTCATCGACGAGTACGGCGGCGTGGCCGGCCTGGTCACCATCGAGGACGTGCTGGAGCAGATCGTCGGCGATATCGAGGACGAGCACGACGTCGAGGAAGACAGCTACATCAAACCGCTGCCCAGCGGCGACTTCCTGGTCAAGGCGCTTACCCCGATCGAAAACTTCAACGAGTTCTTCGACAGCGAATTCTCCGATGACGAGTTCGACACCGTCGGCGGCCTGGTAATGAGCGCCTTCGGTCACCTGCCCAAGCGCAACGAGACCACCGAGATCGGCCCTTACAAGTTCCGTATTCTCAATGCCGACAGCCGGCGGATACACTTGCTGCGCCTGACACCGATCACCCGTTAAGGACAAACATGCGTTGGATCACCCGCCCCGGCTGGCCCGGTAACCTGCTGGCCCTGGCGGCCGGTGCCTCCACCCTCCTGGCCCTGGCGCCTTTCGACATCTGGCCCTTGGCCGTGTTGTCCATCGCCCTGCTCTACCTCGGCCTGCGCGAGCTCAGCCCGCGCCAGGCCATGTGGCGCGGCTGGTGGTTCGGCTTCGGCCTGTACGGTGCCGGTACCTGGTGGATCTACGTCAGCATGAACACCTACGGCGGTGCCTCGCCGCTGCTGGCGATCCTGCTGCTGCTGGCCTTCTTCGCCGCCCTGGCCTGGTTCTTCGCCCTGCCCACCTGGCTGTGGGCACGCTGGCTGCGCCGCACCGAAGCACCACTGGCCGACGCCTTGTGCTTTGCCGCCCTGTGGCTGCTGCAAGAGGCCTTCCGCGGCTGGTTCCTGACCGGCTTCCCCTGGCTCTACGCCGGCTACAGCCAGCTGGACGGCCCGCTGGCCGGCCTGGCACCGCTGGGTGGCGTGTGGCTGATTTCCTTCGCACTGGCCCTGACCGCTGCCCTGTTGTGCAACGTGCACCGCCTGCGCGCCCGCCCCTCGTTCCTCGCGGTGGGCTGCCTGCTGTTGCTGGCCCCGTGGGTGCTGGGCCTGGCGCTCAAGGGCCATGCCTGGACCAAGCCGGCGGGCGACCCACTGAAAGTGGCGGCCATCCAGGGCAACGTCGAGCAGGACCTGAAATGGGACCCGGCACACATCGATGCGCAACTGGCGCTGTACCGTGACCTGAGCTTCAGCTCCAGGCCGGTAGACCTGCTGGTGTGGCCGGAAACCGCGGTCCCGGTGCTCAAGGACCAGGCCCAAGGCTATATCGACGTGATGGGCCGGTTTGCCGCCGAGCGGCATTCGGCGCTGATTACCGGCGTGCCGGTGCGTGAAGTGGTGCATCACCAGCGCCGCTACTACAACGGCATCACCGTCACTGGTGAAGGCGATGGCACCTACCTCAAGCAGAAGCTGGTGCCTTTTGGCGAGTATGTGCCGCTGCAGGACATGCTGCGTGGCCTGATCGAGTTCTTCAACCTGCCCATGTCGGACTTCGCCCGCGGGCCGGAAGACCAGCCGCTGCTGCAGGCCAAGGGCTACCAGATTGCGCCGTACATCTGCTACGAAGTGGTCTACCCCGAATTCGCCGCCGGCCTGGCGGCCCGCAGCGACCTGCTGCTGACCATCAGCAACGACACCTGGTTCGGTACCTCGATCGGCCCGTTGCAGCACCTGCAGATGGCACAGATGCGCGCGCTGGAAGCCGGGCGCTGGATGATCCGCGCCACCAACAATGGCGTGACCGCGCTGATCGACCCGTTTGGCCGCATTACCACGCAGGTACCGCAGTTCCAGCAGGCGGTGCTGTATGGCGAGGTGGTGCCGATGCAGAAGCTGACGCCGTACCTGCAATGGCGGTCGTGGCCGCTGGCGATTGTCTGCGCATTGCTGCTGGGTTGGGCGTTGCTGGCCGGGCGCATTGCCAAGACCGTTTGAGTTTTCCTGTACCGGCCTCTTCGCGGGTAAACCCGCTCCCACAGGGACCGCACAAGCCCATGGCCTGCGGTGTACCTGTGGGAGCGGGCGTGCCCGCGAAGAGGCCGGTACAGGCAGTACAAGGCTCAGTAGAACAGCCGATACCCCACCAACCCGGCCACTTCATTGAGCAACTGCCCGCTCTGCCACATCGCCCGGCTCTCCGGCAGCAACCCGCCGAACGGCCGCGCATGATCGCGCCCGAGGAACCCGACTGGCGCCGGCACCACCTCGAACCCCGCCTGCTCGAAGCTCCAGCGCGAGCGCTGCATGTGCCAGGCCTGGGTCACCACGACCACACGGCGAATTCCCAACGGCTGCAGCACCTTGGCCGTCAGCCGGGCATTCTCCCAGGTAGTGCGGCTGCCCTCCTCTCGCCATTTCACCTCGACACCGAAATCTTCACGCAGGCGATCAGCCATCAACTGCGCCTCGCTCGGCGGCGAGCCATAGTGCAACCCGCCACTGGTCAACACCGGCAAGCCCGAAGCCTTGGCCAGCCGTGCGGCAAAGCGCATGCGCTCCAGCGCCGTGGCTGTGGGCTGGTCGCCACCACCCCAGGCCGGGTCACCTCGCTCACGCCCCGCGCCCAGCACCACAATGGCATCTGCCCGGCTTGCCAGGCCGGCCCAATCGCTTACCGCCAGCGGCGCTTCCGTCTCCAGCACACGAGCGGTTTCCTGCACCACCAGCGGCAGGCTCATCAGCCACAGGCCACCAAGGCCCAGAGCAAAGCACAGCGCTGCCAGCCGGGGCCGACGGCGGCGCAGCCACCACGCCACAAGCAGCAGCAGGAACAGCACGCCTGGCGGCATCAGCCATTGTTTGACGAAGAATCGGATCGACATTGGCCACACCTCCTTGGCAGGCGTGCAGCCTAGAAGGATCGACGCCGGTCAACAAGGGTGTGGCCGGCGCCGATCGTGAGCTGTGCAAAATTTAAGAACCGGCGCGCGATAGCCTGCGCCTGGCGTCCTGAACGGCTAGCGATGCGGCAGCGTCCTGGATCTCGCCGTGCTGGCGGGGCGTTTCTTGTCCTTGAGCCAGATGATCTTGGCCGATGTCGGCTCCGCTTGTGGGTAACTGCCGACACAGGCATTGTGGCGCTCCGGGAGGGAATCCAGGTAGGCCTTGATCAGTTCGAACTCTGCGTGGCTCAGGCCACGCAATTCCAGCTCGGCTGGCATTTCGTCGCGCAATCGCACCGAGGTCCTGGCCACTTCCAGCGCCAGGCCAAGCCGGTCGATCAGGCGTTCGTATAGCTCCGGTCTGATTGCGGGTAGCTGCGTCTCTCCCATCCGTTCACCTCATTGAAGATAAGAATATCTCCCCCCACACCTGAGCTTAGCGTCGTTCAAAAAAGCAGCCGTGTGCCGCGACCAGCGGGCATTCGCAACGAAGGTTTCCCACGATGCGCGGCGCTGCTGTATGCTACGGCGTTCACTCTAAACGACACCGGAGTGCCGGACGCAGCGAGGTTCCGCTGCCTGGAACAAGGTCTCTTCCCTCTCAGCAAAAAGTAGCCATGCACGAACAATACACGCCCCGTGATATCGAAGCCGCCGCCCAGAAGTTCTGGGACGAGCAACAATCGTTCGCTGTTACCGAACAGCCAGGCAAGGACACCTACTACTGCCTGTCGATGTTCCCGTACCCGAGCGGCAAGCTACACATGGGCCACGTGCGCAACTACACCATCGGTGACGTGATTGCCCGCTACCAGCGCATGCTGGGCAAGAACGTCCTGCAGCCGATGGGCTGGGACGCATTCGGTATGCCCGCGGAAAACGCGGCGATGAAGAACAACGTCGCCCCGGCCAAGTGGACGTACGAAAACATCGACTACATGAAGACCCAGCTCAAGAGCCTGGGTCTGGCCATCGACTGGGCACGTGAAGTCACCACCTGCAAGCCCGACTACTACCGCTGGGAGCAGTGGCTGTTCACCCGCCTGTTCGAGAAAGGCATCATCTACCGCAAGAACGGTACCGTGAACTGGGACCCGGCGGACCAGACCGTACTGGCCAACGAGCAGGTCATCGACGGCCGTGGCTGGCGTTCGGGCGCGCTGATCGAGAAGCGCGAAATCCCGATGTACTATTTCCGCATCACCGACTACGCAGACGAGCTGCTGGAAAGCCTCGACGAGCTGCCGGGCTGGCCTGAGCAGGTCAAGACCATGCAGCGCAACTGGATCGGCAAGTCGCGCGGCATGGAAGTGCAGTTCCCGTACGACCTGGCCAGCATCGGCCACGAAGGCACCCTCAAGGTCTTCACCACCCGTCCCGACACGCTGATGGGTGCCACCTACGTCGCCGTCGCCGCCGAACACCCGCTGGCCACCCAAGCCGCCCAGGGCAACCCGGCGCTGCAGGCGTTCATCGATGAGTGCAAGAGCGGCAGCGTTGCCGAAGCCGACATGGCCACCCAGGAGAAGAAGGGCATGGCCACTTCCCTGCTGGTCGAGCACCCGCTGACCGGCGAGAAGCTGCCGGTATGGGTCGCCAACTACGTGCTGATGCACTACGGCGATGGCGCCGTCATGGCCGTGCCGGCCCACGACGAGCGCGACTTCGAGTTCGCCCACAAGTACAACCTGCCGGTCAAGGCGGTGGTGCGCACCAGCGCTGGCGATGAAGTCGGCAACGAGTGGCTGGCCGCCTATGGCGAGCACGGCCAGCTGATCAACTCCGGCGAATTCGACGGCCTGGACTTCGCCGGTGCCTTCGACGCCATCGAAGCCGCCCTGATCCGCAAGGAGCTGGGCAAATCGCGTACCCAGTTCCGCCTGCGTGACTGGGGTATCAGCCGCCAGCGCTACTGGGGCTGCCCGATCCCGATCATCCACTGCCCGTCCTGCGGCGACGTACCGGTGCCGGAAGACCAGCTGCCGGTCACCCTGCCGGAGAACGTGGTGCCGGACGGTGCCGGTTCGCCACTGGCGCGCATGCCTGAATTCTACGAGTGCAACTGCCCGAAATGCGGCACCGCGGCCAAGCGCGAAACCGACACCATGGACACCTTCGTCGAGTCGTCCTGGTACTTCGCCCGCTACGCCTCGCCGAACTACGAAGGTGGCATGGTCGACCCGAAAGCGGCCAACCACTGGCTGCCGGTCGACCAGTACATCGGCGGTATCGAGCACGCCATCCTGCACCTGCTGTACGCGCGCTTCTTCCACAAGCTGATGCGTGACGAAGGCCTGGTCACCTCGAACGAGCCGTTCAAGAACCTGCTGACCCAGGGCATGGTGGTCGCCGAAACCTACTACCGTGTGGCCAGCAACGGCGGCAAGGACTGGTTCAACCCGGCCGATGTCGAGGTCGAGCGTGATGCCAAGGCCAAGATCATTGGCGCCCGCCTGAAGACCGACGGCCTGCCGGTGGAAATCGGTGGCACCGAGAAGATGTCGAAGTCGAAGAACAACGGCGTCGACCCGCAATCGATGATCGACCAGTACGGCGCCGACACCTGCCGCCTGTTCATGATGTTCGCCTCGCCGCCCGACATGAGCCTGGAATGGTCCGACTCCGGCGTCGAAGGCGCCAGCCGCTTCCTGCGCCGCGTCTGGCGCCTGGCCCAGGCTCATGTAGCCCAAGGCCTGCCGGGCAAGCTGGATGTCGCCGCCCTGGACGACGCGCAGAAGGTCATCCGCCGCGCCATCCACGCCGCCATCAAGCAGGCCAGCACCGACGTGGGCCAGTTCCACAAGTTCAACACCGCCATCGCCCAGGTGATGACCGTGATGAACGTGCTGGAAAAGGCTCCGCAGGCCACTGAACAGGACCGTGCCCTGCTGCAGGAAGGCCTGGAGGCCGTCACTCTGCTGCTGGCGCCGATCACCCCGCACATCTCCCACGAGCTGTGGCAACAGCTGGGCCACCAGCAGGCCGTCATCGACGCCAGCTGGCCAGCCGTCGACGAGGCAGCCCTGGTACAGGACACCGTCACCCTGGTGGTGCAGGTCAACGGCAAGCTGCGTGGCCAGGTCGAAATGCCGGCCGCCGCCAGCCGCGAAGAAATCGAAGCCGCCGCGCGCAGCAACGAGAACGTCCTGCGCTTCATCGATGGCCTGACCATCCGCAAGGTCATCGTGGTACCGGGCAAGCTGGTCAACATCGTCGCCAACTGATGGCAACGCCCGCCCGCAGGCACTGCGGGCGGGCGAACAGGCCCACAAGGGAGCAACAACATGATCAAACGCAATTTGCTGGTAATTGGCCTGGCGGTCATGCTCAGCGCCTGCGGTTTCCAGCTGCGCGGCACCGGCTCCACCGAACTGAGCGTGAAGGAAATGGACGTAAGCGCACGCAACGCCTACGGCCCGACCGTGGTCCAGCTGCGTGAAGTACTGCAGCGTAGCGGCGTCAACGTGCACGCTGGTGCACCGTACCGCTTGGTGCTGACCAACGAGCAGGAGCGCGAGCGCTCGGCGACCTACAACAGCGGCAACCGTACCGCCGAGTACGAGCTGACCACCGTGCTGAACTACAGTATCCAGGGCCTGAACAACCTGGAGCTGATGAGCGACAAGCTGGAAGTGCGCAAGATCTACTTGCGTGACGGCTCGAACATCACCGGCTCCGAGCAGGAAGCCGTCCGCGCCCGCGAAGAAATGCGTCGCGACCTGGTCAACGCCATGGTCGTTCGCCTGCAGTTGCTGACCCCGTCCCAGCTGGACGAGCTGCAGCGTCAAGCCGACGAACGTGCCAAGGCCGAAGCCGCTGCGCTGGAGGCCGCTCGCCGCCAGCAGGCCGAAACGCCTCAGCAGTCGCCACTGGAAGTACCGGGCAACTAAGCCCGAGCGGGGTACCTTCGGGTACCCCGCCTGTTTCCCATGAAGCTCGCTCCCGCCCAACTCAACAAGCACCTGCAAGGCGCCCTGGCACCGGTCTACGTGGTCAGCGGCGACGACCCGCTGCTGTGCCAGGAAGCCGCCGACGCCATCCGCAACGCCGCGCGCCAGCAGGGCTTCGACGAACGCCAGGTCTTCAGTGCCGACGCCAACTTCGACTGGGGCACCCTGCTCCAGGCTGGCGCCAGCCTGTCCCTGTTCGCCCAGCGCCGCCTGCTGGAATTGCGCCTGCCCTCGGGCAAGCCTGGTGACAAGGGCGCTGCTGCGCTGATGGAATACTGCGCCAACCCTGCCGAAGACACCTTGCTGCTGGTCAGCCTGCCCAAGCTCGACGGCAGCGCGCAGAAGACCAAGTGGGGCAAGGCGCTGATCGAAGGTGCCCACTGCCAGTTCATCCAGATCTGGCCGGTGGATGTGCACCAGCTGCCGCAGTGGATCAACCAGCGCCTGCAGCAGGCCGGCCTGTCGGCACAGCGTGACGCCGTCGACCTGATTGCCGCGCGCGTGGAAGGCAACCTGCTGGCGGCCGCACAGGAAATCGAAAAGCTCAAGCTGCTTGCCGAGGGCAACCAGATCACCGTGGAGACCGTACAGGCCGCCGTCGCCGACAGCGCCCGCTTCGATGTCTTCGGCCTGGTCGATGCCATTCTCAACGGCGAAGCTGCGCATGCCTTGCGTATGCTCGAAGGCTTGCGCGGTGAAGGCGTGGAGCCACCAGTGATTCTCTGGGCCCTGGCCCGAGAGCTGCGCCAACTGGCGGGGCTGGCCCAGCAGTTCAGCCAGGGTGTACCGCTGGACAAGGCTTTCAGCCAGGCCCGCCCACCGGTCTGGGACAAACGCCGGCCACTGGTCAGCAAGGCCCTGCAGCGCCTGTCGGCGCAGCGCTGGGCGCAGTTGCTGCAAGATGCCCAGCGTATCGATGCACAGATCAAGGGCCAGGCCGAGGGCTCGCCGTGGACTGGCCTGGCGCGCTTGTCGCTGCTGATGGCCGGCCAGCGCCTGGCACTCCCTCCCGAGTAACTGGGGCCGCTGTGGGAGCGGGCATGCCCGCGAATCAGGCGACGCGGTGGATGGCACCGGCTTCGCCGGTGTTCGCGGGCACGCCCGCTCCCACAGGGCTGCAATGCCCCCCAACATCTCGACCATATACACAATCAATTGGCCCCACCCTCCCCCAAGCCCTACAGTGCGCTGCGAAACCCACCCAACCCGGGAACCCCGCCATGAGCAAAAAGCCGAAAAAGCACGGCCCCAACAAGGCCAAGTCGATCATCGCCCAACCGCTGTTCCGCTGCCGACAGGAACAGCCGAACAAGGGCAAAGGCAGCTACCGCCGCGAAGCCTTCCAATCGAGAGATTGGGAGGCTTCCTACTTTTTGGCTGCATGAAAGCATCGAGAGCGCAGGCATGATATGGTCGTCACCTGACCTGCAATTCTGGATCTGTGAATGCTCCTCAGTCTTCTCCCCCGCTGGAAAACCCGCCAGCTGATCGCGGCCTCCAGTTTCATCCTGCTCGTGGCCTGCGCAGAAAAGCCCACCGCCGCCGATGCCCTGCCGCTGGCCCCCGCCCAGCCCACCCCTGTGGTGACCCTGCCCGGCACGACGCCTGACACCAGCACTGAAATCCAGCCTCTGCAAACCTTCGCGCAATGGCAAGCAGGCTTTCGCCAGCAAGCCCTGCAAGCCGGCATTTCGCAGGATACGTTCGACCGCGCCTTCCTCGGCGTCACCCCCGACATGGACGTGATCAAGGCCGATCGCAGCCAGCCGGAGTTCACCCGCCCCGTATGGGAATACCTCGAAGGCGCCCTGTCGCCTCTGCGCGTGCGCAACGGCAAGAAGCTGCTGGAGCAGAACGCCGAACTGCTGACCCGCATCGAGCAAAGCTATGGTGTCGATCGCCAAGTGCTGGTCGCGGTATGGGGCATGGAAAGCAACTTCGGCCAGTTTCAGGGCAACAAGTCGGTGATCCGCTCGCTGGCTACCCTGGCCTATGAGGGCCGACGCCCGCAGTTCGCCCAGGACCAGCTGATCGCCGCGCTGCAGATCATTCAGCACGGCGACATCCAGCCTGAGGCCATGCGTGGTTCGTGGGCCGGTGCCATGGGCCAGACCCAGTTCATCCCGACCACCTACAACACCCATGCCGTGGACTTCGACGGCGATGGCCGCCGCGACATCTGGAACAGCACGGCAGACGCCTTGGCCTCGACCGCGCACTATCTGCAGAGTTCGGGCTGGAAGCGTGGCCAGCCGTGGGGCTTCGAGGTACAGGTGCCGCCTGGCTTCGATTACTGGCAGGCCGATGGCGCTCTGCGCAAGCCGGTGAGCGAGTGGCTTGCGATGGGCGTGAAACTGCCTGCCGGTACCCAGTTGCCGGTGGGTAGCAACCAGCTGTCTGCCGCACTGCTGCTGCCCGCGGGCGCGCGTGGCCCGGCATTCCTGGTGCTGGACAACTTCCGCGCCATCCTCAAGTACAACAATTCGTCGTCCTACGCGCTGGCAGTAAGCCTGCTGGGTGATCGCTTCACGGGCTGGGGCTTCATTGCCGGCAGCTGGCCGAAAGAAGACCTGCCCCTCAGCCGCAGCGAGCGCATGGAGCTGCAGAACCTGCTGAACAGCAATGGGCACGAAGCCGGCAATGCCGATGGCATCATTGGCGCCAATACCCGCAAGGCGATCCGCAATGCCCAGCAGGGGCTGGGGTGGCCGGCGGATGGGTATCCGACCCACAAGCTGCTCGAGAGCCTGCGCAAATAGTAAGATTGCTGGGGGCGCGTTGCGCCCCTTTCGCGACACAAGGCCGCTCCCACAAGCGATAGCACTTCTCCTGTGGGAGCGGCCTTGTGTCGCGATGGGCTGCAAAGCAGCCCCGACAATCTCAAGCCTTGAACAAATCCTGCTCCAACACCAATGTCTGCCTCCCGCTATCCAGCATTACCTGAGCCCCCAACGGCAAGCACACATTCGGGTCACAATGCCCACTGCGCCACCCGGCCAGCACCGGTACACCCAGCGGCGCGAAGATATCCTCCAGCAGAGGCGTCAACGCCGCAGTGGTAATCCCGGCAAAGTCCCCCACCAGCACACCCTTCACCCCCTCCAGCTTGCCTGCCAGGCGCAGCTGGGTCAGCAAGCGATCCACCCGGTAAAGCGGCTCGTTGACGTCCTCAATGAACAGGATGCAGCCCTGCGTATCCAGTTCGGCAATCGTCCCCAGGGTCGCGCCCAACATCGACAGGTTGCCGCCCAGCAGCGGCCCGCTGGCCACCCCATGCAGCACGCTGCTCAATGCGAAGTCAGCAGGGTGCACGATCTGCTCCCCTGCCCGCACATGCCCACCCAGCTGCGCCAGCAACGAAGTCTCGGTTGGCGGCAACTTGGCCCCCAGCAGGTCGGCATTGAGCATCCCGCCATGAAAGGTGAGCAGCCCGGTATGCCGGTAGATCGCCGTGTGCAGCGCGGTTATGTCGCTGTAACCGATCAGCGGCTTGGGGTTGCACCGGATCAGTTCGAAATCGAGTTGGTCGAGCAGCCGCATGCTACCGTACCCCCCACGCATGCACAGAATGGCGTCGATAGCCGGGTCGGCAAAGGCATCATGCAGGTCCTGTAACCGCTGCCGGTCCGGCCCCGCCAGATAGCCCTGGGCCTGAAGGGCTCCCGGATAGATGCGGCAGCTGTAGCCTCTATCAACGAACCACTGGTTGACCTTGTGCGTATCCAGCCGCGCCGCGCCCGCCGGGGCGACAATGGCAAAACAGGCATCACGCGGCAGCGCGGCTGGCAGGCTGGGTTGGAAGGTTTCGGCGCAATTCATCGCGGCTCCTTGCAGCGCGTGTGGCACAAACAAAAATGCCGATGCGGCCCTTCGGCGCGCATCGGCATGCGTGGCTCTGTGCTTGGCTCAGAGCTTGATCTTGGCTTCGTGAGCCTGCTGGTCAGCGTGGTACGAAGAACGCACCAACGGGCCGGAAGCGACGTTCTTGAAGCCCATCTTGTAACCTTCCTCGGCGAACCAGGCGAAGGTGTCCGGGTGGACAAACCGCTGCACCGGCAGGTGGCTGCGCGACGGCTGAAGGTACTGGCCGAGGGTGAGCATGTCGATGTCATGCTCGCGCATGCGGTGCATCACTTCGATCACTTCCTCATCGGTTTCGCCCAGGCCGAGCATCAGGCCCGACTTGGTCGGTACGTGCGGCACCAGCTGCTTGAACTTCTGCAGCAGGTCCAGCGACCAGTCGTAGTCCGAACCCGGGCGTGCGGCCTTGTACAGGCGCGGCACGGTCTCGAGGTTGTGGTTGAACACATCCGGCGGCTCTTGCGCGGTGATCTCCAGGGCAATATCCATGCGCCCACGGTAGTCCGGCACCAGGGTTTCCAGCTGTACGCCCGGCGACAGCGCACGGATTTCGCGGATGCAGTCGGCAAAGTGCTGGGCACCACCGTCACGCAGGTCGTCGCGGTCCACCGAGGTGATCACCACGTACTTCAGGCGCAGGTCGGCGATGGCGATGGCCAGGTTCTTCGGCTCGTCCAGGTCCAGCGGTTTCGGCCGGCCGTGGCCAACGTCGCAGAACGGGCAACGACGGGTGCAGATGTCACCCATGATCATGAAGGTGGCGGTACCACCGGAGAAGCACTCGCCGAGGTTCGGGCAGGATGCCTCTTCGCATACGCTATGCAGCTTGTGCTTGCGCAGCAGCTGCTTGATGCGGTCTACCTCGGGCGACACCGGGATACGCACGCGGATCCAGTCGGGCTTCTTCGGCAGCTCTTCGGTGGGGATGATCTTCACCGGGATGCGCGCCACCTTTTCGGCACCACGCAGCTTGACCCCGGCTTCCACCTTCTTCGGCGCTGGGCGCGGGGTGGCATCCTGGGTAGGTATCAGGTTCGGCACGGCTTCTTGCACAGTTGTCATATTCAGTCGATTCCGCCCGTGAGGGTCGTCTGCTCAGCGTAGTCGAGGTGCTTGACCAGCTGTCCGCGCAGCCTTGTCCTGACCTCGTCGAGTTCGATCGGACCTGCCAGGTCGCGCAGCTGGGTCATCGCCAGCCCCGCATAGCCGCAGGGGTTGATTCGGCGGAATGGCGCGAGGTCCATGTCCACGTTCAGGGCAAGGCCGTGGAACGAACGGCCGTTGCGGATTCGCAGGCCGAGGGAGGCGATTTTCGCTCCGTCGACATAGACGCCCGGGGCATCGGGCTTGGCCGCGGCCTGGACATCGTAACTGGCGAGCAGGTCGATGAGGGTCTGCTCGATACGGCTGACCAGCTCACGCACGCCAAAGCCCAGCCGGCGCACATCCAGCAGCAGGTAGGCCACCAGCTGCCCGGGGCCATGGTAGGTCACCTGGCCACCGCGATCGGTCTGCACTACCGGGATGTCGCCCGGCACCAGCAGGTGCTCGGCCTTGCCGGCCTGGCCCTGGGTGAAGACCGCGGGGTGCTCGACCAGCCAGACTTCATCCTGGCTGTCCGGGC
Organism: Pseudomonas sp. PNPG3; assembly: GCF_023093815.1. NCBI lineage: Bacteria > Pseudomonadati > Pseudomonadota > Gammaproteobacteria > Pseudomonadales > Pseudomonadaceae > Pseudomonas > Pseudomonas sp. PNPG3. Next base: position 20,664 of record NZ_JALLKV010000040.1, read on the forward strand.
TACGCTGCTCGGTGAAGCGACGCATGGCCTCCAGCACCGGTTCGTAGGGCTGCAGGCCAAGCTCGCGAAAACCGAGGCAGGCGGACATCAGAGCACCATTTTCACGATGCCGGTAGCGCGCAGGGCGCTGTTGATATCGTGCAGCTGGTTCTCGCTTTCGGCAACGATGTGCAATTGCACGGTGGTGTACTTGCCTTCCTTGCTCTGGCGCTCGGCCAGGGTGGAAAGGTCGACCTTCGCGTGCTTGCTCAGGATCTCGATCACCGTGTCCTTGAAGCCGACAACGGTGTCACCGATGACCTTGATCGGGTAATCGTCGCAGGGGAATTCGATCTTGTGCGACTTGACGTCTGGTTCGCTCATGGCGGAAACGGCCTCGTAAGCCGTGGCAACAACAACGCCCCCGCAGGATACGCGGGGGCATGCAGGTCACGTATCAGTTGAACAACCCGTAGAAGAATAGACGGATGCTATCCCACATACGGCGGAAGAAACCACCTTCCTCGACGCCATCGAGGGCGATCAGGTCGGCGCTGTGAACCACTTTCTCGTCCAGTTTGACTTCCACTTTGCCGATCACGTCACCTTTGGCGATTGGCGCGGTGAGCTGCGGGTTCATGGTCATCGAAGCCTGCAGGCGCTTCAATTGGCCTTTAGGCATAGTCAGGGTCAGGTCGTTGGCCAGGCCAGCTTTCACTTCGCCAGTCGCGCCCTTCCAGACCGGCGACTTGGTCAGCTCGGTACCCTTCTGGTAGAAGGTCTGGGTTTCGAAGAAGCGGAAGCCATAGGTCAGCAGCTTCTGGGTCTCGGCAGCACGCGACTGCTCGCTGTTGGTGCCGAAGACCACGGCGATCAGGCGCTGGCCATCGCGAACGGCCGAAGCCACCATGCAGTAGCCGGCTTCGTCGGTGTGGCCGGTCTTCAGGCCGTCGACAGTCTTGTCACGCCACAGCAGCAGGTTGCGGTTTGGCTGCTTGATGTTGTTCCAGAAGAACTCTTTCTGCGAGTAGATGGCGTAGTGGGCCGGGTCGACGTTGATGATCGCACGGGCCAGGGTAGCCATGTCGTGGGCCGACGAGTAATGGTCCGGGTGCGGTAGGCCGGTCGGGTTCATGAAGTGGCTGTTGGCCATGCCCAGGTCGGCAGCGGTCTTGTTCATCATGTCGGCGAAGGCGTCTTCGCTGCCGGCGATGTGCTCGGCCAGGGCAACCGAGGCGTCGTTGCCGGACTGGATGATGATGCCGTGCAGCAGGTCGCTGACGGTCACCTGGCTGCCCACCTTGATGAACATGCGCGAACCGCCGGTCCGCCAGGCGTTTTCGCTGACGGTAACCGGGTCGTTTTCACCGATCTGGCCGCGACGGATGTCCAGGGTGGCGATGTAGGCCGTCATCAGCTTGGTCAGGCTGGCAGGCGGCAGGCGCTCGTCACCGTTGTTCTCGACCAGCACGTTGCCGCTGGACGCATCCATGAGTACGTAGGACTTGGCTGCCAGTTGCGGTGGCGCCGGCGTCATCTGCTCAGCCGCGAAGGCGGCAGGCGTGATCATCAGCAGTACGGGCAGGCAAAGTCGTTTGGCAAGGTTGGTGATGTTCATCCGTCTCTCGAAAATCGCTAATGGTCTGATGTTCCCTGGGCAAGATCATGTGCCCAGCGCCAGTCAGTCTAGTTTTTGCGGCCGTAGGCCTGGCTCGCAATGTGCGGCTTTATGTCGCTGCGGGCAAAAGCCGACATTGTACATGCCCGCGCCCGTCAATTCATGACAAAACCGACAGTTTGGTGTTGCCTTCTTCGCGGGCGCGCCCGCTCCCACAGGGTTTCGCATGCCCTGTGGGAGCGGGCGTGCCCGCGAAGAAGGCAACGCGGTCAGTCAGCTGTGACCAGCTTGGCCTGCCCAAGGTTCGCCAGGCGGATGCTGTCCTGCGCTTGCTGGATCTCGCCCTGGCTGTTGATCGGCCCGAGGCGCACGCGGTGCAGGGTCTGCTGGTTACGCACGATCGAGCTGATGAACACTGGCGCGCTGACCATGCTGCTGAGCTTGGAGCGCAGCAGTTCGGCGGCGTCCGGGTTGGCGAAGGCACCCACCTGCAGGAAGCTGCCGCCACTGCCGGCCGGCACGTTGTTGCCGGCCACCTGCACCGGCACCACCGGCGCCGCATGCTGCTGGGGCGGCGGGGTCCATTGCTCGACGCGCCCGGTACTGGCCGGGATCGCCTGGGTCTGGGCCACCTGGGGCTCCTTGAGCACCATCGGTGGTGTCTGGCCACGCTGGGCCCACCACTGCTGCGGGTCGATACCTTCGACGCGCACGTGCGCGGTGCCAATCTCGGCATAACCGAGTTTTTTCGCCGCGGCATAGGACAAGTCGATGATGCGGTCCGAATAGAACGGCCCACGGTCGTTCACCCGCAGGATTACGCTACGGCCGTTGGCCAGGTTGGTCACCCGCACGTAGGCCGGCAGCGGCAGGGTCTTGTGCGCCGCGCTCATGCCGTACAGGTCGTACAGCTCGCCGTTGGCGGTGTTCTGGCCGTGGAACTTGGTGCCGTACCACGACGCGGTGCCCTCCGCGCGATAGTTGCGCGAGTCCTGCATCGGGTAGTAGGTCTTGCCCAGCACCGTGTACGGGTTGGCCTTGTAGTTGCCGGTGTGCACGGTTGGCGTGGCGTCGGGGATCTTGTTCACATCCACGTCCCACCACGGCGCGCCGTCCTTGTGCGCGCGGTTGATGTCCAGGCCCGGCTGGGTGCGCACCACGTTGCCACTGCTTTGCTGGGGCGGGCGGTTGGACGAACAGCTGGCCAGCACCACGCCCACGGCGAGGCAGGTGAGCAGCTTGAAAGACTTGCCAGAGATGATTGCGCGCATTACTTGACGCCCCGTGCTTGAACCAGCTGTTCCGATAGCTGATGCACCGCCATGGCATACATCACGCTGCGGTTGTAGCGAGTGATCGCGTAGAAGTTCTTCAGGCCCATCCAGTACTCGGGGCCATTGTCGCCCTCGAGACGGAAGGCGGTAACCGGCAGATCATCGCGCAACGAATCATGGACCGACCAGCCAAGCGTGCGCAACTCCCCAACGGTTTTTACCGGCTCGATGCCGGTGGTCAGGCCTTCGTCGGCGCGCCCACCGTCCACCCAGGCGCGGCTGACCACACCTTCGCCGGCCACCCAGCCGTGGCGCTTGAAGTAGCTGGCCACGCTGCCAATGGCGTCGTCCGGGTTGTTCCAGATATTGATGTGGCCGTCGCCGTCGAAGTCCACCGCGAAGTTGCGGAAGCTGCTCGGCATGAACTGCGGCAGGCCCATTGCACCAGCATAGGAGCCTTTGAGCGTCAGCGGGTCGAGCTGTTCCTCACGGGCCAGCAGCAGGAATTCGCGCAGCTCCTTGCGGAAGAACTCCGCCCGTGGCGGGTAGTCGAAGCCCAAGGTCGACAAGGCATCGATCACCCGGTAGTTACCGGTGTTGCGGCCAAAGAAGGTTTCCACGCCGATGATGGCAACGATGTACTGCGCCGGCACGCCATATTCCTGCTCGGCACGGGCCAGCACCGCCTCGTGCTGGCGCCAGAAGTCCACACCGCGGGCAATACGCGCGTCAGTGATGAACATCGGCCGGTAGTCCTTCCACGGCTTTACCCGTTCGGCCGGGCGCGAAATGGCGTCGAGGATCGACTGTTTGCGCTGCACCTCCGCGAACACACCCATCAGCTGCTCAGGGGCAAAGCCATAGTCGCGGCTCATTTCGCCAACGAACTGGGCCACCTGCGGCGAGCCCTGATAATCGCCGGCATGGGCCAGCTGTACAGCGCCGAACAGGCCCACCGCGCCGATCCACGGCGCACAACGGGCAGCCCAGTTACGCACTGCTTGCATGAAATTCTTCACCTTATTCAAACCTGAGCGATCCATTTGCGGTGCGTGTGGATCGACATCAGAACGCCAAACGCTGACAGCAGCGTCACCAACGAAGTTCCGCCATAGCTGATGAAGGGCAGCGGCACGCCCACCACGGGCAGAAGGCCGCTGACCATACCGATATTGACGAACACGTACACAAAGAAGGTCATGGTCAGGCTTCCCGCCAGCAGCTTGCCGAACAGGGTCTGCGCCTGGGCAGTGATCATCAGGCCACGACCGATCAGCAGCAGGTAGACGATCAGCAGCAGGCAGATGCCGACCAGGCCGAATTCCTCGCCGAGCACCGCGATGATGAAGTCTGTGTGGCTTTCCGGCAGGAAATCCAGATGCGACTGGGTGCCGAGCAGCCAGCCCTTGCCGAAAACACCGCCCGAGCCGATCGCCGCCTTCGACTGGATGATGTTCCAGCCAGTGCCCAACGGGTCGCTTTCCGGGTCGAGGAAGGTTAGTACCCGTTGCTTCTGGTAGTCATGCATGACGAAGAACCACATCGCCACCGCCACTGGCACCGCAGCCGCCAGTACGCTGAGGATCCAGCGCCAGCGCAGGCCGCCCATGAACAGCACGAAAGCCCCGGAGGCGAGGATCAGCAGCGCCGTACCCAGGTCGGGCTGGCGCACGATCAGGATGAACGGCACGCCGATCAGCACCAGGCTGATCGCCACATGCTTCAGATGCGGCGGCAACGTGCGCTTGGACAGGTACCAGGCGATGGTCGCCGGCATGATGATCTTCATGAACTCCGAGGGCTGGAAGCGGATCACCCCGGGGATGTTGATCCAGCGCGTGGCGCCCATGGCGTTGTGGCCCATCACGTCCACCACCACCAGCAACAGCACCCCGGCCAGGTAGGCCAGCGGCACCCAGCGAGCCATGAAGCGCGGCTCCAGCTGGGCGATGATGAACATCGACACCAGGCCGATGCCGAACGAGGTGGCCTGCTTGAGCAGCAGGTCCCAGTTCTTGCCACTGGCCGAATACAGGACGAACAGGCTGCCGGCCGCGAGGGTCAGCAGAATGATCAGCAAAGGGCCGTCGACGTGGATGCGCTGCAGAAAGCTGGCGCGCCGACGCATCACATCCTCGCTGGAGAGCATGCGATCGAAATTGTTCATCACAGGGCTGATTCCTGGGTAACGGTGGCAGGCGCGAACTCGGGCTTGAGCCGGCCGTTTTCGTCGAGCAACCAGGCGTCCATCACCTGGCGCACCACTGGGGCGGCAACGCCCGAGCCGGACTCACCGTTCTCGACCATCACCGAAACCACGATCTTCGGGTCCTCGGCCGGGGCGAAGGCGACGAACAGGGCGTGGTCGCGGTGGCGCTCCTGAAGCTTGTTGCGGTCGTACTTCTCGCCCTGCTTGATTGCCACCACCTGGGCGGTACCACTCTTGCCGGCAATGCGGTACTGCGAGCCGATGGCCGCCTTGCGTGCGGTACCGCGGGCGTTGTGCATCACCTGCTCCATGCCATGGGTGACCTTGGCCCAGTCGGACTTGTCACGCAGCACGATGTTTTCCATGGGGTTGTCGTCCACCGGCGGCTGGCCTTCGATGGTCTTGGCCAGGTGCGGGCGGTTCCACACGCCCTTGTTGGCGATCAGCGCAGTGGCCTGGGCCAGTTGCAGCGGCGTGGCCTGCATGTAGCCCTGGCCGATGCCTAGGATCAGGGTTTCGCCGGGGAACCAGGCCTGGCGGCGGGTGGCGCGCTTCCATTCACGCGATGGCATCAGCCCGGCGGATTCCTCGAACATGTCGAGGGAAACCCGCTGGCCGATGCCGAACTTGTTCATGTAGCTGGACAGCCGATCGATGCCCATCTTGTGGGCAAGGTCGTAGAAGTAGGTGTCGTTGGAGCGCATGATCGCGGTGTCCAGGTCGACCCAGCCATCGCCCGAACGGTTCCAGTTACGGTATTTGTGGTCGTAGTTGGGCAACTGGTAGTAGCCCGGGTCGAACACCCGGCTGCCGGCATTGACCACGCCGCTGTCCAGGCCGGCGATGGCCACCGCCGGCTTGATGGTCGAACCTGGCGGGTACAGGCCGCGCAGCACGCGGTTGAACAGCGGTCGGTCGATCGAGTCGCGCAGTTCGGCATAGGCCTTGAAGCCGATGCCGGTGACGAACAGGTTGGGGTCGAAGCTGGGCTGGCTGACCATCGCCAGCACCTCGCCGGTACGCGGGTCGAGCGCCACCACCGCACCACGCCGGCCACCCAGGGCAGCCTCGGCGGCCTCCTGCAGCTTGATGTCCAGGCTCAGCACGATGTCCTTGCCCGGTTTCGGGTCGGTGCGCTTGAGCACCCGCAGCACGCGGCCGCGGGCGTTGGTCTCGACTTCCTCGTAGCCCACCTGGCCATGCAGGTCGGCTTCGTAGAAGCGTTCGATGCCGGTCTTGCCGATGTGGTGGGTGCCGCTGTAGTTCACCGGGTCGAGGGTTTTCAGCTCTTTCTCGTTGATCCGCCCCACATACCCCACCGAATGGGCAAAATGCGCGCCCTGCGGGTAATGGCGCACCAACTGGGCCACCACTTCCACGCCCGGCAGGCGGAACTGGTTCACCGCCACACGGGCGATCTGCTCTTCGTTGAGTTCGAACAGGATCGGCACCGGCTCGAACGGCCTGCGGCCCTGGCGCATGCGCTTCTCGAACAGGGCGCGGTCGTCGGGCGTCAACTCCAGCACTTCGACGATGGTATCCAGCACTTCCTGCCAGTTACCCGCACGTTCGCGGGTCATCGACAGGCTGAAGCTGGGCCGGTTGTCGGCGACGATCACCCCGTTGCGGTCAAAGATCAGCCCGCGGGTCGGCGGGATCGGCTGCACATGCACCCGGTTGTTCTCCGACAGCGTCGAGTGATAGTCGTGCTGGATGACCTGCAGGTAGTACAGACGCGCAATCAGCACGCAGATAAGCAGCATGATCGCGACTGCGCCGACCACGACGCGGTTGCGCACCAGGCGGGCGTCTTTCTCGTGGTCCTTGAGACGGATCGGCTGCGACATCGGACTGCTTACAGGCTCATTTATGGTAAGGATGCCCGGACAGCACGGTCCAGGCGCGGTAGATCTGCTCGCCGATGAGTATCCTTACCAATGGGTGCGGCAAGGTCAGCGGCGACAGCGACCAGCGTTGCTCGGCGCGCGCACAGACCTCGGGCGCCAGGCCTTCCGGGCCGCCCACCATCAAATTCACCGTGCGCGCATCCAGGCGCCAGCGGTCCAGCTCGGTCGCCAGCTGCTCGGTACTCCAGGGCTTGCCATGGACCTCGAGGGTGACGATGCGTTCCCCTGGCTGAACCTTGCTCAGCATGGCTTCGCCCTCCTGACGGATCAGGCGGGCGACGTCGGCATTCTTGCCACGAGTGTTCAGCGGGATTTCCACCAGCTCCAGCGACAGCTCGGCGGGCAGGCGCTTGGCATATTCATGCCAGCCTTCCTCGACCCACTTCGGCATGCGCGAGCCGACCGCGATCAGGCGCAGACGCACAGCGCTTTCCTTATTCCCGGTCCTTGAGCTTGTCGGAGTACTCGTGGGCATGGTCCGGGCTGTGGTGCTTGCCATCGGCGGCACGGCTTTGCTCGGCCCCCTGCCACAGGCGCTCCAGGTCGTAGAACTGGCGGGCAGCGGCGGTCATCATGTGCACGATGACGTCGTTCAGGTCCAGCAGTACCCAGTCGCTGTCGCCCTTGCCTTCTTCACCCAGCGGCTGGGCGCCCTTGGCCTTGACCGCTTCGCGGACCTTTTCCAGCATCGCGTTGATCTGGCGGTTGGAGGTACCGGTGGCAATGATCATGTAGTCGGTCAGGCTGTGCTTTTCGCGCACGTCGATGACCTGGATGTCCTGGGCCTTGACGTCTTCCAGCGCTGCCTTGGTCAGGGCGACCAGTTCTTCGCCGTGGATTTTCTGCTTGGTCATATAAAACTCGTTCAACTCGTTGGATGAGGCGCCAGAGGCACCGTCAGTTAGGTGCACGATACAGTTCGTGCGCCTCGATGTAGGCCAGTACGGCGTCCGGCACCAGGAACCTCACCGATTTGCCGCTGGCCAGCAGCTGTCGGATCTGTGTAGCCGACACCGCAAGCGGCGTCTGCCAGACGAACGAAATGTTTCCCGCCGGGCCGGACAAGGCGGTGGGATCGCTCTCCGAGCGCGCAGCCAGCAGGTTGCGCAGCTCGTCAGGGGGTTCTACGTCGGCATCCGGGCGTTGCAGCACCAGGATGTGACAGTGTTGCAGCAATTCTTCCCAGCGGTGCCAGCCGGGCAGGCCACAGAAGGCATCCCAGCCCAGCACCAGGAACAACTGGTCGCCAGCGGCCAGTTCGGCGCGGATCGATTCCAGCGTGTCTATGGTGTACGACGGTTTGTCGCGCGCCAGTTCGCGGGCATCCACGCTCAGGCAGGGCACGCCCTGTACAGCGCCTTGCACCATGGCCAGGCGGTCCTGCGCGGCCACCTGCGGGGTGTCGCGGTGCGGCGGCCGGGCGTTGGGCAGCAGGCGCAGCTCGTCCAGCCCCATGAACTCGGCCACTTCCAGCGCGCTGCGCAGGTGGCCGATGTGCACGGGGTCGAAGGTGCCGCCAAGAATGCCGATGCGCCGGACTGCCTGGGCCTTGCTCAACTCAGCAGGACTCCTGGCCGCGCAGCTGGCCGTCACCGATCACCACGTACTTCTCGCAGGTCAGGCCTTCCAGGCCGACCGGGCCGCGGGCATGCAGCTTGTCGGTGGAAATGCCGATTTCCGCACCCAGGCCGTACTCGAAGCCGTCGGCGAAGCAGGTCGGGGTATTGAGCATGACCGACGCCGAGTCGACCTCGGCCATGAACTGACGGGCTTCACCCTGGTGTTCGCTGATGATCGAGTCGGTATGGTGCGAGCCATAGTGGTTGATGTGCTCGATGGCCTGGTCCAGCCCATCGACCACGCGAATCGACAGGATCGCGTCCAGGTATTCGGTGTGCCAGTCGGCCTCGGTGGCGGGCTTGGCGTCGATGATCGCCCGGGTGCGCTCGCAGCCACGCAGCTCGACGCCCTTCTCCTGGAAGCGACTGGCCATTTCCGGCAGGAAGCGCTCGGCCACCTGCTGGTCGACCAGCAGCGTTTCCATGGCACCACAGATGCCATAGCGGTAAGTCTTGGCGTTGAACGCAACGCGCCAGGCCTTGTCCAGGTCGGCGTGCTGGCTGACATAGACGTGGCAGATACCGTCCAGGTGCTTGATCACTGGCACGCGGGCATCGCGGCTGATGCGTTCGATCAGGCCACGGCCACCGCGCGGCACGATGACGTCGACGAATTCCGGCATGCTGATCAGCGCGCCCACGGCTTCGCGGTCGGTAGTCTCGACCACCTGCACCACGGCTGCCGGCAGGCCGGCGGCGGCCAGGCCACGCTGGATGCAGGTGGCGATGGCGCGGTTGGAGTGGATGGCTTCGGAGCCGCCACGCAGGATGGTCGCGTTACCCGACTTCAGGCACAGGCTGGCGGCATCGATGGTCACGTTCGGGCGCGATTCGTAGATGATCCCGATCACCCCCAGCGGCGTGCGCATCTTGCCGACCTGGATACCGGATGGGCGGTAGCTCATGTCGCGGATGGCACCGACCGGGTCCGGCAGGCCAGCCACCTGGCGAAGGCCGGTGATCATGCCGTCGATACGCGCCGGGGTCAGCGCCAGGCGGTCGAGCAGCGCGGGCTCCAGGCCGTTGGCACGGCCGGCGGCCAGGTCCAGCTCGTTGGCTGCGGTCAGCTCGGCACGAGCGGCGTCCAGTGCGTCGGCGGCAGCTTGCAGGGCGCGGTTCTTCTGCGCGGTGCTGGCACGGCCGATCACCCGGGAAGCCTCACGGGCAGCGCGACCCAGGCGGGTCATATAGTCAAGAACGGACTCAGTCATGGGTTCGGTGTCTTGGCGAAGGGGAAATCGGCTGATTATAACTGGCGCGCAGGTGTACGCCCAGCGGCGGGTGGCGGATGGTAGAAAATGGCTGGGGGCATTGTGTAGGAAAGATGTAACCGGGGTTATCGAAATTTCTATCTCCTATCAGGGCCTTTTCGCGGGTAAACCCGCTCCCACAGGGATTGCACAAGGCCTGGGACCTCCGAGGTACCTGTGGGAGCGGGCGAGCCCGCGAAAGGGCCGGCCCTGCCAACATCCCACTCGATTCAGCCTCGATTAAGCTATTCATTGCTATCATCCCCGCCGTCCCAGCCACGAACCGCCCGCATGCCAGCCTTGCCCGACAGCTTTTTCGACCGCGACGCCCAGACCTTGGCCAAGGCCCTGCTGGGCAAAGTCATCCGCCATCGCCACGGCGACCTGTGGCTGGCCGCGCGCATCATCGAGACCGAGGCCTACTACCTCACCGACAAAGGTAGCCACGCCTCGCTCGGCTACACCGAAAAGCGCAAGGCGCTGTTCCTCGATGGCGGGCACATCTATATGTACTACGCCCGCGGCGGGGACTCGCTGAACTTCAGCGCCCACGGGCCAGGCAACGCGGTGCTCATCAAGTCGGCCTATCCTTGGCAGGACGCCCGCTCGGGGCCGAACAGCCTGGCACAGATGCAACTGAACAACCCCGATGCGAGCGGCAACCTCCGCCCGCCCGAGCGCCTGTGCGCGGGGCAGACCTTGCTGTGCCGGGCCCTGGGCCTGAAGGTGCCGCACTGGGACGCCCAGCGTTTTGACGCCGAGCGCCTGTACGTGGAGGATTGCGGCAACATCGTGCCACGGGTGATCCAGGCCGCCCGCCTGGGCATCCCGCATGGCCGCGACGAGCACCTGCCCTACCGTTTCGTCGATGCCGAATACGCCCGTTTCTGCACGCGGAACCCGTTACGTCGCGGCCAAGTCGAAGGCCGCGACTTCTTCATTCTGGAACAAGGAAGCTGAACCATGGGCCAATGGCTCGACAGCCTGACTGGCTGGCTCAGCGCCAACCCGCAGTGGCTTGGCCTGGCGATATTCCTGGTGGCCTGCATCGAGTGCCTGGCCATTGCCGGCATCATAGTGCCAGGCACCGTGCTGCTGTTCGCGGTCGCGGTACTGGCCGGCAGCGGCGCCTTCAGCCTGGGCGAAACTCTGCTGCTGGGCTTTCTCGGTGGCCTGGTGGGCGATGCGTTGTCGTACACGGTGGGCAAGTACTTCCACCAGAACATTCGCAGGCTGCCCCTGCTGCGCCACCATCCGGAATGGATCGGCAGCGCCGAGGCCTACTTCCAGCGCTACGGCATCGCCAGCCTGCTGGTAGGGCGCTTCATCGGGCCGCTGCGGCCTATGCTGCCAATGGTCGCCGGCATGTTCGACATGCCGCTGCCGCGGTTCATCGCCGTCAGCCTGGTGGCCGGTGCCGGCTGGGCAGTGGCCTACCTGCTGCCCGGCTGGGCTACCGGCGCAGCCATGCGCCTGCCCTTGCCGGAAGGCTTCTGGCTGGATGCCGGGATCATCGCCGGCACCCTGGCAGTCATCATCGGGCTGAGCCTGAACACCAGCATTCGTGATCAACGCCACGGTACCCGGCTGATCGCCGGCATGAGTTTCCTGGCCTTGGCCGGGGTCTTCCTCGGCTGGCCCTACCTGCACGAGTTCGACCAGGGCGTGATGACACTGGTGCAGGAGCACCGCAGCCAGGCCATCGATGGCGCCGTGGTGCTGGTGACCCGGCTGGGCGATTTCCGCACTCAGTTATTCCTCGGCGGGCTGCTGACGGGCCTGCTGCTGCTTGCCCGGCAGTGGCGGCATGCCATGTTCGCTGCGGGCGCACTGATGGGTACGGCGTTTGCCAACGGCACGCTGAAGTGGCTGTTCGCCCGGGCCCGCCCGGAAGTGCTGAGCGACCCGCTGACCAGCTACAGCATGCCCAGTGGGCACAGTTCGGCGTCGTTTGCGTTCTTCCTGGTAATGGCAGTGCTGGCCGGTCGCGGTCAGCCGCCGCGAATGCGCCTCACCTGGGTGATGCTGGGCTGCATTCCAGCGCTGGCGATTGCCCTGTCACGGGTGTACCTCGGGGCGCACTGGCCGACCGACATCCTCGCCGGGGCCTTGCTGGCGTGCTGCGTGTGCGCGCTCAGCCTGGCACTGGCGCAACGTCACCAGACACTCCCGGCCTTGCCGCTGCGGGTGTGGTGGCTGGTGTTGCCGGCGTGTGTCGCGTTGCTGGCGTTCTTTGCCATGCATGCGCTGCCACAGGCTTTGCTGCGGTATCAATATTGATGTCGCCTGTACCGGCCTCTTCGCGGGTAAACCCGCTTCCACAGAGATAGCGCCGTTCTCAGGCTTGATGCAGTACCTGTGGGAGCGGGTTTACCCGCGAAGAGGCCGGCACTGCCAACACATCACTATCAGGCAAACAATTCACCCTGAATCCGCTCCAGCAGCTTCTGGATTTCCCCCAACCGCTCCTGTGGCGAGTCGAGGGTCAGCAGATCCAGCTTGTCCTCTTCCATGAAGGGCAGCAGGTACGCCAACTGGTTGGCCAACGTCTGGCGCCCGTCCACAGGCCGCGGCATGTCCAGGGCTTCGACCATCGGGTGTTCACCCAGGGCCACCAGCAGCGCCAGCAGGTCTTCGTCCGCCTCGAGCAACGGGCTGTCCGCCTGCTCCGGCAGCCATTGCACCTGCCCCAACAGCAACTGGTCCTTCTGCACCTCGGTGCTTTCCAGGTTGAAGCGCCGCACGCCTTCGACGCGGATACCCAGCAAGCCGTTATCCTGCTGCACGAAGTCACGGATCACCGCCTCGCAGCCGATCGAGGCGACCACCGGCGGCGCCTTGCCGAACTGCTCGCCTTCGAGGATGCACACCACACCAAAACCTTCGCCCCGCTTCATGCAGCGCCCGATCATGTCCAGATAGCGTGCCTCGAAAATCTGCAAATCGAGGAAACAACCAGGAAACAGCACGGTATTGAGAGGAAACAGCGGTAGCGTCATCACAAGTCCTCAAGCCACCAGGCTGACCGCCAGCGGCAGGAACACCGCCGTGGCCACCCCCATCAGGCTCATCGCCAGCGCGGCAAAGGCGCCGCATTCGTCACTTTCCTGCAGGGCCACCGAAGTGCCCACTGCGTGCGCGGTCACGCCCAAAGACATGCCACGGGCCTCGGGGCTATGCACGCCAAAACGGCTCAGCAACGCCGGGCCGAAGATTGCCCCGATAACCCCGGTAATCAGCACGAACACCGCCGCCAAGGCAGCCACGCCGCCAATCTGCTCAGCCACCAGCATGGCGATCGGCGAAGTGACCGACTTCGGCGCCATGGTCATCAGGATCATGTGCTCGGCACCGAACCACCAGCCCAGCAACAGGCAGCACAGCGTAGCGAACAGGCCTCCGACTACCAGCGTAGTAAATGTGGGCCAGAACAGCTGTCGGATACGCCGCAGGTTGAGGTAGAGCGGCACAGCCAGGGCTACGGTGGCAGGCCCCAGCAGGATGTTCATGATTTCGGTGCTCTTGCGATATTCGCTGTAGTCGATGCCACACACCAGCAGCACGCCGATCACCAGCAGCATCGAGACCAGTACCGGCTGCAGGAAGATCCAGCGGGTTTTCTCGTAGGCCGCCAGCACCACCTGGTAGGCCCCAAGCGTGATGCCGATACCGAACAAGGGATGATGAACGACCGCATCCAGTGCGCCTTGCCAGTCGAGCATCATGGCTGCTCCTCGCTCCGGCCCTGACGGTGGATGAGCTTTTGCATCAACACGCCGACGAACACCAGGGTCACCAGGCAGGAGATCAGCAAGGCACCGGCAATGGCCCAGAAGTCGGCGGCGATATCTCTGGCATACACCATCACCCCCACCGCTGGTGGCACCAGCAACAGCGGCAGGTAACGCAGCAGGCTGCTGGCGGCCTCGTTTAGCGGCTTGCCCACCTCACCACGGGCCATGAGGAAGAACAAAAGCAGCAACAGGCCGATGATCGGCCCCGGCAGAAACGGCACCAACAGATGGTTGATTGCCGTCCCCAGCAGCTGGAATAGCACCAGCCAGGTCAAACCACGCAACAGCATAAGCATCTCCCTCGGGCATGGCCGCCATTATAAGCATGTGCCGTCATATACCGATATTCGTCGAAAAACGTGCAACTTGACTGAAACGGTTCGCCGTGCTGATCTTGCACTTTCGTACCAACTGACAATCCGGAGAGTCCGCGATGCCCCATGTACCGGTTACAGAGCTTTCGCAGTACGTTGGTAAGGAACTGGGCCGCTCGGCCTGGCTGAAGATCGACCAGCAACGCATCAACCTGTTCGCCGAAGCCACGGGCGATTTCCAGTTCATCCATGTTGACCCGGAAAAGGCGGCAAAAACCCCGTTCGGCTGCACCATCGCCCACGGTTTCCTGACATTGTCGCTGATTCCCAAGCTGATCGAGGACATCCTGGTTCTGCCGGAAGGGCTGAAGATGGTGGTGAACTATGGGCTGGACAGCGTGCGGTTCATCCAGCCGGTCAAGGTCGACAGCCAGGTACGGCTGAAGGTGGACCTGGCCGAAGTGACGGAAAAGAGACCGGGGCAATGGCTGCTAAAGGCGATTGCCACGCTGGAGATCGAGGGAGAAGAGAAGCCTGCTTATATAGCTGAGTCGCTTTCCCTCTGTTTTGTCTGATGCACCACAGTTTTTTCTGTGGGAGCGGGCATGCCCGCGAAGCAAGCACCGCGGTGAATGGCACGGGCTTCGCCCGTGTTCGCGGGCGCGCCCGCTCTCACAGGGTGCATGCCAGGATTTCAATGTTGTGCAAGGCAGTAGCCCTCACAATGTCCGTGCCCAGCCTCCTCTACAAACCCCCCGCACTCGCGTAAACTGCCAGCCTTCGCGCAGCCTAGGGCTGCCCCTGTCGATTTACCAAAGGTGCCCGCCATGCCCTGGCTGCAAGTACGCCTGGCCATCAGCCCGGAACAAGCCGAAACCTACGAAGATGCCCTGCTCGAAGTGGGTGCCGTCTCGGTCACGTTCATGGACGCCGAGGATCAACCGATCTTCGAGCCAGACCTCAACACCACTCCGCTGTGGTCGCACACCCACCTGCTGGCCCTGTTCGAGGCCGATGCCGACCCTGAGCAGGTATTCGCCCACCTGCGCCTGCTGACCGGCGCCGAGCTGCCCGAGCACCAGGCCGAGGTGATCGAGGACCAGGACTGGGAACGCAGCTGGATGGACAACTTCCAGCCGATGCGCTTCGGCCGCCGCCTGTGGATCGTGCCAAGCTGGCACGAGGCCCCGGAACAGGACGCGGTGAACCTGCTGCTCGACCCGGGCCTGGCGTTCGGCACCGGTACCCACCCCACCACCGCCCTGTGCCTGGAATGGCTCGACGGCCAGCAGCTCGAAGGCGCCCAGGTGCTGGACTTCGGCTGCGGCTCGGGCATTCTGGCCATCGCCGCGTTGCTGCTGGGCGCCCGTGAGGCGGTCGGTACCGACATCGACGTGCAGGCCATCGAGGCTTCGCGCGACAACGCCCAGCGCAACGGCATCGCCGATGAGAAGCTGGCGCTGTACCTGCCCGAGCACATGCCGGCCATGCAGGCCGACGTGCTGGTCGCCAACATCCTCGCCGGCCCACTGGTGTCGCTGGCACCGCAGCTGTCCGGCCTGGTCCGCCCAGGTGGCCTGCTGGCGCTGTCGGGCATCCTCGCCGAGCAGGGTGAGGAAGTGGCCGCGGCCTATGCCGCCGACTTCGAGCTGGACCCGATCGTCGTGCGCGACGGCTGGGTGCGCATCAGTGGTCGCCGCCGCTAAGCGGGCCTAGAATACTTTTCTGCACAGCTCCCGGATTGCCGCATGACCGACAGTTTCGTCACCCAGTGCCCGCATTGCCAGACCAGCTTTCGCGTCACCCACCACCAGTTGAGCGTGGCCCGCGGTGTAGTGCGCTGCGGCCACTGCCTGCAGGTGTTCAACGCCGCCAAGCAGCTGCTGGAGCAGAACCGCGCCGGCGGAGCCAGCGCACCTGCGGTGCCGGCACCGATGCCTGCTGCCCCTGCCGAGCCGCTGGCCGAACCGGTGATCGCACCCGAGCCTGTCGCAAGCGAATCCGGCACCACTCCGGACGAGGACTGGGCGCTCACCAGCCAGGCGCTGGACGCGCTCGACCTCGACATGGAACTGGAGCGCCTGGAGCGCCGCGGCCAACCGGCCTCGGCTCGCCCGGCAAGCCAGGATGACGGCCTGCAGGCGCGGCGTGACGAACTGCACCCGGACGAACATGCCGACGACCTGTTCGGTACGGCAACCGATGAGCCGTTCGAGCCGCAACAGGCGGTAGAACCCACGCCCGTGCTGCGGGAGCCGGAGTCCCTGGAGCTGGACCTGGAACCCGCCCCAGGCGAGCGTACCGAGCCGACGTTAGGTGGCAATCTTGACCTGGACATCGACGACGAACCACCGGTACACAGTACCGCCGCAATCGATGACCACCCCGAATTCAACGAACCGCTGCGGGCCAGCG
Organism: Pseudomonas sp. PNPG3; assembly: GCF_023093815.1. Taxonomy (NCBI): domain Bacteria; kingdom Pseudomonadati; phylum Pseudomonadota; class Gammaproteobacteria; order Pseudomonadales; family Pseudomonadaceae; genus Pseudomonas; species Pseudomonas sp. PNPG3. The sequence goes on from NZ_JALLKV010000040.1 coordinate 37,043, forward strand.
ATGATGAGGCCCCTGTACGGGGCCTGAGCGCCCGCGACGACGAGCCGCTGGAGCTGCACCTGTCGGCGCGCGATGGCGAGCCTGTCGAGCCGCTGCCCGGCGAACGCCTGGAACCAGGCCTTGCCGGCAAAGCCGAGCGCCCGGCGCGCAAGGAGCCGCTGGTCGACGTGGTCGACGACCCGCTGCAACTGGGCTGGGAAAAACCCGCGCCCAACTGGGGCAAGCGCCTGCTGTGGGGCTTCCTGACCCTGCTGGCTGCTGGCTTGTTGGCGTTCCAGTACGTGTGGTTCCACTTCGATGAAATGGCCCGCCAGGACCAGTACCGGCCGCTCTTCCAGCAAGTCTGCCCGTTGGTCGGCTGCGAAGTGCCGACCCGCGTAGATATCGCTCGAATCAAGAGCAGCAACCTGGTAGTACGCAGCCACCCGGACTTCAAGGGCGCACTGATCGTCGATGCGATCATCTACAACCGCGCGCCGTTCGCCCAGCCGTTCCCGCTGCTGGAGCTGCGCTTCGCCGACCTCAATGGCCAGCTGATCGCCAGCCGTCGCTTCAAGCCCAGCGAATACCTGTCCGGCGAACTGGCCGGGCGCGGCGAAATGCCAAGCCAGACCCCGATCCATATCGCCCTGGACATCCTCGACCCAGGGCCGAAGGCCGTTAATTACAGCCTGAGCTTCCGTTCGCCGGAATAACCAGCAGCCCTGTGGGAGCGGGCGTGCCCGCGAACACGGGCGAAGCCCGTGCCATCCATTGCGCCGCCTGCTTCGCGGGCAGGCCCGCTCCCACAGGGGCCGCGCAAGGTCCTGGATCCTCACCCATACCAAAAGTCATAAGCCGACAACTGTTCAGATTTTATCCAAATCCATCTTTATCCGGTCACCGAGAGCGGGTATCATGCCAACCCTTTTTCGAACTCCAAGATTCGGCCCCACAACAGGGATCACCTATGTCGGCGGTACGCATCGGCCCATACACACTACGTAACAACCTGATCCTCGCGCCCATGGCCGGGGTCACGGACCAGCCTTTCCGTACACTTTGCCAGCGCTTGGGCGCCGGCATGGTGGTGTCGGAAATGGTCTCCAGCGACATGAGCCTGTGGAACAGCCGCAAGTCGAGCCTGCGCCGCATCCATGAAGGTGATCCCGAGCCACGCTCGGTACAGATCGCCGGTGGTGATGCGCAGATGATGGCAGCGGCGGCAAAGGCCAACGTCGATGCAGGCGCCCAGATCATTGATATCAACATGGGCTGCCCGGCAAAAAAAGTCTGCAACAAAGCCGCAGGCTCTGCTTTATTGAGAGATGAAGCCTTGGTCAGCGAGATTCTCCACGCCGTGGTCGGCGCCGTGGACGTCCCGGTGACCCTGAAGATCCGCACCGGCTGGGACCGGGCGAACAAGAACGGCCTGAACGTGGCGAAGATTGCCGAGCAGGCCGGCATCCAGGCGCTGGCGGTGCATGGCCGCACACGCGCCGACCTGTACACCGGCGAAGCCGAATACGACACCATCGCTGCCATCAAGCAGGCGGTGTCGATTCCGGTTTTTGCCAACGGCGATATCACCTCGCCAGAAAAGGCCCGGGCGGTGCTGGACGCCACCGGGGTCGATGGCCTGTTGATCGGCCGGGCCGCCCAGGGGCGGCCATGGATCTTTCGCGAGATCGAGCATTACTTGCGCACTGGCGAACACCTGCCAGCGCCGCAGCTGGAGGAAGTGGAACGCATCCTGCTGGAGCACCTGGCCGCGCTGCATGCCTTCTATGGCGATGTGATGGGCGTACGTATCGCCCGCAAGCACGTTGGCTGGTACCTGGCAACACGACCCGGCGGCAAGGAGTTTCGCTCCCGGTTCAACGCTTTGGAAGACACACAAGCGCAGTGCGCCAACGTTCGCGCGTTTTTCAGCGAACGTCGACAGAGCCTTGAGACAGAGGACGGACAAGGGGTGGCCGCATGACGATGATGACCGAGACATTTGTGAGTGGAACAACGCCCGTGAGCGACAACGCCAACCTGAAACAGCACCTCAACACGCCGAGCGAAGAGGGCCAGACCCTTCGCGACAGCGTAGAGAAGGCGCTGCACAACTACTTCGCCCACCTGGAAGGCGCGACCGTGACGGACGTGTACAACCTGGTGCTCTCCGAAGTCGAGGCGCCCCTGCTCGAAAGCGTGATGAACTACGTGAAGGGCAACCAGACCAAGGCCAGCGAGATGCTCGGACTGAACCGAGGCACCCTGCGCAAGAAGCTCAAGCAGTACGACTTGTTGTAAGCCAGAATCCCAACCAGAAAAGGCGGCTCCCTGAACAGAGGCGCCTTTTTTGCTGACTCCACCGCGTTATTGGAACCCGAAATGACCGACCAGACTACCCGCCTGCCAGTCCGCCGCGCCCTGATCAGCGTCTCCGACAAGACCGGTATCCTCGAATTCGCCCGTGAGCTGCAGCAGCTCGGTGTCGAGATCCTGTCCACCGGCGGCACCTACAAGCTGCTCAAGGACAACGGCGTCAATGCGGTGGAAGTGGCCGACTACACCGGCTTCGCCGAAATGATGGATGGCCGGGTCAAGACCCTGCACCCGAAAATCCACGGTGGCATCCTCGGCCGTCGCGGCACCGACGACGCCATCATGAACGAGCACGGCATCAAGCCGATCGACCTGGTAGCAGTCAACCTGTACCCGTTCGAAGCCACCATCTCCAAGCCTGGCTGTGACCTGCCGACCGCCATCGAGAACATCGATATCGGCGGCCCGACCATGGTCCGCTCGGCTGCCAAGAACCACAAGGACGTGGCCATCGTGGTCAACGCCAGCGACTACGCCGGCATCATCGAAGGCCTCAAGGCCGGTGGCCTGACCTACGCCCAGCGCTTCGACCTGATGCTCAAGGCGTTCGAGCACACTGCTGCCTACGACGGCATGATCGCCAACTACATGGGCACCATCGACCAGGCCAAAGAAACCCTGAGCACTGAAGGCCGCAGCGAGTTCCCGCGCACCTTCAACAGCCAGTTCGTCAAGGCCCAGGAAATGCGCTACGGCGAAAACCCGCACCAGAGCGCGGCGTTCTATGTAGAAGTGAAGAAAGGCGAAGCCAGCGTTTCCACCGCCGTCCAGCTGCAGGGCAAGGAACTGTCGTTCAACAACGTGGCCGACACCGATGCCGCGCTGGAGTGCGTGAAGAGCTTCGTCAAGCCGGCCTGCGTCATCGTCAAGCACGCCAACCCGTGCGGCGTGGCCGTGGTACCTGAAGACGAAGGCGGCATCCGCAAGGCTTACGACCTGGCCTATGCCACCGACACCGAGTCGGCGTTCGGCGGCATCATCGCCTTCAACCGCGAACTGGACGGCGAAACCGCCAAGGCCATCGTCGACCGCCAGTTCGTCGAAGTGATCATCGCCCCGAAAATTTCCCAGGCTGCCCGCGAAGTGGTTGCCGCCAAGCAGAACGTACGCCTGCTGGAGTGCGGCGAGTGGCCAGCCGAGCGCGCTGCCGGTTGGGACTTCAAGCGCGTCAACGGTGGCCTGCTGGTGCAGAGCCGCGATATCGGCATGATCACTGCCGATGACCTGAAGATCGTCACCAAGCGTGCGCCAACCGAGCAAGAGATCAACGACCTGGTGTTCGCCTGGAAAGTGGCCAAGTTCGTCAAGTCCAACGCCATTGTCTACGCCAAGCAGCGCCAGACCATCGGCGTCGGCGCCGGCCAGATGAGCCGCGTCAACTCCGCGCGCATTGCTGCAATCAAGGCCGAGCATGCCGGCCTGCAGGTCCAGGGTGCAGTCATGGCGTCGGATGCGTTCTTCCCGTTCCGTGATGGCATCGACAATGCGGCTAAAGTGGGTATCAGCGCCGTGATCCAGCCAGGTGGTTCGATGCGTGATGCCGAGGTGATTGCTGCCGCTGACGAAGCCGGCATCGCCATGGTCTTCACCGGTATGCGCCACTTCCGCCACTAATCAAGATGGCCGGCCGATCCTCGGCCGCTGTGGGAGCGGGTTCACCCGCGAATGCGATGTTGGATTCACCGCCGCATTCGCGGGTGAACCCGCTCCCACAGGGTACGAGGATTGCCGCCAAACAGAGGTTTTGACATGAAAGTTTTGATCATAGGCAGCGGCGGCCGTGAGCACGCCCTGGCCTGGAAAGTCGCCCAGGACCCACGCGTGGAGAAAGTCTTCGTTGCCCCGGGCAACGCCGGCACCGCCATTGAAGCCAAGTGCGAGAACGTCGCCATCGACGTGTGCGCCCTGGAGCAACTGGCTGACTTCGCCGAGAAGAACGTCGACCTGACCATCGTCGGCCCGGAAGCACCGCTGGTCATCGGCGTAGTCGACCTGTTCCGCAGCCGCGGCCTGGACTGCTTCGGTCCGACCAAGGGCGCGGCCCAGCTGGAAGGCTCCAAGGCCTTCACCAAGGACTTCCTGGCGCGTCACAAGATCCCGACCGCCGACTACCAGAACTTCACCGAAATCGAGCCGGCGCTGGCCTACCTGCAGGAAAAAGGCGCGCCGATCGTGATCAAGGCCGACGGCCTGGCCGCGGGCAAGGGCGTGATCGTCGCCATGACCCTGGAAGAAGCCGAAGCCGCCGTGCGTGACATGCTGGCCGGCAACGCTTTCGGCGATGCGGGCTCCCGCGTGGTGATCGAGGAGTTCCTCGACGGCGAGGAAGCCAGCTTCATCGTCATGGTCGACGGCCAGAACGTGCTGCCCATGGCCACCAGCCAGGACCACAAGCGTGTCGGCGACCAGGACACCGGCCCGAACACCGGCGGCATGGGTGCCTACTCCCCTGCCCCGGTAGTCACCGCCGAAGTTCACCAGCGCGTGATGGACCAGGTGATCTGGCCGACCGTGCGCGGCATGGCCGAGGAAGGCAACGTCTACACCGGCTTCCTCTACGCCGGCCTGATGATCGACAAGGCGGGCAACCCCAAGGTCATCGAGTTCAACTGCCGCTTCGGCGACCCAGAAACCCAGCCGGTCATGCTGCGCCTGGAGTCTAGCCTGGTGCTGCTGGTCGAGGCCGCATTCGCCAAGGCGCTGGACAAGGTCGAAGCACAGTGGGACCCGCGCCCGAGCCTGGGCGTGGTACTGGCTGCCGGCGGCTACCCGGGCGACTACGCCAAGGGCGACGTGATCAACGGCCTGGACGCTGCCGCGAAGATCGAAGGCAAGGTGTTCCACGCCGGTACCGCACTCAAGGATGGCAAGGTGACCACCAACGGCGGGCGCGTGCTGTGTGCCACCGCCATGGGCAGCACCGTTGCCGACGCACAGCAGCAGGCTTACCGCCTGGCCAAGGAAATCAGCTGGAACGGCAGTTTCTACCGCACCGATATCGGCTACCGGGCCATCGCCCGCGAACGCGGTGAGCACCAGCAGTAAGTTGTACCGGACGTCCGCAGCGCGCCCCAGCACCTTGCGCCTGCGGCATCCGGCTCGTCGACAGGGCCCCAAGGGGCCTTGCCTTCGACTTGGCGCGCCGCGCATAGTTAATACCCGGCACCTAGGCTAAGAAGGGATTTCGTAGTGCGTCGGCTTCGGATTGCCTCAGCTCTGATCGTCAGCTTGCTGACCTTGCTCTGCATGTTCCCGGCGGCGGCCGAACATGACGGAGGCTGGGCCGTTATGCTCGACGAACAGGCCAACCTGCAACTGAGCGACGTGCGCTCCGATCGTTACCGCAACCAGTTCAGCCCGCTGGTACTTGCCGACCTGGATGCCGCTCCTGCGGAACAGGCCCTGTGGCTGCACTACCGCCTGGAGCCCGGCGAGCAGGAAAAACTGCTGCGGGTTTTCGCCCCAGACCTTTCTGGCCTGGACCTCTACGCCCTCGAGGGCGACAAGCTTCTGCGTCAGCTGCACCACGGGCGCCAGGCAGGCAATGCCAGCCCGACCCTGCGTGGCAGCGACCATGTACTACCCCTGCCCAACAGCAAGCAACCCCTGGATATCTACCTGCGCCTGGTTTCCGAGCACCAGTTGCGCCCGGCCATCAGCCTGGAGCCTGCGGCCGTGGCAGCCTCCGACCAGCGCCAGCCACTGCTGTTCGGCATGCTGTTCGGCGGCCTGGTGATGCTGATCATGCACAACCTGATCCGCTTCATCTACAGCCGCTCCAGCACCACCCTGATCCTGGCGCTGTACCACGGCCTGATGCTGCTCAGCGGCCTGATCCTGCTGAACCTCAGCGGCCCCTGGTGGCACGTTTGGCATAGCGCGCAAACACCCGCCGCATACCTGACGCTGGTCCTGGCCGGCCTGGCGGGGCTGGGTTTCACCCAGCACTTCTTCTCGCCATGCAACTCGCCACGGCTAAACCGCCTGCTGCAGGGCGAGATGCTGCTGGTCGGGGTGAGCGGGTTGGTGCTGCTGTTCGTCGACACCCTGCCCCTCAACCTGATGACCTACGCCCTGATGGCCCTGGGCAGCGTGAGCATGCTGTTGGTCAGCAGTTACCACTGGTACAAGGGCTATGCGCCCGCACGTCTGTTCAGCCTGGCCATGGTGGTGTTCAACCTCGGTGGCCTGGTGCTGCTGCCAGCGCTACTGGGCCTGACCCGTACCTCGACGCCCTGGCTGCTGTGCATCCTGCTGGGCCTGACCGTGGCCAGCGGCCTGCTGCTCAACCTGGCCGTCAGTGAACGCCTGCGGCGCATTAGCGAGGAGCGCTTCAGCGCCAGCCGCGCACTGGCCGCCAGCGATGCCGAAATCAACGCCAAGGCCGAGTTCCTGGCCAAGATCAGCCACGAAATCCGTACCCCCATGAACGGTGTGCTGGGCATGACCGAGCTGCTTCTGGGCACGCCGCTGTCGGTCAAGCAACGCGACTACGTGCAGACCATTCACAGCGCCGGCAACGAACTGCTGACGCTGATCAACGAGATTCTCGACATTTCCAAGCTGGAATCCCGGCAGATCGAACTCGATGACGTGCAGTTCGACCTCAACGCGCTGATCGAAGATTGCCTGAACATCTTCCGCGCCAAGGCCGAACAGCAGAACATCGAACTGATCAGCTTCACCCAACCGCAGGTACCACGGGTGATCAGCGGCGACCCGACGCGCCTGCGCCAGGCCTTGTCGAGCCTGCTGGAGAATGCCCTGAAAAACACCGACCAGGGCGAGATCCTGCTGGTAGTGGCGCTGGACCAGCGCGGCGAGGTACCGCGCCTGCGCATCGCCGTCCAGGACAGCGGCGAACCGTTGCCGGCCGCTGACCGCGAAGCCTTGCTGCAGGCCGAGTTGCACAGCCACCACTTCCTGTCCAGCAACAAGCTGGGCGGCCACCTGGGGCTGGTCATCGCCAAGCAGCTGATCGGGCTGATGCAGGGCGAGTTCGGCATCAAGAGCAGCAGCGGCATGGGCAATACCCTGTGGCTGACCCTGCCGCTGGACCCTTCGCGCCTGGAACAGCCACCGGCCGACCTCGACAGCCCGCTGCGTGATGCTCGCGTACTGGTGGTGGACGACAACGACACCTGCCGCAAGGTGCTGGTACAGCAGTGCAGCGCCTGGGGCATGAACGTCAGCGCGGTCCCGTCGGGCAAGGAAGCACTGGCCCTGCTGCGCACCAAGGCCCACCTGCGCGACTACTTCGATGCCGTGCTGCTGGACCAGAACATGCCGGGCATGACCGGCATGCAGCTGGCCGCCAAGATCAAGGAAGACCCGAGCCTGAACCACGACATCCTGGTGGTGATGCTCACCGGTATCAGCAACGCGCCGAGCAAGGTCATTGCGCGCAACGCAGGGGTCAAGCGGATCCTCGCCAAGCCGGTGGCCGGCTACACACTGAAAACCACCCTGGCCGAAGAACTGGCCCAGCGCGGCCGCGAGCAAGCCGTACCGGCCAGTTTGCCTGGCATCCCCCAGGCACTGGACCTGCCCGACGACTTCCGCGTGCTGGTCGCCGAGGACAACAGCATCTCGACCAAGGTGATCCGCGGCATGCTTGGCAAGCTCAACCTCGAGCCCGACACCGCCAGCAATGGTGAAGAGGCCTTGCAGGCGATGAAGGCGCAGCGCTATGACCTGGTGCTGATGGACTGCGAAATGCCGATACTTGACGGTTTCTCGGCCACCCAGCAGCTGCGCGCCTGGGAAGCCGCCAACCAGCGCCAGCGCACCCCAGTGGTGGCGCTGACCGCGCACATACTTGCCGAACACAAGGAACGCGCCCGCCTGGCGGGCATGGACGGGCACATGGCCAAACCGGTGGAACTGTCGCAGTTGCGAGAGCTGATCCAGTACTGGGCCAATCACCGGGAAGCCAAGGTGGATCCGGTGCATAGTTCCTGATCTGAGGCGCCTGTGCCGGCCTTTTCGCGGGTGAACCCGCTCCCACAGGTACTGCAAAGGCCTGAAGGCAATGCTATCCCTGTGGGAGCGGGTTCACCCGCGAAAGGGCCGGTACAGGCTATCAACAGAATCTGCTGATAAACTCTGCCCAGCCATAACTGCCTGGACTACCCCCCATGCTCCATGAGTTGTTCAGCGTCTACCTGAAGATGCTCGTGCTCTACAGCCCGTTCTTCGTGCTGTCGTGCTTCATCAGCCTGACCCGCGGCCATTCCAGCAAGGAGCGCAAGCAGCTGGCATGGAAGGTGGCCATCGCCGCACTCATCGCCAGTGTCCTGCTGTATCTGTTCGGTCGGGCGATCTTCGGCATCTTCGGCATCACCGCCGACGCCTTCCGCATCGGCGCTGGCAGTGTGCTGTTCATTTCGGCACTGGGCATGGCCCAAGGCAAGTCTGCGGTACAGGCCGACAACGTGCAGCAGGATGTCACCATCGTGCCGCTGACCATCCCGCTCACCGTCGGCCCGGGCACCATCGGTGCACTGCTGGTAATGGGCGTCGGTCACCCGCACTGGGACGACAAGCTGTTGGCCATCATCAGCATCGCCCTGGCCAGCTTCACCGTCGGCCTGGTGCTGTACCTGTCACACCGTATCGAGCGCATCCTCGGCGACCAGGGCCTGCAGATCGTCAGCCGGCTGATGGGGCTGTTCGTCTGCGCCCTGGCTGCGCAAATTATCTTTACCGGTATCAAAGGCTACCTGGCGCCATAGCCATTGCCTAATGCAGGTCGAACCGATACTCCCCTTGTGCATCCTTGGTTTTCATCAATGCCTCCAGCTCATCTCGCTGGTGTTGGAAACGCCCGTTATCCAGCTGCAAGGAAACGCCATTGAACCCGGCTTCCCCCTCCAGCGCCTTTTCGACCAGCAGCATGTCCTGGGGTATGCCGGCGATCGGTGCGTCGAATTGGAAGGTGATACTGCAAAGATCGAGGGTCGGGCCCGGCTTGAGCAAGCCAAGCTCGATCACCAGTTGCGAACCCTGCGTGCTGAACTTCAACTGGTGACGAAAACCTTCGATCGATCGGCCCAGGCCACTTCTTACTGCAGCCAGCACAGCCTCATGACCGATCGAGCGCATCTTCAGCCACGCCTCGAGTGGCTGTATCTGCGCGCTGCGCGCGGGCTGCCCCAGCTGTTTCAAGTCATGCGTACTGGCCAGCTTGATCCAGCCCAGTTGCCGGTATGCCTCGCGATAGGCGTCATACCAGGCTTCATAGTTGTCAAAGCGTGACCCCGCATTCCTGTTGGCCACCAACTGGGCGTAAAGGATGGAGTCGAAGGCAGCCTGGCGTTGAATCTGGCCAGCGTCCGCGCGATACAGTAATGCAGTCCCGCCAATCAACATCAGTTGTTCAGCTGTTCTGTCCATTGCATTGCCTCGTCACAAAGAGCCGAACAAGGCGGCGTTGCAACAACGCCGCCCTGCAATCAGAAGTCGTACTGGAGAACGTTCTCGACGCTGCGCACGCCGAGTTTGTTTTCCACGGTTTCGCGGACCTTGTCGTAGACGAAAGTGTTGAGGGTGAGCACAGCCATGCCGGCGTAGTACTCGGTCTTTTCCAGCTTCCACTGGATACCCAGGATGTCATCCTCCAGTTTGGGGGCAGAGGCCTGGATGCAGCTCACCACCATGACCACATCGTTGTTGTCGGTTTCGACGCAGGCGGCCATCCCGACCATGCCCCTGACCTTGTTCTTGCGCTTGTGATCGACCACCTTGACGTCATTTTCGACGGTGGTGAGTTTGTCGAAAGCCGCCTTGGCCAGCACACCCAACTTGGTACCACCCAGCACTGCATTGCCGACCGCACCGATCGCCCGTATAGCGACAGCGCCTACGGTGACAGACAACTCGGCAGAGGTTTCCAGCTCGAAGGTGCGACGAGGGATGGTAAAGCCAAGATCACGCATGACATCGATGAACCGGTCGTACCACTCCCTGCTCTGTTTTTCGGCATCGAAGGACTTGTCAGCCACCAAGGTGGCAAAGTGGAAGGCGTTCTTTACGTCATGACGGCTTTGCGAAGACATGCCTGCGCCGCAGGCCAGCAGGTTGCCTTCGACCAGGATGGCTGTGTCGGTCGCAGTGACTTGTGTTTCTGTGGACATGTGGAAACTCCTAGATGGTTGCCCCCCGAGTCAGGGGCGACCACCTTAGCCAGCGCGCCCAGGATGCAGCGCGCTGAAGGGTTTCCGGTGCAACTAGTCGGCCGACGGGTACCAACGCGGGGTGTAGGCCCACACCCCGCCCGACAAGCGAGGAAACACGCAGGTTGTAGATGAGCCGACAAGCACCATGGTGCGCATGTCGACCATTTCCGGCAGCAGTTCGGCCAATGTGACGACCTTCAGCGTCTGCCCCGGCCTACCGATGTCACGGCCAAGGACTACAGGCGTGTTACCCTCGCGGTGCCGACGCACGACCTCCAGCGCTGCCCCAAGCTGGTGCGGCCTGGCCTTGGAAATCGGGTTGTAGAATGCCAGCACCAGGTCGGCCTGGGCCGCCAGGTCCAGGCGCTTTTCAATGATCGACCACGGCTTGAGGTTGTCGGACAGCGACATCACACAGAAGTCATGCCCCAGCGGCGCGCCCGCCTGTGCGGCCGTCGCGAGCGAGGCCGACACCCCTGGCAGGATCTCGAGATCCACCCGGTGCCAAGCCGGGTCCGTGGACTCGTGCAGCGCTTCAAGTACCGCAGCCGCCATGGCGAACACCCCCGGGTCGCCCGACGAAACCACCACCACCGAACGGCCCTGAGCCGCGAGTTCGAAGGCATGCCGGGCACGCTGCATCTCTTCACGGTTGTCGGTGCAGTGCAGTACCTGGTCGTCACGGAACGGGCCGGCCATGCGCACGTAGGTTTCGTAACCGAGCACATCCTCGGCCCGCGCCAGCTCGGCCTTGACCGCCGGCACCATCAGCTCGGCTGCACCGGGCCCCAGGCCGATGACCGCCAGGCGACCCCGACGGCGACCGATCTGCGCCACCTCGACCGGGGCAGGCGCCACCGCGATGACCACGTCTGCCACCTCGATCAGCTGCGCAGCAGGCAATGCCGCAGCAACCATCCCGGCCAGATCATGCGTCCTGGCAGCAAAGCGCAAGGCAACCCCCAGGGCCTGTGCGGCCTCGTGCAGGGCGCTGTCGGCCATGGCTTGCTCGTCAGCCAGCAGGCAGGCCACTGCAGGCTCGGCGATGCCGGCCTGCTGTAATGCCGCCCGGATACTGGCCAGGCTGCCGCCAGCAACACCCACTACCACCGAACGCGGGTGGATCAGCAGCTCGTCGCGGCTGGCCGGGCGCGCCTGGTGCCCCACATGGATGGTACGCCGGGCCGCCTCGCTGGCAGGCAACTGCGCCTGCTGCAGCCACGGCGCATCACCTTCGATGCGCACCGCCTCGCCAGCCAGCAGGTCGGAGACAAAGCGCTTGCCTTGCTCGATATCCGCCAGAGCATAGCCTTGCGGCGGGTTCAGCAGACAGGTGCCAAAACGCAACTCGCCGCTGGTGGTAATTGCCGCAGCAACGCCCAGTGCTTCAGCGATTTCGCGCGCCATCACGTTCACACCGCCAAGGCCACCGAGCAACGGCACTACGGCACTGCCGTCTTCGGCCACGGCCAGTACCGGCGGCTCGACACCTTTCTCGCTGAGCAGGCTGGCCAGGCTGCGGATGACGATACCCGCGGCGCACAGGGCGATGATCGGCGTGTTCTGCTGGTACAGCCCACGCAGGGTATCGCCAAACGCGGTGTAGCAAAGGTCGGCACCCTCGACCCGGCCTTCCAGGCCATGGATCGATGCTTGTGGATAACACTGCTGGATACGCTGCGCCGTGGCCAGGCTGCCCTGGCCAAGGATGACGATCGCCGGTGCCTGGTGCATGTTCAGCCCTGCCATTTTTCACCCGGCACGATGATCAGCGAGAAGTACGGCGACGACTGTGGGTCGACCTGGTCCAGCGGCACGATTTTCTGGTTGGCCATGGTCGCCCGCTCCACATACAGCGCACGCCCGTCCAGGCCCAGTTCGGCCAGCACTTCGCGCACCTTGGGGAAGTTGCGCCCCAGCTTCATGATCACCGCCGCGTCGGCGTCGGCCAGGCGACGCTTGAGTTCTTCGGCCGGCAACACGCCAGACAGCACCGACAGGCTCTGGTTGCGATACACCAGCGGCGCGCCCAGTACCGAGGCGCCACCAAGCATCGAGCAGACGCCGGGGATCACTTCGGCCTCGTAGCGCTGCGCCAGGCGGTCGTGCAGGTACATGTAGGAACCATAGAAGAACGGGTCGCCTTCACAGATCACCGCCACGTCGCGGCCGGCATCCAGGTGCTCGGCTACCTGCACGCTGGCCTCGTCGTAGAAGTCGCTGATCACCTGTTCATAGGACAGCGGCGCTGGCAGCGCTTCGGTGGTTACCGGGTAGACCAGCGGCAGCAAGGTCTGCTCGGGCTGCAGGTGCGCCTCGATGATGCCGAAGGCGTTGCCGCGCTTGCCCTTGGCCACGAAGTAGCCGACCACGGGCGCTTCACGCAGCAGGCGCAAGGCCTTGAGGGTAATCAGTTCAGGGTCGCCAGGGCCCACGCCCAGGCCCAGCAGACGTCCACGCGGCACCATCATTCCACCTCCGTGGCGAGGGCGTTGACCGCGGCGGCGGCCATCGCGCTGCCGCCCAGGCGGCCCTGCATGATCACGAACGGCACGCCACGGCTGTCGGCGGCGAGCATCGCCTTGGACTCGGCGGCACCGACGAAGCCGACCGGGAAACCGAGGATCAGTGCTGGTTTCGGGGCGCCGGCGTCGAGCATTTCCAGCAGGTAGAACAGTGCGGTAGGCGCGTTGCCGATCACCACCACACTGCCTTCCAGGTGCGGTCGCCACAGTTCCAGGGCCACGGCGGAACGGGTGTTGCCGGCGTCTTTCGCCAGGCCCGGTACGCTCGGGTCGCGCAGGGTGCAGATGACCTTGTTGTCGGCGGGCAGCCGGGCGCGGGTAATACCTTCGGCGACCATGTGCGCATCACACAGGATCGGCGCGCCGTTCAGCAACGCCTCGCGCCCGGCCCGGCCGGCACCTTCGGAGAACTGCAGGCCATCGATGGCGTCGACCATGCCACAGGCGTGGATCACGCGCACGGCGAGCTTTTCGAGGTCTGCGGGGATCCGCTCGAGTCGGGCTTCCTCGCGGATGATCCGGAAGGAATTGCGATAGATCTCCTGACCATCGCGGATGTAGTCAATCATCAAGGTGCTCCGTCGGCAGGTCGAGCATGGCGCCTGCTTCATTCAAGGTAAGGTCGGTGGCGCGCAGGGCGCCGAAGCCCGGCAAGCGCGCATCACGCAGGTACAGGTCGTAACGGCCCGGCGCACGGGCCAGCAGGGTGGCCGGGGCAACATGGGCCACGGCACAGGATCGGGGGCAACCGGACAAGTGCACGCTGCCGGGCACGCCAGGGCCGAGCAGTGCAGCCAGGGTGACGGCGTCGGCCTTGGTCTCGCCCAGGGCCTTGGCACAGCCACTGGCGCCGGTACAGGCGCTTATGCGGGCCAGTGGCTCATGGTCATGGCATAGCAGGCCCAGTGCGGACAACCCGGCCTGGGCGTGGTCAATGTGTTGCGCTTGCAGGTTGGTCAGCACCAGGCTTTGCCAGGGGCTCAGGCGCAGGCTGCCATCGCCATGTTCACGGGCAACGCGCGCAGCGCCACGCAGCATGGCCGGGGTCAGGCGCCCCTGCGGCGGGGCAACGCCCAAGGCGACGCTCTGCGCCTGGGGCAGGACGCCCAGCCACGAGACGCTGCGCGGTTCACGCCGCCATGCGAGCACGGCGGCGTCGCGGCGGATGGCCAGGCCGAGTCCGTCGATGAAATCGGTTGCCGAACACACCTCGAGCAACTGGCGCATGCGCGACTGTGCCGGGGTGGCCAGGTCGAGGAAGCGCTCCAGCACCGCACGCACCAGTGCCAGGCCTTGGTCCGCCGGGACCGCACCGAGCACCTGGCCGTCTGCCGGGCAACCCGCCAGGCCAAACGCCAGCCAGGTCTGCTGCCCCAGGCGCAGGGCCGACAGCCACAGGTCATGGGGGTGTTCGAGCATGGCCAGGTTTTCGCCGGCATCCAGCTGCACGGCGAACTTGGCCGACAACTGGTGAAAACGCGGAGTGCCTTCCAGCAGGTCGAGGATCTGCCCGGCCAGCGGCCGAGCGTCCAGCAGCATCGCCGGGTCATGCCCGGCCAGCGGGCTGAGCATCAGGTTGCGCACATCGTCACCGGCGGCATCACGTGGGCCCAGGCCGGCAGCGAGCAGTGTCTCGACCAGGCCGCGATGCTCGCTGCCGATGCCGCGAATCTGCAGGTTGCCGCGGTTGGTGGCCTCGATCACGCCACCAGCGAAACGCTCGGCAGCCGCCGCCACTGCGTCGGCCTGGTCGGCCAGCAGCAGGCCGCCCGGCAGCTTGATGCGGCAGATGCCGCCATCACGGGCACTGACGATGCGCCACAACCCCGGGCAGGCCGAGGGACGGGGCGATACATGGGAGGCATGGGCCTGGGTCAAAGGGGCGTCCGGCAATCTGTGAAAATGCGCTTGAGTGTAGAAGGCGCGGTATTATGCCTGCTTTGTCCGGCGGCATGAAAAGCCGGTGGTCGAGCATCATCGACGATCGAGTAGAAATTAAGGACCGCGTCGCCTTCCTTCGCGGGCATGCCCGCTCCCACAGGATCACCGCTGCCCTCAACGGCTGCGCTGTACCTGTGGGAGCGGGCGAGCCCGCGAAGGGGCGCGCAGCGGCCCCAAAAATGGCGGAATGAGATACATGGCACCCTGGCTGACAGTAGTAGGTATCGGCGAAGACGGCTTCAGCGGCCTGGGCAAGCAGGCCCGGCGCGCGCTGCTGGGCGCTGCGCGGATCTTCGGCAGCCCGCGCCAGCTGGCCTTGCTGCCACGCTGCGTGGCCGGCGAACGGCTGGGCTGGCCAAGCCCGTTCTCGCTGGCCCCGGTCCTGGCTCTGCGCGGTGAGCCAGTATGCGTGCTGGCCAGCGGCGACCCGATGTTCTACGGCGTCGGTGCCAGCCTGGCGCGCCAACTGCCCGCCGCTGAAATACGCGTGCTGTCGATGCCCTCCTCCTGCGCCCTGGCCGCCGCCCGCCTGGGCTGGCCACTGCAGGACGTGCAGGTGGTATCGCTGGTCGCTCGGCCCCTGGCAGCGCTCAATGCCCATCTGCACAGCGGTGTGCGCCTGCTGGTGCTGAGCAACGACGGCGACAGCCCGGCAGCAATTGCCACGCAGCTGCGCGAGCGGGGCTTCGGGCCAAGCCGCCTGCGAGTCTTCGAACACTTGGGTGGCGTGGACGAACGTGAGTTGGCCGGCACCGCCCAGGGCTGGCCGCACAGCGACGTCGCCGCGCTCAACCTGGTAGCCATCGAGTGCCTGGCCACGCCCGAGGCGCCGCGCCTGCACCGGCTGGCCGGGCTGCCGGACAGCGCCTTCCGGCATGACGGCCAGCTGACCAAGCGCGACGTCCGCGCCATTACCCTGGCCCGCCTGGCACCACAGCCCGGCGAACTGCTGTGGGACGTGGGCGCCGGCTGCGGCTCGATCGGCATCGAATGGATGCGCGCCCACCCGGCCTGCCGCGCCTTGGCCATCGAGGCCGACGAAGGCCGCCAGGGCTTCATCGAACACAACCGCGATGCGTTGGGTGTACCCGGTCTGCACCTGGTCCGCGGCAAGGCACCGGCGGCGCTGGAGGGCCTGGAGCAACCGGATGCGATCTTCATCGGTGGCGGCGTCACCCGCGAAGGTGTGCTCGACCTGTGCTGGGCAAACCTGCGCCCCGGCGGCCGGCTGGTAGCCAATGCGGTGACCTTGCAAAGCGAACTGGCCCTGGCGCATTTCCGTGAACGCCACGGCGGCGAGCTGACCCGCGTCCATGTCGCCCATGCCCAGCCATTGGGCGCGTTCGACACTTGGCGCCAGGCGCTGCCGATCACCTTGCTGGACGTGGTGAAACCCGCCAATGCGTGAAGAAACCCGCGAACAGCCCGCCCCCCTGCGCAGCGGCCTGACCACCGGCAGCTGCGCCACCGCCACCAGCCTGGCGGCAGCACGCTTGCTGCTCGGTGGCGAGAGCAACGACGCCGTCAGCATCACCCTGCCCAAGGGCAAAGTGGTGCAGATGCGCCTGGAGTTCTGCCGCCTCACCAGCCAAGGTGCCGAAGCGGGCACGCTCAAGGACGCCGGCGACGACCCGGACGTGACCCACGGCGCCCTGCTCTATAGCCAGGTTCGCCTGCTGGCCGAACCTGGCATCCGTTTTGTCGCCGGCACCGGCGTCGGCACCGTGACCCGCCCGGGGCTGGTGCTGGCGGTGGGTGAGCCGGCCATCAACCCGGTGCCACGGCGCATGATCAGCGAACACCTGCAACGCCTGGCGGACGAATGCAGCTATCCCGGTGGCTTCGAGGTAACGGTCAATGTGCAGGGTGGCGAGCAACTGGCCCTGAAGACCATGAACCCGCGGCTGGGCATCCTCGGCGGTCTGTCGATCCTCGGCACCAGCGGCATCGTGCGGCCGTTTTCCTGCGCGGCCTACATTGCCTCGATCCACCAGGGCATCGACGTCGCCCACACCAACGGCTACACGCATATCGCTGCATGCACTGGCAACGCCAGCGAAGACACCATGCGCCGCGTCTATGGCCTGCCAGAAATAGCCCTGATCGAAATGGGCGACTTCGTCGGTGCGGTGCTCAAGCACCTGCGCAAAGTACCGGTGCCACGCCTGACCCTGTGCGGCGGTTTCGGCAAGATCAGCAAGCTGGCTGCCGGGCACATGGACCTGCACAGCCGTCATTCCAGCATCGACCTGCCGCAACTGGCCGGCTGGGCGGCGGACATCGGCGCCGACGCTGCGCTGCAGGCATCGATCATTACTGCCAACACCAGCCAACAGGCCCTGGCACTGGCCCATGCAGCCGGCATTCCCTTGGGTGACGCGGTGTGCGCCCACGCCCTGGCCTTCGCCCGCAGCGTGGTGCCGGCGCAGGTGCAGGTGGAGGTGTTCGCCATCGATCGCCAGGGTGGCATCGTCGGCCGGGCGGGTGTGCAATGAACGGGCGCATCCTGCTGCTGGGCGGCGTCACCGAAGCCCTGGCCATCGCTCGCCGCCTGGGCCCGCAGCATGTCTACAGCCTGGCGGGCATCGGCCGGGTGCCGCAGGACCTGCAATGCCAGGTTCGGGTCGGCGGCTTTGGCGGTGCCGAAGGGCTGGCGAACTACCTGCACGATGCAGGCATCACGTTGCTGATCGATGCTACCCATCCCTATGCCGCGCAGATCAGCCGCAACGCGGCCAACGCCGCACGCTTGGCCGGTATTCCGTGCTGGGCCTTGCGCCGCCCGGCCTGGCAGACACAAGCGGGGGACGACTGGCGCGAGGTCGAGGACTGGGCGGGGTTGATCGAGGCACTCAAGCCGTTTCGCAGGCCATTGTTCACGCTGGGGCGTGAGCCGCTGCAACATCTGGACGAGATACCGCTGGAGCAGTTCTGGACCTTGCGTGCGTTGGAAACGTGCCCTGGCAACGATCGCTGCGAAGTGATTGGCGCGCGCGGGCCGTTCCATATCGAGGAGGAGCGGGCGTTGTTCCAGCGCCGCAAGATCGATGTGCTGATCAGCAAGAACAGTGGCAGCGTAGCGACCGAACCGAAGCTGGAGGTGGCGCGGGAGCTGGGGATACCTGTGCTGATCCTGAAGCGACCGGCTTTGCCGGATGTGAACCGGGCATTCGATTCGCCAGCCGACCTGGCTGCGGCGCTCGACCTGCGCGGATAACAAATTCCGTAAGCGCACCGCAGATCCCTGTGGGAGCGGGTTTACCCGCGAAGAAATCAACGCGGTGCATGGCACCGGCTTCGCCGGTGTTCGCGGGTGAACCCGCTCCCACAGGGGACGCGGCAACTTTCATGTATTTGCACAAGACAGTTGCTCCTACAGCCATTTCGGACTTTTCTTGCAAACCATGAAGTGGCCATGTGCCGCACTGCTACCTTAAACTCGGCACTCCCCCCCGGAAGGCGCTACCCATATGGAAATGCAATGGTGGATCTGGCTGGTCTTCGGCATCGCGCTGATCCTGCTCGAACTGGTCCTGCCGACGTTCTTCATCCTCTGGTTCGGCATCGGCGCCGTGCTGGTATCGCTCATTTCGCTGGCCGCCCCCAGCCTGCAACTGGACATGCAGGTGCTGCTGTGGGTGCTGATGTCGTCAGTCACCACGGCACTGTGGTTCAAGCTGTTCCGGCGCAAGCAACCCGACGTGCGCTGGACCGCCGAAAGCGTGATCGGTGAAGTGGGGCTGCTGACTGCTGGTGTATCGGAGTTTCAAAAAGGCCGTGTGCGCTTCCAGAAGCCTATCCTCGGCAACGAGGAATGGACCTGCATCGCCGATAGCGAGATCGCGGCCGGCGAGCGGGTACGCCTGACCGCCATCGAAGGGAACACCGCCCGGGTCATTCGGGCCTGAATCCGCACTAAAAGGAATTTCGCATCATGACCAGCCTCATCGTCGTCGTCGCCATCGCGCTGTTCGTCCTGATCACCGTGTTCAAGGGGGTGCGCATCGTGCCCCAGGGCGAAGAATGGGTCGTCGAGCGCCTGGGCCGCTACCAGAGCACGCTCAAGCCCGGCCTGAACATCGTCATCCCGTACATGGACGTGGTCGCCTACCGGCTGCCCACCAAGGACATCATCCTCGATGTGCAGCAGCAGGAAATCATCACCCGGGACAACGCCGTAATCGTGGCCAACGCCCTGTGCTTCGCAAAGGTGGTCGACCCACAGAAGGCCTCCTATGGCGTGCAGGACTTCTCGTTCGCCGTCACCAGCCTGACCATGACCTCGCTGCGCGCCATCGTCGGGGCCATGGACCTGGACGAAGCGCTGTCCAGCCGCGAGCAGATCAAGGCGCGCCTGCGCGAGGCGATGTCCGAGCAGACCGAAGACTGGGGTGTGACCGTACGCTCGGTGGAAATCCAGGACATCAAGCCCTCGGAAAACATGCAACTGGCCATGGAGCGCCAGGCGGCAGCCGAGCGTGAACGCAAGGCCGACGTAACCCGTGCCGAAGGAGCCAAGCAGGCGGCGATCCTGGAAGCAGAAGCACGCTTGCAGGCTGCCAGGCTGGATGCCGAAGCGCAGATCAGCCTGGCCGAGGCCTCGGCGCGGGCGATTTCGCTGGTCAAGGACGCGGTCGGCAACGAGACCGTACCGGCGATGTACCTGCTGGGCGAGCGCTATGTGGGGGCCATGGAGAACCTGGCGGGCAGCAGCAATGCCAAGGTGGTGGTGCTGCCGGCGGACCTGCAGGAGACCGTGCGAGGGTTGATGGGCCGCAACAAGGCTTGAGGGTACCTTGATCTTCATCGCCGGCAAGCCAGCTTGTGTCTTCAAGGTCTCTTAAACTCGAAAGGGTGAG